>CAXUNZ010000060.1:3663-9526 GCA_964252525.1 uncultured Acetobacteraceae bacterium
GCCCGTGCCGTAGGCGCCCCCGGTCCAGCCGGTATTGACCAGCCAGCAGGCGGCGCCGTGGCGATGGATGAGCGTTTCCAGCAGCCGGCCATACTCCTCCGGCCGGCGCGGCAGGAAGGGTGCGCCAAAGCAGGTCGAAAAGGTGGCTTGCGGCTCGGCGCCCATGCCCTTTTCGGTGCCGGCGACGCGCGCCGTGTAGCCGGAGAGGAAGTGATAGATCGCCTGCGCGGGCGTGAGCCTGGAGATGGGCGGCAACACGCCAAAGGCGTCCGCAGTCAGCATGATGACGTTGCGCGGCAGGCCGCCGCGGCCGGAAAGCTCGGCGTTGGGGATGAATTCGATCGGATAGCAGGAGCGCGTGTTCTCGGTGAGCGTCTGATCGGCCAAATCCAGCGTGCCATCCTGGTCGGCGGTGACGTTTTCCAGCACCGTGCCGAAGCGGTGGGTCGCATCCCAGATCTGAGGCTCGGCTTCACGGCTGAGGTTGATCACCTTGGCGTAGCACCCGCCCTCGAAATTGAAGACGCCACCCGAGCCCCAGCCGTGCTCGTCATCGCCGATCAGCTTGCGCTGCGGATCGCTCGACAGGGTGGTCTTGCCGGTGCCAGAGAGGCCGAAGAAGAGCGCGGTGTCGCCATCCGCTCCGATATTGGCGCTGCAATGCATGGGCAGCACGCCGCGTTCCGGCAGATGCCAGTTCATGACGGTGAAAATGGATTTCTTGATTTCGCCCGCATACTCCGTGCCGGCGATAACGATCAGCTTCTGGGCGAAGGACAACGCGATGGCGGTACTGGTGCGCACGCCATCGATGGCGGGATCGGCCTGAAACTCGGGCGCATGCAGAATGACGTAGTCGGGCGCAAATCCGGGCAGGTCGCGCGCCGGCGGGCGGATGAACATGTTGCGCGCAAACAGCGCGTGCCAGGCGCTGGTGGAGACCACGCGCACCCGCACGCGGTGGGCAGGGTCGGCACCGGCGTAGAGGTCCTGCGTGAACAGCTCGCGGCCCTGAAGGTAGGCCAGCACGCGGCCGCGCAGGCCTTCGAAAAGCCGCGGGCTCAGGCGCTGGTTGATCTTGCCCCAAGCGATCTGGGCGGTGGTCTCGGGCTCATCGACCACGAATTTGTCCGCGACGGACCGGCCGGTGTGCACGCCCGTGCGCACGATCAGGGCGCCATCGGCGGAGAAGCGCGCCTCGCCGCGGTGGATGGCTTGGGCGCTGCGCTCTGGGGCGGTCAGGTTGGCGTGCACGGCGGCGGACGTCACGACAAAGGTGCGCGCCAGGGGATCCGCCTCCTGGGTCTGGGCCAGTTCTGGGGTCTGGCCTGCCTCGGCCGGCCTCATCTCGGCATTCATCCGAACGCTCCCGAAAGTATGGGCTGTCTGGCCCGTTGTTTTTTGGCCGAATACCCCGGTGTGGAGTGCGGCGACATCCTACACCATCCTAAACGGGGCAACGCATGGCAAGCGCGTTGCGGCGGAAGATTTGGCTGAGCGTTGTCCTCCCTTGGCGTGCCGCCCGGGCGTGGGCTAGCACCACGCCAGGTGCCAGCCGCCAGGACGAGGAAGAAGACCATGAAACACACCATCGCCCTGGTTGATGACGACCGCAACATCCTGACCAGCGTCAGCATGACGCTCGAACAGGAGGGCTATGCCGTCCGCACGTACACGGATGGGGAGAGCGCATTGCAGGCGCTGAACGCCAAACCCGTGGATCTGGCCGTGCTCGACATCAAGATGCCGCGGATGGACGGCATGGAACTGCTCCAGCGCCTGCGCCAGCGCAGTCAGATGCCGGTCATCTTCCTCACCAGCAAGGATGAGGAGGTGGACCAGCTGATGGGGCTGCGTCTGGGTGCCGACGATTATATCGTCAAGCCTTTCAGCCAGCGCCTGCTGATCGAGCGCATCCGCGCCCTGCTGCGGCGTAATGAGGCCAACCGCAGTGAGGGCGGCGGCACGGCGGCCTCCGCCGTGCTCGTGCGAGGCGATCTGGTGCTCGATGAAACCAAGCACCAATGCAATTGGCGTGGTCAGGATATCGCCTTGACCGTGACGGAATTCCTGCTCGTGAAGTCGCTGGCGATGCGTCCGGGTATGGTGAAATCGCGCGACCAGCTGATCGATGGCGCCTATGGCGAGAATATCTTTGTCGATGACCGCACGATCGACAGCCACATCAAACGGGTGCGCAAGAAGTTTCGCCAGATCGATGACAGCTTCGACCGCATCGAGACACTCTACGGCATCGGCTACAAGTACAAGGAGAGTTGAGGCCCCGGCGCCCGCGTGTTGCCTGGCCGGGTTGTCGTACAAACGTCATTGAAATGACCCTGGTGCGGCAACGGGCCGTCCATTAGTGAACAGCCGCGTGCGTGGCGTGGATGAACCATCTGGGGGTTGCGGCCGATGACCGGAAAACAGCTTTGGAAGAGTTCCTGCGCCTGCCTGGCGCTTGTGGCCATGCTGGGCAACACGGTGGCCGTGGCCGCCGAGCCGGCACTGACGCTCGCCACATCGACGGGAACAATCGGCGAGCAATATGCCAACCTGCCCTTCCTGGAGACAAAGCTGACTGAAGCGCAGAAGCTGGCGCTGATCCGGCAGAATATCAAATATGTCTTTATCATCTTCCAGGAAAATCGCAGCTTCGACAGCTATTTCGGCACCTATCCCGGGGCGAACGGCCTGCTCAGCACCTTTACCGGCGCCGACCCCAGCGACCCCTATGCCCAGCCGGCCAACAAGACGGCGAGCTACGTGCAAAACATCCGCAATACCGATGGCACCTACAGCACGATCTCGCCCTTCCTCTCGCCGCGCACGATCACCGACGTCAATGGTGCCGCGGTTCAGCTCTATCCCGAGAGCCTCTATTCGGTCGATCATTCGCACACCGGCTACATCGCCGATTTCCACCTGCAGGACGCCAACAAATCGGTGGCCCTCAATGACGGCTACGCGCTGGATCAGGAAGGGCTGGAATACGCTTCCGCCAGTTCCTCGACCGCCGAGGGCAACGTGGTGACATCGAGCGCGCAATGGCCCCCGAACACGCAGCCGCCGACGAGCAATCCGAGCCTGATCCAGAAGCAGAAGGGTGAGGTCGTGATGTCGCACCGCGATTGCGACACCATCCCGTTCCTGTGGCATTATGCCGACGTCGGAACCCTGTTCGACAATCTGCGCCAGACCATTGTCGGGCCTTCGACGCCGAATGCCATTGCCATGATCGCCGCGCAGAGCGGTGCGACCCAGTGGGCGCTGCATCCGGGCACCACGGGTGTCAACGCCGGCGTGGGTGCGCCCTACGCGGTGCCGAATGAAACCGACACGGCCCCCTTCGCCGGCGGCAATTCCGACACCTTCCCCGGCAAACCTCCGCTCGGTCCCGATGAAGCCAGCTTCAGCAAATGCGCCGTGCCGAACACCGGCGCGCTCGCCGGCACCTACAACAACCTTGCCTGTCCGGCGCCTGCCCCGAATGATCCCGCCTACGCCTCCTACACCGCCGCCGCGGTCGTGGCGCTCGATGGACCGCTGGCGGCGTATGCGCCTTCGCAACAGACGCTGACCTTCGCCTCCCTGCCGCTGTCCTTCATGGGCAAGAGCATCAACACCATCATCGCGCAGGACAGCCATCCCGCGCTCGATCTGTCCGACGTGCAGCACGATATTCACACGATCGCCAAAAACAATCCCACGGTTCCGTGGGGCTGGTATCAGCAGGGGTTCGGGCCGGAGCCATTCGACGGCAACGATGTGGTCGATACTTTCCCGGCATCGACGCCGCACCCGTCCTACATCGTCCATCACAACGGTCCGCAGTATTTCGGTTATCTGGGCGACAATCCGGCCGAGCTCGCCAACATGCACGGCCTGCAGCAATTCTACACCGATGTCGCCAACAACGCGCTGAACCCGGCCGGCGGCGTGTATTACGTGCGCGGCGGCTATTACAACAACGATAGCCTGCAGACGGCCGACCCGAGCCCCGCGGTGCGCACGCTGTTCAACGGCAATGACGATCACGGCAGCTACTCCGACAGCCAGATTTCGGAGGCGCAGGTGGCCGATGCGGTCAACGCCATCGCCAACAGCCCATACTGGGCTCACAGCGCGATCATCATCAGCTACGATGAAAGCGACGGCTATTACGACCACGCTCCGGAGGCCATCCGCAATTGGGGTCCGGACACGCTGCCCATGTCCGGCGGCCCGCGCATTCCCACGATCGTGCTCTCGCCCTTCAGCTCGGCTCACGCGGTTTCCCACGTCTACAGCGAGCACGGATCGATCGTCTCCTTCATCAACAAGGTGTTCGGCCTGACCCCGCTGGCCAACCTCCCCGATGAGCGGCGCGCGCAGGCGCTGGGTGCCACGGAATTCACCAGTCCCGACGGCAGCCCTCAGACGGAGCTTGCGCCGGATGATACCAAGGGCGTCGGCACCATGATGGAGGCGTTCGACAATGACCGCCTGCTCGGCAAGCTTGCGCCGCTGCCGCCCAGCGCCATCACGATCAGCACCGCGACCGTTTTGTCGCTGCCCCATTACGGCGGCGCCGGCTGTGCCGCGTTGAACATCACGCCGACCGATTACCCCAATGGCTATGGCGCGGGCCTGGAGAACGATCCCCCGCCATCCGATTTCAATCCGCGTCCCACTGTCTCGCCCGGCATTCCCTACCTGGAGGAGACGATCCTGGGCGGCAACGTGACGCAACCCTGGACACCCTAGAAGCTGTCGGCGTCTTCGATGCTGCGCAGCCTGCGCGCTACTCTGCTGATGATCGGCGTGTTCGCGTCCGGGGCGGAACACGCCTGGGCCCAGGGCCGGCTGAAATGCGGCGTGATCGTCGAACCGCTCGATTGGAACAAGCAGGATCTCCACGGATCGCTCGTGCCGCTCGACACCGAAATGTGCCGCGCGGTTGCCGCGGCGCTGTTCGGCACGCCGGACAAGGTGGAACTGCAACCCTACAATACGGAGCAGGAGGGGTTCACGGGCCTTGCCCAAGGCAAGAGCGACGTCGTGGCCGGCGTCACGCCGGCGGCGGCACAAGCCGCGCGCAATGGCGTTCATTTCAGCCCGCCGATTTTCCAGGATGGCCAGGGTTTCATGGTGCATCGCGCGGAGGGCATCCACAGCATAGCCGAAATCGCCTGCCGCAAGCTTTGCTATATCGAAGACACCGACAACGATCCCACGGTGCTCGCCTTCCTTGCGGCACACGGCGTGCGCCCCATTCCGTTTGGCTTTCAGGAAGAAGGGGAAATGGACGCCGGCATCATGGACCGTCACTGCCAGGTGACGAGCGCGTTCATCTCCAAACTGGCCGAAGCGCGCTCGACCTTCCGCAATGCGCAGGACTATGTCTTTCTGGCCGACCGGTTGACGCAGGTTCCCGCCGTCATGGCGGTGCGCGGCACGGATTCGCGTCTATCGGCTGTCGTGGACTATACGATAGGCGCGCTTTTGCAGGCTGAATTCCTCGGCCTGACGCGCCAGGCGGCGCAGACAATTACCCATAGCGAAGATCCGCGCATGCGCCGCCTGACCGGCGAGGATTGGCTAACCGCGCAAGGCCTGGGCCTGGCGCATGACTGGGCGCGGCGCGTCGTGGCGGCGCTGGGCAATTACGGGGAGATTTATGATCGGACCGTCGGACGCCACGCGCCGCTTGATTTGCCCCGCGGGTATAACGCGCTGTGGTCGCAAGGCGGGCTGATGGTACCCTTGCCTTTGCAGTAACGCGCGTAAGCGGAAAGGAAGTTGGGGGAGCAGTGCCTGCCCCCCCAAACCCCCCGTCATTATTTAAGACGAGAGCCGAAAATTGACGGGGGGTCTGGGGGGA
>CAXUNZ010000060.1:9536-14834 GCA_964252525.1 uncultured Acetobacteraceae bacterium
ACCCCCTTTTATTATACCCCCGGCGTGCCTTTCGGGGGGGGGGGGTGGGGGGCCCCCGGCCCGCCCCCCCCCCTCTTCCTTTGCGCTAAACGCTGCCGGCGACGTAGGCCTTCAGGCTATCGACTTCCTGAGCCTGGCTGGCGAGCAGGGTTGCCACGACGTCGCCTATGCTGATCAAACCGACGAGATCTTCGCCCTCCAGCACGGGCAGGTGGCGCACGCGGCTCGATGTCATGCGCCCCATGGCGGCATCGACGGTGGTGGTGGGCGAGACGGTGTGCAGGTCCCTGGTCATCAGTTGGGACGCGGTGATGTCCAGCGTGGCGGCGCCCTCGCGCGCCAGGCAGCGGACGATATCGCGCTCGCTGACGATGCCCAGCAGCTTGTTGGCGCCATCGCGCACCAGCACGGCGCCGATGCGGTGCTCGGCCAGGGAGGCGGTAATTTCGCTCACGGTGGCATCTGGGGAAACGCTGGCCACGTCGTGGCCCTTGTGGCGCAGAATGGCGGCAACGGTCATCTGGCTGTCCTCGCGTGGTGCACCCGCTTGGGGCAGGTGCTTAGGCTGCGCCCTTTAGCCGCGCGGATGCAACCGGCAGGCGTGCAATGCAACATCACGCTTGAGTAAGGCTGGGGGAGATGTGCCATCCCCCCCAGACCCCCCGTCACTGTTAAAGGTGCCGCCCTAAAATACGACGGGGTCTGGGGGGGCAGGCACTGCTCCCCCAGTCTTTTCGAGCGCCAATCTCTCTGCTATTTCCCCGCGGCTTTGGAAGCCAGATAGACGCCGTTGCTGACGCCGACCAAAGCCAGTTCCCCCACCGGAATATCGGGAATTTGGCCGGTGTTGATGAGTGTCAAGCCGGTAAAGAGCGCCGCGATAGACGTAAATACCAGCATTTGCAGGCGGGCAAGATCGACTTCGCGCCCATCGTCGTTCTCGCTGACGACAAGATCGGACCATTGCGGCGCGCGCGGCTTGGTGCGGCCGGCCTTGATGTCCGAGGCTGGGCCGGGAGCATTTTGGGCGCTAAGCGCCGAAACCTCGAATTGATAGAGGGTGTTGGGCGCGAGGCCATCCACGATGTCCATGCAATTTTCCGCCACGCAACCGGCGAGCACCCAGGGCATCGTTCCATCCCGGCGATATTGAACCTTGTAGCCCTGGGGCGGTGGGGAAAGCGCGCTCCATTGCAGGTGAACGCCGCCTTCGTTCCGGGCTGTTGGTTTCAGGTTTTGCACCGGCTTGGGAAGGGCGGGCGGATTGGCTGGCGCGCCTGTACCCTGGGCCGTAATCTTGTCTGTCAAAAGGGAAGACACGCCCGGGCCACCGTCATTTACGCCAAAAACCTCAAAGTCATAGGACTGGCCTGCAAGAAGACCGCTGACGGCATAAGGTGGTCCGGCGATGCCTTGCGCGGCAACCTGCCACACGGCGCCGCCGTGCAGCCGCTTGCGGATTGTACATGTGTACGGCGGCTGAGCGGCGGCCGGCTGGTTCCAGGTCAAGACAATCGTGTCAACCGTGGCGGCGCCGACCGCGTTCAGGTCGGTCACGGCGCCAGGCGCGGTCGTGCGCTGCGGCGAACCATCCGCGCCCGCCTGCAGCTTGGAGCCGACAAGGGAGAAACCGGAAATACCCAGCAGACCGAGCGTTGCCACGGGTATATCGATCAGGTTGCCCGTGATCATCATGACGTAGATGACACCTGTGCCGATGACGAAGGTCCAGATATAAATCTGAAATTGCGAGAGACTGGCCACGCCGTTGGGCGTGGAAATGAAGCGCAACAGGAAACCGCCGGGAACCTTGCGGTAGCGCGCCCAGCGGTCGAGAAAATACCAGCCCATGCCGGCGGCGATCGCGGAGATGAAAATAGCGGCCCCGACCGAGCTGATGCCCAGAGTATCGGTGATGACAAAATGGTTCGAGGTGCTGTCGAGATCGAAGTGAACGTAGATGCTGGCCAGCGGCACCGTGCTTTTCCAGGTCCGATGATCCCAGCCATTGATCGCCTCTATGAACGGCCCCTTGTAAAGTGAGGGTACTCGTGCCGTGTAGGTGTAGGTGTCATCAGGGTCGGCTTGCGCCTTGGGCAGCAGCTTCACGCGTGTGCTGGGAAAGCAATACTGCCCCGCCATTGCATCGGCATCGTCCCAGGCGAAGAATACCTTGACGTTTTGCGGCGGTTTTTCCATGCCGCTGAGCTTGAACTCGGCATCCCCGAAATAGGGCTGCCAACGCGTGGCAGGCTGGATCGAAACGGCGCCGTGCGGCGTTTCGCTGCCCTTCGTGGAAGGCGGATACGGTACCGGACAATTGGCCTGCGCGCTGGCTAGATCGGCCGCCGACAGGCCGCTGCCTCGCCTGCCGCCGGCCGGGTGGGGGCGCGATGCCAGGTTCAGGACCAGCAACAGACCGCAGAAGCCCAAAACCAAGGCTAGCGCCGCGATGAGCCAGCGCCGGTTCATGCAGCAAGCGCCGCATCGGCCGCATCGGCCATCACGTCGGTGCCAAAATCCGACACGAAATGGTTCTCCAACGTAAGCCTGTCAGATGTTCTCGCAAAAAAAACGATGATTGACCCGTTCGCTCTCCTGCGTCAACGAAGGCCGGGCGAGAAATCCCTGGCCCGCAATCGACGAGTCTTCACGGCAAGCCGAACCCCCGGTCTTCAACCAGTGGCGCTGGCGAAAAGACGCACGCTTGGCTGGGCAAATTCATTCTGCGCCGCAACAATCAGCAATTCGCGCGACCGAGCCTGCCACGTGCGGACCAGCAGGCCGGCCATGCTGGAAGCGGCGCGCTCGGCCGCGGCAACGACATCCTGCGCGTCCAGGACGTGAAACAGGAACAAGGCCGCCAGCGTGTCGCCCGCGCCGCTGAATTTCGCCGGCAGCAAAGGCGCTCGCAGGCAAAAGGCGCCGGCGTCGCAGCAGAGCAGCATGTCCAGCGCATCGGCGGGCGTATCGGCGGTGCGAAGGCTTGTGACCAGAACGATGCGCGGCCCGTCCGCCCGCAGGCGGGCACGTAGGATCTCGCCCGCGTGGCGCGCCTCCGCGGCCGTGGCGCAGGACCCGCCGCAAAGCATTTCGAGTTCAAACTGGTTCGGCGTGAGGATGTCCACTTCAGGCAGCGCCTGCCCGGCGAAAAAGGCCGGGATGTCCGGCCGGACATAGAGCGCGCCGTCATCGCCCATGACCGGATCGCAGCACCAAAGCGCGGCGGGATGTGCGGCGCGCAACCGGGTGATGGCGTGCAGCAGGGCGTGACCGGTCGCGGCATCGCCGAGATAGCCGCTCAGCAGCGCCTGGCAACCGCGCAGCGCGCCGTGGGTGGCCAGGCCGTCGATCAGCGAAATGACCTCCGCGGCCGGGAGGGCGCGGCCGGTATGGGCGCCGTGGCCGGGATGATTGCTGAACTGGACGGTATGGATTGCAAGCACCTCGGCGCCGAGGCGCTGGAGGGGGAAGAGGGCGGCGGCATTGCCGACATGGCCGGACGCGACCCAGGACTGGATGGAGAGGATTTTCACCGCTGGGCGAGGCAGGCGGCGGCAAAGGCTTCCATGGCGCGGGCGCGGTGGCTGGTGGCGTGCTTTTCGGCCGGGTCCATTTCGCCGTAGGTCAGGCGGCTGCCGCGCGGAATGAAGATCGGGTCGTAGCCGAAACCGCGCGTGCCACGCGGCGGCCAGGTGTGGGTGCCCTCGACACGGCCGAGGAAGGTGGCGGTATGGCCGTCGGGCTGGGCGAGGCAGAGCGTGCAGACGAACCAGGCGCGTCGGTCGGGCGCGCCGCGCGTCGCTTCGTGCACACGGGCCATTGCGTCCGCGAAGTCGCGCGCGGGACCGGCCCAGCGGGCGGAGAGCACGCCAGGCGCGCCGTTCAGCGCCGCGGTGCAGAAGCCGCTGTCGTCGGCCAGCGCGGGGAGGTTGGCCGCGGTGGTGGCGGCCAGCGCCTTGAGGCGCGCGTTGCCCGCAAAATCGGGCGCGATTTCGTCGGGTTCGGGAAGGGCGAGGTCGGCGGCGGAGACGAGATCAAGGCCGTATGGCGCGAGAAGCGTCTGCAGCTCCCTCAGCTTGCCGCCATTGTGGGTGGCGGCGACGATCCTGCGTGCCTGAAAGGCCGGCGCCATTGCCGCTAGGAAGGCCTGCCCGCCGCCGCAAGCCCGGCGATGATGCCCGCGGCTTGGGCATCCAGAGGCAGGGCGATGACGATGGTGCTGTTATGCTCGGCGCCGATCTGCGTGATCGTCTGCATCCGGCGCAAATCCATCGCACCAGGTGTTTCGGCCATGATGCGGGCGGCCTCGCTGAGCTTGGCGGACGCATCCAGTTCGCCCTGGGCCAGGATGACGCGGGCGGCTTTTTCGCGCGTGGCTTCCGCTTCCTTGGCGATGGCGCGTTGCATGGCCTCGGGGATGTCGAGGTCGCGTATTTCGACGCCCTCGATCTGCACGCCCCATTTCGCCACGGCGACCGAAAGCGCCTTGAGGAGAAGCGCGTTGACCGCCAGGCGGTCCTTGAGGAGGTTTTCCAGCGCAGTCTGGCCGATCGCATCGCGCATGGCGGTTTCGGCTGCCTGCCGGACGGCGGATTTCCAGTCGGCGACCGCGACGACCGAGACGGCCGGATCGGCCACGAGAAACCACAGCACGGCACTGACCTTGACCGCGACGCCGTCCCTGGTGAGCGTCTCCTGCGTGTCGAGCTGCTGGGTGATGGTTCTGAGGTCGACGAAAACCGCACGCTCGATGAGCGGCACGAGCACGAAGAGGCCGGGGCCGCGCACCCCGACCTGGCGCCCGAGGCGGAAGACCACCGCGCGCTGATATTCCCAGGCGATCTTGACCGTTGCCCGCAGCAGGAGGAGGCAAATGACCGCCGCCAGGAAAAGGCTGATCCCCCGGTTGGCCGAAAGCAGATCGAAGATGGCTGACGCGTCTGGCATGCGGACATCCTGATTAATGTGCGTCGCCACTCTCAACGAACAAAAGTTTTTTGCTTCTTTTTTTCAAAAAAGAAGTGCTTCCTTACCCCAGCGCCGCCTCCTGCGCCGCAAATAATTTTGCGGTACCAAGTTTCGCCAGCCGCAGCAATTCGAGAAACTGCGCTTCCGAAAACGGCTCCTTCTCCGCCGTTCCCTGAATTTCCACGATGCCGTCACGCGTCAGGATGAAGTTGGCGTCCGCGTCCGCGGTGCTGTCCTCCGCGTAATCCAGATCGAGCACCGCATCGCCCGCGACCAGGCCGCAAGAAATGGCACTGACCGGACCGAGCAAAGGGATGGTGGGCAGGA
>CAXUNZ010000060.1:14844-15195 GCA_964252525.1 uncultured Acetobacteraceae bacterium
GCAGGTCGTTGTTCGCCGTCAGTTTGCGAAAGGCAAGCGCGAGGGCGACATAGGCGCCGGTGATGCTGGCGCAGCGCGTGCCGCCATCGGCATTCAGCACGTCGCAATCGATGGCAACCGACATCTCGCCCATCGCGCGGCGGTCCACGACGGCGCGCAAGCTGCGGCCGATCAGGCGCTGGATTTCCTGCGTGCGGCCGGATTGCTTGCCGCGCGCGGCCTCGCGGTCACCGCGCGTGTGGGTGGCGCGCGGCAGCATGCCGTATTCGGCGGTGACCCAGCCCTGCCCCTGGTTGCGCAGGAAGGGCGGCACGCGGGGTTCGACGCTGGCGGTGCAGAGGACTTCCGTGC
>CAXUNZ010000061.1:0-1654 GCA_964252525.1 uncultured Acetobacteraceae bacterium
GGGGGGGGGGGGGGGGCGCCGCGGGGGGGCGGGGTCTAAAACCCGGGGGGGGGGGGGGGGGCCCGCCCCCCCCCCCCCCCCCAGCCTTCCTTATGCTGCAAGGCCAGTGCCCTGCCGTCCTTCATAAAGAGCTGAGTCCATGCGCCGCTTCTGGCCCCGTTTCATCGCCCCCCTGATCGCTGCCGCCGCCCCGCGCCGGGTGCTGGAAATCGGTGCCGAATTCGGCTGGAACACGCGCGTGCTTCTCGATCATGGCCGCAACGCCGGCTATTTTCTCGATATCGTCGATCCCGCGCCTCACCCCGCCTTCCACGAGGAGCTGGCGAAATATCAAGGCGGCTACGCTTTCCACGCCGCCAAGAGCCTGGACGTGATTTCGCTGCTGCCGCCGGCGGATTTCGTGCTGCTGGATGGCGATCACAACTGGTTCACGGTGTACAACGAATTGCAGGCGCTCTATCTGCGCGCCCACAATTCTGGCGTGGCCCCGCCGATCATCGTCATGCACGATTGCGCCTGGCCCTATGCCAGGCGCGACATGTACTATGACGTGACCGCCATTGTCGAAGGCGAGCGGCATCCCTACGCCAGGCGCGGCTTCGTGCCTGGCCAGTCGGAACTGACCGAGGCGGGTATCAACGGCAATCTGGCCAATGCTACGCACGAAGGCGGCCCGCGCAACGGCGTGCTGACCGCGGTCGAGGATTTTCTCGCCGCCTGCGGGCAGGACGTGCTGTTCCGACGGCTGCCCTTCTACAATGGGCTTGGCATTCTGGTGCCGGCGGCGCGGCGCACCGAGGCGGTGGACAGCACCATCGAGGGCTTTTTCAGCGCGGAGTCGCTGCTGGAAACCTGCGAGGCGCTGGAGCGCGCGGTCCAGAATGTGCGGGTGTAACTGGCGGTGTGCCGCCAGACGCTGACACGGCGGACGGATGCGTTGATGCGCAGCAGGGAGATTTTGCTGCAAACGCAACAGGAATTGGAAGATATAAAGGCCACGGACCCCGCGACACCTGCTTACACGTAGAGCGGCACCTGGTCGTAGGGGTAGTTCGTCGGCGCGAAAAACCAGCTCTCGATCGCCCAGCGCAGCCCCGTCATGCCTTCCTTCAGGCTGGTCCGGTGTAGCATCAGATGGTCGAACAGCAGCGCGTCCCCGGGCCCAAACACAGGCGTCACCACCGGCGCCCCGCCCTCGGCCAATATGTCCACAAACCCTTGGCCCACCGTCCAGTCGAAGCACGCGCCGTGCGACAGCGTCGGCATGACATAGGGCAGGCGCCTTCCCACGATATCCATGCCGGGCGCGGTCTGGCCGCATTCCGACAGCGCCAGCCACACATTTACCGAGCGCACGTCCCGCCCGAGAAAGGCGCCGTCCTGGTGCCAGTCGTGATAGCCGCCGGGGGTCACGCGCCGCAGGGTTGATTTGGCGACCGAGAGCGCCGGCCGCTCGCCCATCAACTCGGCAATGCAGCCCAGCGCGCCGCTCTGGCGCAGCGCTTCGATCGTGGCGTCCAGCATGGGCGGGCAATCGGCGGTCCAGACGGCGCCGCAGCCTTGCGACCACTGACGCGCCTTGGTCAGTGACGGCACGTCCAGCGGCAGGTACCAGCCGGGGTCGGTGACCGTATTTTCGTTATTGACCGTCTCC
>CAXUNZ010000061.1:1664-2981 GCA_964252525.1 uncultured Acetobacteraceae bacterium
TGCGCGGTCAGCGCACGGTCGATGCCGGCGCGCAGCAAGGCCACCGTTTGTGGCGGCACCAGCCCGTTCACGCGCAGCGAGCCGTGATGCAGGATTGCCCCGCCAAGGATTTCGGCGGTCAGTTCCTCCGCGCCGATTTGCGGAATACCGGCGGTATGGGGAAACGGGTCGGGATATCGCGGCGGCCACAGCGTGGGACCGGGTGGGTGATTCATGCGGCTGAAGGCATCGCGCCGCCAGGTCGCCATCGCGGCCAGGAGATCGAGGTCGGGTTGCGTGCGCACCAGCGCCGTGCCGAGCGAGATGGCCGCCTCCAGTTCGCCGCGTGCTGCCAGCTCGTAAGCCTGCGCCGCGTCCTGCCGCACCATCTCCGCGACGCCGCTTTCCATGACGATCCCCGATTGCCTGCCGGCATCGAGGTAGGTCCCCGCGCCGAGCCGCGCAAGCCGATCTCTGGCGCCCGGCAAATCGGCAAACGGAGGGCGTTGCACGAAGGCGGCCATTTCGGGGTGCAGTCGCGCGTAGCCGAGCCCCATCGCCGCGCTGGCGATGTGAGCGATGACCCGCGGCGGGATGTGCGCGGCCGAGGGCAGGAAGGGGCGGGGCGGCGGTGGCGGCGTGTCGTCCGGGGGCAGCGCGCGGCCCATTCGGGCGCCAATGCGCGTGATATCCTGGGTGTAGAGCGCGGCCAGGGCAGCGGCCTGCGCCGGCGTGGCGTAGGTAACGGTCTCGCTTGCGTGGCCGGTTGCCGCGATAGCCTCGTCGGCCAGTTCATGCAGCGCCTGCGCGATGGCCAGGCTGCCCGGTGCCGTCCAGCCCGGCGCGTCGTCCTCCCCCACCACCAGCCGCAGCAATTCGACCGCCATCCAGTGCGGCGCGGTGTTGCTGCGCGGTGGCGCCATGCCCGGCGGGAGCCCGACCCCGAGATTGGCCAGGCAATCGGCGACGATCTCACCGCCGAGCAGATCGGCGGGCGCGGTCGTGCGCACACGCATGCGGTCCCAGCCAATCACCTCTCCCCAGATTTGCAGGGGCGGCCAGATGCTCACCAAAGGCTGGGTGTGGCGTGCATAGGCATCGAAGCCGCGGCCGTTCACCCCGATGCGCGTGTCGTAGCTGTAGCAGGACCGCAGCCATGGCTCGTAGGGGCGCATATAGAGCATGACCTGAACGTCCAATCCGGCCAGATCCTCCGCGGCGCGGACCAAGAGTTCGGGCGAAAAGCCGGTGAACATTTCGTTGGAGGCAAAGACGGCGCGCGCGCCGCAGCCGCGCACGAAGCCGGCGAGCTGCTGCTGGTCGGCGAAGCATGGCAGC
>CAXUNZ010000061.1:2991-15125 GCA_964252525.1 uncultured Acetobacteraceae bacterium
GCAGGGCAGCCCCGTGGCGGGATCGGCAAGATGGCCGAGCAGAGCGTAACGCACGCCGTGCTGCGCCAGCCACGCGGCGTTGGCGGCGCAGAAATCCTGCAGGCTGGTGGAGCCGGTCTTGTTGCGGCCGATGTGGAGGAAAAGTTTCGTGGGTGGCATTGAATTAACGATGTTCTTTTTTGAAAAAAAGAACCAAAAAACTTTTGCTCTTTGGCGTACGTGTTGTCGCATCGCGTACGTCAATCGACAAAAGTTTTTTGCTTCTTTTTTTCAAAAAAGAAGACCTTCAGTTCCGCACGTAGCACGTCACCGATGTGTCGTAATGATAAAGTCGCTCCAAATCCGGGTTGCTCCACATATCGCGCACCACGGGCAGCGGCAGGAAGGGCGAACCCCGCCGCGGCAATTCGATTGCATCCGGCCGGCGCGCGAGCACGTAGGCGGAGTCGGTGCGGGAATGGCCGGGCGCGATATAGGTGCCGGCGATGATCTTGCCGCTATGGGCGATGTGCCGGTCGGTCAGCCCCACCATGTCCAGGATGATGAGGTCGCTGCCCCAATACCCCAGTTTGCCGATGCCGATGGTGGCCAGCACATGCACGGGCGGCCGCAGGGCGTGAATGCGCGCGAGCTGGGCATGTTTCTCCGCGTCCTCCCCGGGGTTGAATATCCAGTGGATGCGCGCGGCGGCGCGCTTGGCGGAATGGGGGAACGCAGCCGGCTCGCGCCGGGCGAAGTCGTAATCGGGCGCGCCCCAGCCGGCGGGCCACGTGCCATAGAGGCTCCACAGGATGCATAGCGGCGGCAGCGCGAGCAGTCCGGCCCGCACCCAGGCGCGCCGCGGCACCATTGCCCCGGCGAAAGCGCCGGCCAGCAGCAGCGGCAGTGCCGGCAGGATGAAGCGGCCAAGCGGGAACACGTCCCCGCCGATCGCCACGGCATAGGCGGCATTGAGCACGATAAAGGCCGCGGCCGGGCGGAAGGCACGCAGCCGGATGGCGGCGATCGCGGCGCCGGGGATCAGCAGGGCAGGACCATCCACCAGCGCATTGCGCAGGTATGTGACACCGCGCGAAACCGGAATGCCGCCCACCTTGGCGTAGAAGGTGTTGGGCACGACGTCGTCGTAATACCAAAGCCGGAACAAGGTGATTCCTGCCAAGCTCGCGGCAAAGAGCAGGCATGGGCCCGCGGCGCGCAGAATGGCGCGGGGCCGCATGGCTGCCATGGTATCCAGACCCTCATAGCCCAGCAGCGCGGCGGCGAGCAGCGCACCCTCCGGCCGCGTCAGCAGCGCGCACGAACACAGGCAGGCGGCGGTCAGGCGGCGGCGGCCTGCCAGGGCGAGCGCGGACACGCTCGCCAGCCACACGAATAGCGGCGTCTCCAGCCCCGATGTGGTCCAGCACACGAAGGCGTTGGACGCGAGCAGGCCGGCCGGCGCCAGCAGCGCGGCAAGGCGGTGACGCCCGTTTGTCAGGCGCAGCGTATAGGCGTAGGTGGTGAGCAGGCTGGCGGCCGAGAACAGCACGCCGAGCCAGTGGCCCAGGGCCGGCGCCGGTGCGCCCACGGCAATTCCGCCGGCGATCAGCAGCGTCCAAAGCAGGTTGGTGTAGCCCTCGACATACTCGCCGGGGTTGAAGACCAGGCCGTGCCCGTGCGCGAGGTTCAAGGCGTAGCGATAGGAGATGAAGGCGTCATCGAGCTGCGTGCCCGGCAGGCGGAATGTCCACACGAAGAAGGCTACGCAGGCGGCCAGGATAAGGGCGGCGAGCAAAGGGACGGAAAATGCGCGGCGTATGGACGGCGCGAGGGCTTGGGCGATCATAGGGTCTCGCGGCTTGACGCGTGGCCGCGTCGGAGCACGTTCAGACCAAATAGGATCACTCGTCCGAAAACGTGCTCAAGAAGGAAAGAGCTAGAGCACACTCGGTGCTTCTACCATCACCGAATGTGCTCTAGTGGGGGAGCGAAGCCGCGGTCAAGACGAGCAGGCGAGGCGGCCATGGCGAGAGCCGGTCTTGTCTGCCGGGATGGGCTTGCCTACACCGGCCGCCCGGCATGGCCCTGACCAGCCGGCGGAGGCAAAGTGGTCTCGTACCTGGATACCCTGCTGGACGGCCTCTGCCGCCAGCTTACCCCGCGCCACATCGTGCTTGCAGGTGCCCGCGATCCGGCGCGCGCCCGCGCCGTGCTGCAGGCCGCGATGCGTATCGGCGCCACGCTGCATATTGCCGGCGCGCCCGCCGCGGAAGCCGTGCGCGTCCTGCGCCAGGAAGGCGGGGATGCCTGTCTTGTGCACGAGGCGCCCGCGCCACTGGCGCTGGGCGTGCTGCCCGTGCCGCAATTGTGCTGGATCGATGGCGACCCAAACTGGTTTACCGTGCATGGCACCCTGACCGCGCTTGAGGCGCAGGCGGCGCGTCTGGGCGGGGCGTTGCCGGTGGTCGTCATCGAAGGCGCCGGCTGGCCGCATGGCAGGCGGGATGGCTATGACGATCCCGCCGCCATTCCCGAAGCATTCCGCCTTCCGCACGAACGCGCCGGGCTGCTCCCCGATCAGGCCATGCCGGCCGGCGCGGGCGGGCTATATGCCGATGGCTATCACGCGAGTGCGCAAAACGAGCCGTCCAACGGTGTGCTCACAGCCGTGGAGGATTTCATCGACGGCCGAACGGGTGTCTGGCGCCAGGTGTTTCTGCCCGGCTTTGGCGGGCGCGTGGCCTTGGCGCCGCGCGGCCAGTCCGGACAAGCGGCCTTCGCCCCGGCCGCGGTGGCTGACTATCTGCGTGCCACAGCCGAGGCGCTCGAATCGGTGCGGCTGGCACAGGCTGTGTCCCTCGCCGACGCCGAGGCGGAACTCGCCCGGGTCCAGGCGGTGAGTGGCCTGCTGCGCGCCGAACTCGCCCGCCTGGTTGCGATATCCCAGCCCGCGCCGGCGCCGCCGCCAAATCACCCGGCGTGGCGCACGCAACTTCGGCCGGCGGTTCACCTCGCCGGTGGTGTGAGGCGGCGTCTGGCACGCTCCCGCGCGGCGGCTGCGGCCAGGGACAAGGAGGCGCAGCAAGCCGAACGGCTACGCGCCAGTCCGATTTTCGATGGCGCATGGTACCTTGATCAGTATGGCGATGTGGCGGCGGCCGGCCTGGACCCGGCACTGCATTATCTGCGCAGCGGCGCGGCGGAGATGCGCGATCCCGGCCCGTTTTTTTCGACGGCAGCCTATCTGGCGGCCAATTCCGATGTCGCGGAAGCCCAGATCAATCCGCTCCTGCATTACCTGATCTCCGGTGCCGCTGAAGGGCGCCGGCTTGGCGGCGTCTTGAATTCGAACGCTCATCTGGCTGAGCACCAGGCGGTTGCGGCGCGTGGCGAAAATCCGCTGGAGCATTTCATCGCCCTTGCCCGCGCGGACGCATCCAGCACGCAGGCATGACGGAGCAGACGCACCGGCGAGCATTATCCGCGCTGCCGCTGACGTGCGCCACCGCTCTAGCGCTGGTGCTGATTTGCCAATCGCTATGGGCCATTCATCGCTTCTGGGACATCTTCCCGTTCGGTGACATGGTCGATGTCGTCTGGCGCTATCTCGCACGGCCCACCCGCGAGTTCTGGATATTTCATGATAACGAGCATCTGCCGCTCGCCGCCATGCCGTTCTACTGGATCGATCTGCGCGTGTTCAAGGCGCAAGGCACCTTTCTCATTTGTTGCATCGTACTGCTGGCTTTTGCTATTTCGCTGGTGCCGCTTGCCGCGGTGCGGCGCGCCTTGCCCGGACGGAATTTGCTGGTCGCAACGATTGCCTGCTGCGCGGTGGCGATGCAGCTCTGGCTCGGCGGTTATGCCAATCTGATCTGGACCAAGCAGGTGCATATGTATCTCTCGCTCTTCGCCGTGATGATGGCGCTGAGCCTGGCGTGCGATGCGCGGCCCCGGCGGTGGTTTCATGTGGCGGGCGCGTGCGCTTGGGCCGCGATTGCCATGTTCAGCTTTGGCTACGGCATCATGGCCTTTGCCGTGTTGCTGGCGCTTGGCGCGTGGCGACGCTGGCCGCTGCCATGGCTCGTATCTATCCCGCTCGTGGCGGTGTGTTGCCTTGTTCTCTACGTGGCATTGTCATCGTCCGATCTGGGCCAGCACGTGCGTGTCCTTTCCTCGTTTGGCTTGGCGGCAAGCCAGGCGCTGTATGCCACGACCTTTGTTGCCTCGCCCATTTTCAATGGCCTGCAGCCTTTCCTGCCTGCACCGGCTGCCTTCGGCCTGGCCTACGCCGCCGTTGCGCTGAGTTCGGCCTGGCTGGCCGCCTTTGTCTGGCGCCGGCGCCGCCTGCCACCGTGCGAGCTTGCGGCGTGGGGCGTGGCGCTGGCTCTCTTCACCGTGCTAACCGCGGTGCAGACCGCCTGCGCGCGCTTCTTCTACGGTTTTGCGCAGGCTGCCGATCCGCGCTACGTGATCGGACAGATGCCTTTCTGGCTGGGTGTGCTCCTGGTCGCCCTGTCGTGCGGCGCAAGCCCGCGGCGCGTTCGAGCGATCGGCCTGGCGGCCTGTGCCGGCATGGCGCTCTTGCTGGCCAGCCAGCAATCCGTCTTCGCGGTCATGCGTGCACACAATTACGGGCGCTGGTCGTCGGCCATGTCGGCGATTGACGGTGTTCTCGACCCTGCCGTCGCTGTGCGGGACGACCTCTTTCACGTCTCGCGCGTGCCGCAGATGATCGCCGGCCTGCGGGCGCACGGCTGGTCGGTTTTTGCGTGGCGACAGGCAAGATGGATTGGGCGGCAGGTGCAGTCCTTCGGCGCGGTGCGCACGGGTTGTGCGGGTGCCTTCGACACGCTGGTTCCGGTTGGCGGCAAGGCCAGCCCTGCCATGCGCGGCTTTCTGGCGCCGGGCTGGCGGGCGGAGGGCTGGGCGGTGGATCATGGCACCGACGCACGCTCGTCCTGGATCTTGCTGGCAGACGGCACCGGCGTGGTCCGTGGCTTGGCCCATGGCGGAGGCGCGCGCAGCGACGTGACCGCTGCCCTGCACGCGCCTGCCGAGGTCTATCCAGGCTGGACCGGCTATGTGCCCGAAGGCGCGCACGGTGCGGGGTTGTCGGCCTGGCTTCTTACGCCCGGCAAGCACCCGTGCCGCCTGGGAGTCTCTCCCCCAGTGCCGTCATGATCGGGGCGGTGGAACGCGGTCGTCCGGACGTGGCCATCGTCTTGCCGGTATTCGATGACTGGGACAGCCTGGCGATCCTGACCGGCGGACTGGCCGAGGGGCTTCGTTCATTGGACCTGGCGGCGGATCTGATTGTCGTGGATGACGCATCACGCGAGCCGGGATCGGCACCCTGTGCCACGATCCTGCGGCTGAGCCGCAACGTAGGCCACCAACGCGCCATCGCGGTGGGACTAGATTACGCGTGGCGGGAGACGCAGGCCGGGCTGATCGCGGTCATGGATGCCGATGGCGAGGACCGGCCGCAGGATCTTCCGCGCCTGATCGCGGCATTGCAGGCGGCTGCGGCGCAGGTGGTGGTCGCCAGCAGGCGGCGGCGCAGCGAAGGCACGCGCTTCAAAATGTTCTACGTCGCCTACAAGCTTGCCTTTTTCATCTTCACGGGAGAGCAGCTCGATTTCGGCAATTTTTGCATCATGCGGCGCGAGGCGGCGGGGCGCCTGGTGGGCATGCACGAACTATGGCTGAATCTTCCTGCCACCATCATGAAATCCAGGTTGCCTCTGCTGCGGCTGCCGGCTGATCGGGGGCGCCGTTCAGCGGGGCAGTCCCGGATGAACCTGGTCTCGCTGCTGACGCATGGGCTGAGTGCAATCGGCGTGTTCAGCGAGCGTGCCTTTACGCGCGTGCTGCTGGCCATCGGCGCCGCGGCGGTGCTGATGGTGAGCAGTTTCGCCCTCGCGGCGCTGCTCAAGGCAGCGGGGTTGGCGACACCCGGATGGCTGACGACGATCGCGGCCGGTGCGCTGATCGTGCTGGTGCAGTCGGCGATCGTGGCGTTGTGCGGGCTGCTCGTGGTTTTCGGGCAAACGGCGAATTTGCTGAATGCGCCGGCGGCGGTAGCAAGGCTGCTGATTTCGCGTGTGGAGAACGAAAAGGTGACGGCGAAACCCGGGGAAATGGCACATTCTTCCCAGCCCCCCTAACGTCTCTCAAGTTGCCGGAGAAGCGCCTCCATGACTCAAAACTGGGCCTTCCAGGACCGCCTCCTGCAACACTACCCGCGGACCGGCGCCAGGCGTGCCTATCTCGGCCTGGTCGTGCTGATCACCGTGGCGCTCTATTACGCGCTCTACGTCGGCGGCGGCGTGACGCCGCTCTACATGAGCGAGCTGCATATGAGCTTTCTCTATCTCGTCACCTCGCTGGCGATCGGCAATCTGCTCGGCGCGTTCGCCTCGCTCCTTGCGGGCCTGTCGGACCGGTTCGGCCGCTCGCGCCTCGTGGTGTGGGGCCTGCTGCTGGTGGGGCTGCTGACCGCCTTGGCCTTGCCTTCGGTGCACGGCAAGCTGGCCTTCGCGCTGCTGGGCATGGCTGTCGGCTTCGTCGAAGGCATCATCCTGGTGGCGACGCCGGCGCTGACGCGCGACTTCTCGCCCCAGGTGGGCCGCGCGACTGCCATGGGCATGTGGGCGATGGGCCCGGTGCTCGGCAGCCTGATGACCAGCGCCGTCGTCGGCAACACGCTGGAGCTGTTCGGAAGCTGGCGGGCACAGTTCCGGCTTTGCGGCGCCTTCTGCCTGGCGGTCTTCGCACTTGCCTTTCTGTTCCTGCGCGAGCTGAAGCCCAGCCTGCGCGACCAGATCATGGTCAGCGAGCGTGATCGCGTTCTCAACGAGTTGCGCGGGCGCGGGCTGGATACGCAAGCGGCGCTGGCGCGGCCCTGGGCGCAGGTGCTGCGTGCGGACATCGTTTTCTCCGCGCTCGGCGTCTCGGTGCTGCTGCTGGTCTATTACACGGCCGTGGCCTTCGGCGTGATCTACCTGGTGGAAGTGTTCCACTTCACCCCGGCGCGGGCAAATCTGCTGCTGGACTGGAACTGGGCAACCAACGCGGTGGCGCTGATCGTCGCGGGCGTGTGGAGCGACAGGCTGGGCGTGCGCAAACCCTTTATGCTGGTGGGCGGGCTCGCAAGCGCGGCGATGATCTGGGTGTTCCTGGCCCATGGCGCGCCCCATGCGATGTTTTTGGGCATGGCGCTGGTCGGCTCTGTCATTTCGGCCATGATGGGCTTCGCCTACGCGGCATGGATGGCCAGCTTCACCGAGACGGTCGAGGCGCATAACCCGGCGTTAACCGCGACAGGTCTTGCCATTTGGGGGTGGTTGCTGCGGCTGGTGGTGACGTTCTCATTTCTGGCCTTGCCGCGCATCGTGGACCCGGTGAGCATGCCGGCGCGTTGGCAGCTCTGGTACGGGCTATGCGCGGCGGCGGCGCTGGTGTTCGTCGCCTCGATCTTTATGATGAAAGGGCGATGGAGCCCAGCTTCAGCGCGGCGAGATGCAGTAGCTCACGATGAAGCCGTGGCCGCTGCTCTGGCCGGCATGAAAGCTGGAGAATAAGAGCTAAAACCAAACTGAAAACGGGGGTTTGGGGGGGCAGGCACTGCTCCCCCAATCTTCACCTACTGTCGATTTACTTCGCGTTTTCGGCGGCACCCGTTACGGCATGACCCGCGCTTGAGATGTCCTGACCCGCGCCGGCCGTGGTATTGCAGGCGGAAAGCAGGGTGGCAGTGGCCAGCAAACTGACGAGCGCCAAGGCGGTGGCGAAACGCATGTCTTTAACCCCTCCAAAAAGCCCGGGCACATCGCCTGGCTTGACCGCGGTAACGTGACGTCTCCGTGCCGGTTCGTCCAGTGGTTGACGTAACCGCGCTCCATCCAGGATGCAAGACCGACTGATGTTTGCGCGCCACAGTGCTGGTGGGACGCGCCAGACTTGCAAGATGGGGTGTCGGCATGTAAGCACCCGGCGCTCGCCGTCTGTGCGTTCATTCAGAATTGGGGAGACATGGCTGACGCATTGCGTCGGCTCTCCCGGATTCTCGTGTCTTTTTGCCAGCGTGAGGGTGCAGGCTTGGGAAAGGTTGCCCCGCATGATCGATAACGCGGCTCTGTGCAGCCGTTCCTGGAGGCTGGAAGGCGCGCAAGGCGTCATATCGCCGGATCTGTGGCTTATTCCCGGCGGCCTGATCGGTGGCCATGTCAATCGGCTCGAACATCGGTGGAGCTGTGAGGACGACCGGATCACCTTCTTCAACAGGGAAGGGGCCGCATCCTCCATCCTGACACGCCGGCCCGACGAAAACGGCCGGATTGTTTTTGCGGGCGCCATGATGGCCGGGGCCGCCCAAACGCGCGTGTTGAGCCGCGATGCGCCCAGGGTGGGCTGCTTTTTGCGCACGCATTTCTGGGCGCCGACGGTCACCCGCGCTTACGAACGGCTCGCCGCGGCCTGGGGCGGGGACGTCACGCTGGCCTCGGATCAGACAAACCGTTTCAGCGTGCCTGACGGGGTAAACCAGATTCCCCATTCCGCATCCGAATTCATTCGCCTCGGCCTGCCAAGCCACCCCGGACCCAAGCGCATGCTTTGGTACAATGGCGACTATGTCTTCTATAGCCTGGTGCTGAACACCGATTACGATTTCTTCCTCGTGTGCGAATACGATTTGGCGATGAATGCGCTCGATCTGCGCGGCGTTGTGAACCAAATGATCGCCGATGGCATGGATGCGGTCGGCTCCGGCCTGGGCAAGCGCGCGCGGGGCTGGGGATGGCATGCGCCCCAGACCAGCTGGTTGCGCGCCGAAATCGCCCATGCCAAATCGGCCGAGGATTTCCAGCAGGTCTATGGCGTATTCTTTCCCTTCGTCATCATGTCCCGCCAGGCGGCGCTACATCTCTATAGCCGCCGGCTGGAAATGGCGCGGCTGTGGCGCACCGGCCAGGTGGCGGAGGAATGGCCGTTCTGCGAATCTTTCACCGCGACCGAATTGCATCGCGGCGGCTTTAAGGTGGCCGACCTGAAGAACTATGTGCCCGCCGATCGGCTGCACATGACGGTCGATGACGTGCAGAGTTGGCAGGAGGTGGAAGCTTCCTCCGCGCTGATACTGCACCCCGTGCTGGATGGCGGCCGCTTCGCCAAGAAGGTCTATAGCCACGGCCGCACCGCGGCCAGGGCGGCCGAACTGAGCGAAATCGAGTGGCTGCATCGCCAGCTCGACCGGCGGATGAGCGAGGATGACCGCGCGGCCCTGACCAAGGTGATCGAGGAGGCCATCGCCGCGCCACCCGGACCGCGTCCGGTGCGTGAGCGCCGCCAGCGCGCCTGATGGAAAAGATACTGGTTGTCGGCGCGGGCTTGGCCGGCGCCGTTTACGCGCGTTGCCTGGCCGAGGCCGGCCGCAGCGTGACGGTCATCGACAAACGGCCGCATATCGCGGGCAATTGCTACGACGAGGTCGATGCCAATGGCGTGGTGGTCCATCGCTACGGCCCGCACATCTTCCACACGTCCAACATGCGGGTCGCCGAGTGGCTCTCACGCTTCACCGAATGGGTGCCTTACGAGCATCGCGTGGTCGCACGCCTGCCCGATGAGCGCCTGTTGCCGCTGCCGGTCAACCTCGATACGGTCAACGGGCTGTTCGGGCTTGACCTGTCCACGCCCGATGAGGTGTCGGCGCACCTGAGATCGGTCAGCGTGGCGCGCGAGCCAATCGGCAACGCCGAAGACTGGCTTTACGCCAATATCGGGCCGGACCTGACCAATCTGTTCTTCCGGCCATATACCCAGAAGATGTGGAACCGCGATCTGAGCGAGCTGAGCGAGAAGATCGTTCAGCGCATCAAGATCCGGTTCGACCGCGAGCCGCGCTACTTTCCCAATGACAGCTTCCAGTTCCTGCCTGCCGGCGGCTACACCAAGCTGATCGGCAACATCCTCGGCCATGAGCGCATCGGCATACGCCTCCGCGAAACCTTTTCGCCGGCATTGCTGGAGAGTTTCGAATTCTGCTTCAACTCTATGCCGATCGACGAGTATTTTGATTTCGCGTTCGGCGAATTGCCCTACCGCTCCATACGCTTCCATGTTCACGATCATGACGCGGCCGAGGCGCCGGCGCATGTCGTCATCAACTACACCGATCGCGGGCCGTTCACGCGCGAGACCTGGTGGCACAACATGCCCGGCCACCATGCCATCGACACCGGCCGCGTGACGCGCACGGTCGAAGAGCCATGCGATTACAAGGACAACAATCTGGAGCGTTATTACCCGGTCATGACGTCGGACGGGCGCTATGGAGAGATCTACCAGCGCTACAAGGCGCGTGCGTCGGAGCTGGGCAATATCGCCTTTATCGGACGGTGCGGGACCTATCAGTACCTCGACATGGATCAGGTGGTGAACCAGTCCCTCGCCGGCGTGGAAAAGTGGCTGGAGGCGCGCCGCCCCGGTCAGGCGTGAACGGCGGCCAGGCCCACGAGCACAAGCGGCACCAGCAGCAGCCCGAACGCGATTGTGGCGGCCACGACCAGCACGAACAGGCGCAACAGCGTGCCGATGATGCCGGTACGATAGACGCCGCGAATGTGGAAGAACTGGTGCAACGGCGCCAAAGCGAGAAGCAGCGCCGGCGTTGTGCCCACAGCCACGGTGATCAGCATGATGACGATGATGAGCAGCCCGAGAAAGGAGAGGCTGTGCATGGAAAAAATCAGATGGTCGAACAGCACGAAGCCGCGGCGAAAGATGAAAATGCCGGCAAGGATGAAGGCGTAGGCGGGTAGGGCAAGAAACGCAAAATCATGCGCCCAGGAGGCCATTGCGGTAACGAACTGGTCTGGGTGGGCCAGCGCGCCGCTGACATGGGTGCGTGTCCACTGCGTCAGGGCGTTGTCCCACGGCTTGTAGAGGCTGATTTTGATGTCGTTGACGTGGCTGGCATCCGTGCCGTTGATGTGCACGAATTGCACGTGATTGATGCCCGAGACGGCCTCGCCGATCAGAAAGAGCAGCAGAAGCACGATGAAAAAGACCCGCAGGGGCGGCACCTGGGAGGCGCGTTTGCCCGCGAGGTAATCGCGTGTCAGCGCGGCGGGACGGAACAGCAGGCGCGGCAAAGTGTGCCAGAGCCTGCCATCGGCGTGAAAGAGCCCTTCGAGCAATTCCCAAACAAGGTGATGGGCGGCGCGATGGTAATCCTCGCCCAACTGCCCGCAATCATGGCACCATGCCCCCTGCAAGGCCGCGCCGCAATTGAAGCAAGGCGACCCCAAAGGCCGCGCATGCGCCCGCCGCCAGGAGAGAAAACCGGCCATCATAGAGTACGCCTAATGGACAAAAATTTTTTGGTTCTTTTTTTCAAAAAAGAACAATCCTTCTTCCCTTAAGCAAAGTCCTCCACGCTGGCGAGCAGCGCCGCCCGAGGATCATCCTTCGTCTGCTGGCTCCACTGCGTCATGGCCGCTTCCAGCGCCGCATCCGGCGCACCGCCCACCACCAGGCTCAGCGTGGCATAAAGGTCGCCGGCCGCCCGCCCGCCATGGGCCGGGATGCCGCGGCCGCGCAGGCGCATGCGGCGCCCGGCTTCGCTGTGTTTGGGAATGGTCAGCTGCACGGTGCCGGTCAGCGTGGGCACGGAGATTTTGGCGCCCAGCACGGCCTCATCGATCGTTACCGGCAAATCGAGGTGGATGTCATCGCCCTCCCGCCGGAAGAACGGGTGGGGGGCGACGGCGATTTCGATGAGCGCGTCGCCCGCGGGTCCGCCATTCCAGCCGGCATCGCCCTGGCCACGCAGGCGCAGGGTTTGCCCGTCCGACAGGCCCGGCGGAATGACCACGTCAAGCGTTCGCCCGTCCGGCAGGCTGAGGCGGCGGTTGGCGCCCGCCGCGGCTTCGAGGAAGGATACGGTGAGGCTATATTGCCGGTCCTGGCCGCGGGCCTGGCGCGTGCCGCCTCCCGCCTGGCCAAAGGGGCTTTGGCCGTTGCGGAACATTTCGGCAAAGACGTCCGAGAATGGGTCTTCGCCGGCGGCGCCGCGGCGAAAGCGCGCGCCAGGACCGCCTTGGGCGTAATGGGCGCGTTCGGTGGGTTTGCCTTCCGCGTCGATC
>CAXUNZ010000062.1:0-637 GCA_964252525.1 uncultured Acetobacteraceae bacterium
TGGCCGCGGGCACCGCAGCCGCGGTGGGCAGCGACACGGGCACGATGGTGTCCAGGCCGCGGATGCGCAGAACCTCCTCGATCAGGTCCACCTCCGGCTCGATCAGCGCGGCTCCCTCGGTCACGCGCATGGCGTCATCGGCGCCCAGCCGCGCATTGTGGTCCACGCGGCTGTCACCGGCGATATCGCAGCGCCAGGGCGGCACGGAGACGGTCACCTGCGCCGCGTCCTGGGACTGCACGGCAAAGCCCAGGCGGTCGAGAATGGCCACGGCCTCGGCGGGCGCCACCTCCGCGCCGCCCAGTCCGGCGATGCGTTCGAAGCGCATACTGGCGCGCCGGCGCCAGGCGGGTTCGCTGCCGGCGGAGATGGGCTCGGAGGGCTCTCCGCCGCAGATGGAAACGATCATCTGCGTCGCCGCATCCAGGGCGGCGGGCAGGATCGATTGGTCGATGCCGCGTTCGAAGCGGGCGCGCGCATCGGAGTGCAGTTGGGTGCGCCGGCCGGTGAGCGCGATGCGCACTCGGTCGAACATCGCGCATTCGATGAAGACGTTGCGCGTGTATTCGTTCACCGCGGTGGATTTGCCGCCCATGATCCCGGCCAGCGAAATGACGCCCGAGGCATCGGCAATCAC
>CAXUNZ010000062.1:647-14827 GCA_964252525.1 uncultured Acetobacteraceae bacterium
CACGATGTCCTGCTCGGTCACGTCATAGGTGTGATCGTCGAGAGCGAGAAAGTGCTCGCCCTCGCGCCCGCGGCTGATGGTCAACGTGCCGCCGGCGATGCGGTCGGCATCGAAGACGTGCAGCGGCCGGCCGAGATCGTAGGCAAAATAGTTGGTGACATCGACCAGCGCGCTGATCGGGCGCAGGCCGATGGCGGTCAGGCGCCGCGCCAGCCAATCCGGCGAGGGGTGGTTGGTCAGGCGCGCAATGCTGCGGCCGAGCACCCACGGGCAGGCTTGGGGAAATTCGTTGCGCCAGGCAATCGGGCAAAACGGGCCGTGGGTTTCGGGCGGCGACCAGGGGCGCAGGCGGCCGAGACCGGCCGCGGCCAGATCGCGCGCGATGCCGCGCACGGCGAGCGCATCGCCCCGGTTCGGCGTGACGCCGATTTCGACCATCGGGTCATCCAGCCGCGCGTATTTGGCGTAGGGCTGACCTGGCGCGGTCCCGGGCTCGAGCTCAATGATGCCGTCGTGATCGAGGCCGAGGCCGAGTTCGCGGGCGCTGACCAGCATGCCGGCACTCTGAACGCCGCGGATTTCGCCGATTTTCAGCGCCTGGCCGGTGGCCGGGATGACCGCACCCGGAGGGGCGAAGACAGCGGCCAGATCCGTGCGGGCATTGGGCGCGCCGCAGACGACCTGGATCTCCGCGCCCGTGCCCCCGCCTTGACCGATATCCACGCGACAGACGCGCAGGCGGTCGGCATTCGGATGCTGGGTCGCCTCGATGATGCGCGCGGTGACGAAGGGGGCGAGTGCCGCGGCCGGGTCGTGCACGGCTTCGACCTCAAGCCCGATCTGGGTGAGGGTTGCGGTGATCTCATTCAGGCTGGCTTGCGTTTCGAGATGGTCGCGCAGCCAGGAGAGGGTGAATTTCACGGCGCCACCCCCTCGTGCAGGCTGGCCGGTGCCAGTGCCGAAAAGCCGTAATGACGCAACCAGCGCAAATCGCTTTCATAGAAGGGGCGCAGATCGGATATGCCGTGCTTGAGCATGGTGATGCGTTCCACGCCCATGCCGAAGGCAAAACCCTGCCATTCGCGCGAATCGATGCCGACATTGGCGAGCACGTTGGGATGGACCATGCCGCTGCCGAGGATTTCCAGCCAGTCTCCGCCGGAGCCGAGCTCGCCGGTGTGGCGGTTCCAGCCGATATCGACTTCCATGCTGGGTTCGGTGAAGGGGAAATAGCTGGCGCGGAAGCGCACGGGCAGGTTGGCGATGCCGAAAAAGGCCCGCAGGAAGTCGATGATGCAGCCCTTGAGGTGCGCCAGCGTGATGGCGCGGTCGATGACCAGTGCCTCGCATTGATGGAACATCGGGCTGTGGGTGGCGTCGTGATCGGCGCGGAAGGTGCGGCCGGGCGCAATGATGCGAATGGGCGGCGCCTGGTTCAGCATGGTGCGGATCTGCACGGGGCTTGTGTGGGTGCGCAGCACGCGCGGGGCGGCGCCCGGCTCGGCACCCGGCAGGTAGAAAGTGTCGTGATCGTCCCGCGCGGGATGGTGGCCGGGAATGTTGAGCGCGGAGAAATTGTGCCAGTCGCTCTCGATATCGGGGCCTTCGGCCGTGGTGAAACCCATGGCGCCGAAGATTGCGGCCATTTCCTCCAGCGTGCGGCTGATCGGGTGGATGCCGCCCGGTGGTTCGGGTAGCGGGGCCAAGCTGACGTCGAAGCGTTCGGATTCCAGGCGCGCGGCGATCGCGCTTGCGTCCAGCGCTGCGCGTTTTTCTTGCAGCGCGGTTTCGATGTCGTCGCGCAGGCGGTTCAACGCGGCGCCGCGGCTGCGGCGTTCCTCGGGCGCCGCCGCGCCGAGTTCGCGCAAGAGCCTTGTCAGCGCGCCGGACTTTCCCAGCAGGTGGACGCGCAGCGTGTCCAGCGCACGCAGATCGGCGGCCTGGGTGACGCCGGAGAGGGAGAGCGCGCGCAGCGCGGCGATGTCGTCAGCCATGGGAGAAAGAAAGTTCTTCTTTTCTGAAGAAAAGAAGCAAAAGACTTTTGTCTTTTGGCGTATACGCCGCCGCAGGCGTACGCACAGAAAGCAAAAGTTTTTTGGTTCTTTTATTCAAAAAAGAATTGCTTTCTTTTTACGCTGCGAGCGCCTCGCGCACCTTGACGACAATGGCCTCAAAAGCCGCCGCGTCATCGAACGCAATCGCCGCCAACACCTTGCGATCGATTTCGATGCCGGCCTTGTTCAGCCCGTCGATGAAGCGGCTGTAGGTCAGGCCATGTTCGCGCACCGCGGCGTTGATGCGCTGGATCCACAGGCCACGGAATTCGCGCTTTTTCACGCGGCGGTCGCGGTAGGCGTATTGCAGCGACTTCTCCAGCCGCTCCTTGGCGATGCGGTAATTCGTCGAGCTGCGGCCGACGAAGCCCTTGCTGGCCTTGAGAACCTTCTTGTGACGGGCGTGGGTGGTGGTGCCCCGTTTGACGCGTGCCATGGTGTGTTATCCTCGGTGCTGGACTGCGGTTAGAGGCCGTAGGGGGCCCATTGCTTGACCGTCAGCCCATCGGCATGGGTCAGGGTCTGGCTGCCGCGATTGCTGCGGATGGC
This sequence comes from uncultured Acetobacteraceae bacterium, assembly GCA_964252525.1. Classification (GTDB taxonomy): domain Bacteria; phylum Pseudomonadota; class Alphaproteobacteria; order Acetobacterales; family Acetobacteraceae; genus CAJCIS01. Next base: position 3,251 of record CAXUNZ010000062.1, read on the forward strand.
CTTCTGGCTGCGCGCGGAGAGGTTGTGGCGCTTCTTGCCCGGGCCGGCGAGGACCTTGCCGGTGCCGGTGATCTTGAAGCGCTTCTTGACCGAGGATTTGGTCTTCATCTTGGGCATTTGTGGCTCCTGTGCGGCTGGGTCGTGCCGCGATGGCGCGGAGGCGCCGGGCACGAGCGTCGTAGCCGGGCATGCCCATTTCAGGCCCGGTCGCACGAACAAGGGCGCGCCTATAGCGGCGCGGCGGCGCGGGCGCAAGGAGATGCGGTTGTCAAAGAGCACGCCGGATTAGGCGTCCGATCTTCGCCAGGGCGAGCGAAGCATAGCCGATAAGAAGCTGGGGAGATGTGCCATTCCCCCAAGTCTTCGTCCCATCACTCGATTGCCCTGCCTTCTTTCGCTAGGGGCCTGCCCTTGCTTCTGCCGCCAGTGCGCTTCTGGGGGCCAAGGTGGACCAGTTGGCCTGGCGTGGGGCGAGCGGCAGCAGCTTGAAGGGTGGCCGAGACGGGGCGGGCGGCTTTGCGCCTGCGGGCGCGGTCTGCGCCGTTCGGGCGGCGAGGACGGCATCGATATCGGCCAAACCCATGCTCGGCGTGTCGAGCAGGTCGAGGACGATCTGGGCATGCTCGCCGGCCAGCATTTCGCCGAGGTTGGCGCGGACCTCCTCGATGCGATCGCGGTCGGCCGCGGGCAGGAGATGGCGGTCCCGCACCAGGAGGAGGTGCGCCTCGGTCAGGCCGCCGAGGACGGTGCGGGTGTGGGAGAGATAGGCGGCGCGGCGGGCGGCCTGCTTGTCATTGGCGCCATGGGGCAGCGCGCCCATGACGGTGGAGAGTGTCAGCAAATGGCGGTTGATGATGTGGACCAGCAGGCTGTCCAGATCGATGAAGTGGCGGCGGATGGCTGTGGGCGAGATGCGCAGGGCGAGCGCGAGAGCGGGCAGGGTGAAGCTGTGGGCGCCGAACTCGGCCAGGAGGGTGCGGCCGGCGGTGACGATCTGTTCGTAACGATCCTGTTCGTGCGCGCTGAGGCACGGCTGATTGCCGGGGATTGCGTCGGCGCGATCACGCAGGGCGCGATTGGTGGGTTTCATGGTGGGCAGGATAGTGAACGTAGAGGGAACGAGGCAAGTGGAATGTGTGTGATTGGGGGTGTTGGGGTGTGCGATGATCGTTGGAGGTGGGTGTCGGGGCTAGGCGCATCGACGGCCGCCTTGCGGCCATCTTGGACATTGAACTCCTTCGAAGATTTGCTCCGAAGCTGACATTGGCTCACCATCTGTAATACTGCTCATTTTCGGATGACAGATGCTGCGGGCCAGCAGCGGCGAGAATATGGTCCCACTGGCGAGCCGGCGATAATGTCTACCCTCAACACCCGACGGCAATTCGATGTTTAAGGCTAATCTTCGCAATCAGGTTCGGCAGACCTTACTTCCGAAGTGGAAGCCGCTAATCCCCCTTTTCGAGGCGGTGATGAACTCGATCCAGTCCATCCGAGACGCGAAGCATCCGCAAGGCTCTGGGAAAGTGCTCATTGACATCGAGCGCGAGGGTGACCTCTTTGCGTCTGACAGTTCCTACATAACATCGTTTACGGTCACTGATAATGGCATCGGACTGGATGACACTAATTTTGATTCATTCAACACCGCCTACTCAGATCACCGTGAAGCCGTCGGCGGGAAGGGACTCGGGCGCTTCACTTGGCTAAAGGCATTCGAGAGTGTGGAGATTGCGTCCGTCTTCAAACCGCCTGGCGAAGGTTCACTCAAACGCGAATTTGTCTTCCACAGCAACTACGACCCGGATACTGCTAACGCCGTCGAATATGCTGGCACCAGCGGTGGTACTATCGTTCGCCTTAAGGGGTTTAAGGACCCTTACCGTCTTGAGTTTCGTGGGACCGCTGACCAACTGGCTCAGCGACTCGTCGAGCATTTTCTACTAATCTTTCTTGAACGGGATTGCCCCAACATCGAAATTCGAGATCAAAGTCTCGTCTGCTCAGCCAACATGGTTTTCGAAAAGGATTTCAAGGCATCGGCAAGTATTCACGACTTCAAAATTAAGGACGTGCCGTTTCAGCTGCACGGATTTAGGTTAACGACTCCGAAACTAGGCTATCACAAACTCATATATGCGGCAAGCCAGCGTAGCGTGGTCAGCGATAATCTAAAGGAGTACGTGCCGAACCTGGGAAGCCGACTTCCAGATGGGAGTGGCGGGACATTCGTTTACCTTGGCATTATACAAAGCCCTTATCTCACACAGCATGTCAACACGGCCCGAAGCGACTTCGATCTCGCCGACACAGAAGATGCGGATATCAACCAAGATTTGCTCTTTACGGAGGAGATCCGGCGCGCCGACATCAGGGACGAGGCAATCAAGATCGTCCGCCAGGACCTCCATTCAGTCCTGACCGGGATCGATGAAGAAAAAGAGCAACGCATAAGGGCCTACGTCCACACCGACGCGCCCCAATACAAGATTTTGATGAAGTATGCGTCTGACTTCATCGGCAAGATCTCCCCCAATGCTTCAAAGGCCGAGATCGAGATCGCGTTACACCGCGAGCTATACCAACGCGAGGCCGACATGAAGCGCGAAGGCTCCAAGATCATCAAGGAGGCCGAGAAAATCGACGACTACGAGGCCTACCACACGCGGCTCTCTCATTTCATGAACAATTACAATGAACTTGGATCCGCTGCTCTCGCTCAGTACGTCATGCATCGCAAGATCATTTTAGAATTCTTGACGCAAGCGATCTCCCTTAATCCGGACACAAACAAATTCCCTCTGGAAGAGGTCGTCCACCGGCTTGTCTTCCCGATGCGAGCCACGTCAGATGACATCCCCTATCACGAGCAAAATCTCTGGATGATCGACGAGCGGCTGGCTTTCCACTCCTTTGTCGCCTCTGATAAGCGGCTGGACAGCAATTCTGGTCGTTTTGAGGGCGACTCAGCGCTACGTCCCGACCTGTTAATATTCGACGAGACAATCCTTTTTAGCGACACAAAGCGGCAAGAAGGTCCAATAAACTCGATCACGACAGTCGAGTTTAAGCGCCCTGGCCGCAATAACTACAATCAAATTGATAATCCGATAACGCAGTCGTTCGAGCAGATCAGGAAGGTTCGCGAAGGAAAGTTCCTTATAAGAGGCCGGCCAGTCGCCGTGTCCAGTGCGAATATTCCTGCAACTGCGTACGCGATTTGTGATCTAACGCCCACTCTTCGTGCAGTGCTGGACGAGATGGACGCGCAAATCACTCCGGATAACCAAGGTTTTTACGGCTTCCACAAGAACTTCAAAATATATTGGGAGGTAATAGATTATAACAAACTCCTTGGTGATGCAGAGAAGCGTAACCGCGTATTCTTTGACAAGTTGAACATTCTAGGCAACCACCCAATTCATGGCTAGATCTACGCCTGCTCTCACACCCACCTCTTTCCCGCTGCTTGAGACATTCGTTCGCCCGCTATGGCGCCGCCTTAGTCCCCGTCTATCATTGACGCTAATTCGTCATGACGGGGGGCGGGGAGTGTGGCACATCTACCCCAGCACTTCGCCTGCCCGACAGTCTCACTCCTCAACCGGCCCGCCGCGCCCTCGCTTGATCCCCGCGCGATGGCTCTTCGCCTCCAGCCGCCGCTGCCGCTCGCCAAAGCTCGGCTTGGTCGCCCGCCGCCTGACCGGGCGAACGGCGGCGGCGCGGATCATGGCCAGCAGGCGCTCGGTCACATCGGCGCGGTTGCGTTCCTGCGTGCGGTGCTGGCGGCCGGTCAGCACGATCACGCCGTCCCGCGTCAGGCGCGCGCCGGCCAGCGCCTGCAGCCGCACTTTCACCTCATTGGGCAGCGAGAGGCTGTGGCGCGCATCGAAGCGCAGCTGGGCGGCGGTCGCGACCTTGTTGACGTTCTGCCCGCCCGGCCCGCTGGAGGCGATAAAGCTGAGTTCGATCTCGTCTTCCTCGATGGACAGGGTATCGGTAATCGCCAGGCGCATAGGCGCACATAGCAGATTTGAGCGAGATGTGCGCCAGCCAGTCGAAGCGCCATAATCGACGGGGGGTCTGGGGGGAATGGCTCATTCCCCCCAGCCTTTCTTCAGCTAAACTCAGCCGCCGTTGCTGCAGAACGGCAGATACTCACCCTGGAACGTCGTGTTGGTCTGCCCGGTGGCCAGGCTGGTGCCGGCCGGCGCGCCGAAATAGGTCAGCAGCGTCAGATCCTGCAAATTGTACGTAAAGCCGCCCACCGTGTATGGGTAGCCGCCGTAATTGCTGTTGCCTTCCAGCGGATCGCCCACTTCCAGCACCGCGCCGCTGCCGCAGTTGGACGGCACGGGATTGTTCGTGTTGGGATCGTCCAGCCATTCGCCGATTTCATGGCTCAGCGCCGAAACATCCTGGGCGAACTCGCCGGCGTTCTGAATGTAGGTGGACATGCTGTAGGTCTGCCCACCACTCGTCACGCTGTGATAGCCGCCGATGCAGCAGCCGGTCTTGTTGTATTCCAGCAGGTAGGTCTGGGTGGTGATGAAGATCGGCAGCGAATTGACCGGAATGGACAATTTGGTGAGCATGGATTCGATCTGCGGGTCGAACCAGTTGATGCTCGCTTCGATCGTGGTCGATCCTGAATCATTATTGACCGTGCCGTACCTGCTCGGCACCGTCAGCGATTGCAGCGGCTCCACGGTGGGCGTGCCCAGGATCGTGTGCCAGCCGGTGTGCGATTTCACCGTGCCCCACAAGGTGGCGCGCTGAAACGCATCTTCATACTGCGTCTTGCCCAGATCGGTGCCGTTCTGCACGTAATCGACGCTGCTCTGAAACAGCGGCGAGGCGATGATGTTGGCGATCACCGTCTTGCCGTTCGGCAGCGTGGAGAGGGGGCTGAAGGACGTACTGCCATACGTCATTTTGATCGGGATGATGTAGACCGGAAGCGTTGTCGTGGTGCCGCCAGTGGGTGCCGCGCCGACAAAGACAGGGTTGTAAGTCTTGCCGCCATAGGTGAAGGGCGCGGTGTATTCGGGCAGGCCGGAGGCGGGTTGCCCGGTGTGGACGTTGGGCGTCAGGCGCTTGATGACCTTGTAAATCGGCTTGGCGCCTTGGGGCAGCCTGGCGCTGGCCACACTCGCCAGGCCGAGCGTGCCGAGGGCTGCGGTTGTCATGATCAGGGCTGTTCTGCTGTTCATCACGGCGATGCTTCCTTTCACTGGCCGATCTTTGCGGCATCGCGATGCTTCCCGCACGCAGGCGCAGGGTCAAGAAGGATTTGGTCCCGCAACCGCAGCGTTCATTGCGCGATCGACAATGATCCAGACGCCGAAATCCGGCACAGTCGCGGCAGACCCGATCCCCCGCCGGAATATCGTGTCCCGAAGCGGGCAAAAAAAGAAACAATCTGAGTGTGCGACCTGCAAACGTGGTTTGGGCAGAAAGGCCGGGAAGTGGCGCTGCATGCCAAGATCTGGCCCGGCACATTCGCCATCTCCAACCTAGGGCGACGGATCCCCTCGCCGGCACACACTGGCACGGTTGGTGCAAGCCGGCGTTTTGACCACGGTGCCCCAGCGCTGCCACATTGGGCGGCGGAACCGGCAAGAGGACAAGGAATGGCATTCGAGACGCTGAAGACCGAGCTTGCCGACGGCATCATGACGCTGACCTTGAACCGGCCGGAGCGGCTGAATGCGTTCAACGCGACCATGATGCGCGAACTGATCGCGGCGTTCGATCATGCCGATGCCGATGATGCCGTGCGCGTGGTGGTGGTAACCGGCGCCGGACGGGCTTTCTGCGCCGGGGCCGATCTGGGGGCTGGCGGGGCGACCTTCGACCGGGTTGCGCAGGGCCGGTCGGAAGATCCCAACCATCCGTCCAATCGCGATGGCGGCGGCATGGTGACATTGCGGATATACCGCAGCCTCAAGCCCGTGATCGCCGCGGTCAATGGGCCCGCCGTGGGCGTTGGCGCCACGATGCAACTGGCCATGGACATACGCATGGCGAGCACGAGCGCCAGATTCGGCTTTGTCTTTGCCAGGCGCGGCATCGTTCCGGAGGCGGCGAGCAGCTGGTTTCTCCCCCGTATCGTTGGCATCAGTCGCGCCCTGGAATGGTGTTACACCGGCCGCGTGTTCCCCGCCGCGGAGGCGCTGGCCGGCGGTCTGGTGCGGTCGGTGCACGCGCCCGATGAACTTCTGCCGGCCGCGTATGCGCTGGCGAGGGAGATTGCCGATAACACGGCGCCCGTGTCCGTTGCGTTGACACGCCAGATGATGTGGCGCCTTGCCGCTGCGGTTGATCCGATGGCCGCACACCGCGTGGACAGCCGCGCGATTTTTGCCCGCGGCGCCTCGCCCGATGCCGCCGAGGGTGTCGAAAGCTTCCTGCAAAAACGTGACGCGCGGTTTCCCGCCCGCGTTTCAACCGACATGCCCGACTTCTTTCCCTGGTGGCAAGAAGAGGAATATCGCTAAGAAATAAAAGTCTTTTGGTTCTTTTCTTCAGAAAAGAACATTCTTTCTTATGTTTAAGGATACCAAGATGCGCAACACTCTCTATCTCGCGGCCTCCCTCTGCGCGCTAAGCGCCGCCGCCCGCGCCGAGGCCCCGTTCGATTTCGACAAGACGCCCGGCAAGCTGCCGAAAACCGTTGTTCCGGACACCTACAAAATCGACTTGGTGCCCGACCTCGACAAGCTGACCCTGACAGGCCGTGAGACGATCACGATCAACGTCCGCCAGCCGACGGACAGCATCGAGCTCAATCAGGCGGGCTTGAAGATCGGGCAGGCAAGCCTGGAGAACGGGGCCGCGGCCACTATCGGCCTGGACGAAAAAGCGCAGACGGCGACGTTGAAATTCGCGAAGGCGGTTGCCGCGGGTCACCACACGCTGAGCATCGCCTATAGCGGCCCGATTCCCGCGACGCCGAACGGCATCTACTACGACGACTACAAGACCTCGACAGGCGCCAAGAAGCGCATGCTGGTCACGCAATTCGAAGTGGCGGACGCGCGGCGCATGTTTCCGGGCTGGGACGAGCCGGCGTTCAAGGCACGGTTTCAGTTGTCGGTGACGTTGCCGAAGGATCTGGTCGTCGTGTCCAACATGCCGATCGCGCAGACCGTCGCGGCCGGCGCGATTGCCAAGCATGTCACCTTCGGTCTGTCGCCGCGCATGTCCACCTATCTGCTGGCGCTGGTGGCCGGCGACATGGGATCGCTGGCGGGCTCGGGCGGCGGGGCCGAGATGCACGCCTACGCGCCCGCGGGCGAGCAGGACCAGGCGCGCTATGCGCTCGATGTCGAGCAGAACGTGCTGCCGTACTACAACAGCTATTTCGGGGTGAAATTCCCGCTGCCCAAGCTCGACCTGATTGCCATTCCCGGCAATTACGAGGCGGGGGCGATGGAAAACTGGGGCGCGATCACCTTCATCGATGACGCGATGCTGTTCGATCCCAAGACCAGTTCGCCGCAGACGCGCGAGGAAATCCATCTCGTTGTGGCGCATGAGATGGCGCATCAATGGTCGGGCGACCTCGTGACGATGGGCTGGTGGGACAATATCTGGCTGAATGAGGGTTTCGCCACCTGGATGGAATACAAGGCGACGGATCATTTCAACCCGGCCTGGCAGGTATGGCCGCGCCAGCATGAAATCCACGAACAGGCGATGGGACAGGACGCGCTGCCCACGACGCATCCGATTCAGCAGGTGATCCATGACGAAAGCGAGGCCAACAGCGCCTTCGACGGCATCAGCTATCAAAAGGGCGCAATGATCATCCGCATGATCGAGGACTGGATCGGACCGGACATGTTCCGCGACGGCATGCGCGGCTATATGAACGCGCATAAATACGGTAATGCGACGAGCGCCGATCTTTGGGCCGCGCTGGGGGTGGCAAGCCATCGCGACGTGGCCCATGTGGCCGCGGCCTTTACCGAACAGCCGGGCATTCCGCTGGTGCATGTCGCGCGCAGTTGCACGGGCGGCCGCGCGCAGGTGAGCCTGACGCAAGACCGCTTCACGATCCACGATCCGCATCCCGCGGCGCTGAGCTGGACGGTACCCGTCACGCTGGGTGCGCCGGGCGTGCCGGCGCAGCGCGTCATGCTGGGTGGCTCGCCCGCGGTGGTGACGCTGGGTGACTGCAACGCGCCGATCAAGGCCAATTGGGGCGAGGACGGCTATTACCGCACGCAGTACGATCCCGCCTCGTTCAAGGCGCTGGCTGGCGTCTTGCCAAAGCTCGGTGCCGCCGACCGCGCCAATCTGCTTGGCGATCAATTCGCGCTGTTCCTCGCCGGCCGCGCGACGCTGGCCGATTATCTCGACCTGCTGCCATCGATCAAGGACGAGACCAACATCGCGGTGTGGGAGGACACGCTTTCGCATCTGCGGCGGCTGGATCGCACGCTGGAAGGCTCGGCCGAACGCGCGCCGTTCGATCTTTACGCCAACGGGCTGGTGCGGCCGGAATTTGCGCGGTTGGGCTGGGACGCCAAACCCGGCGAGTCCTTCCTCGATTCCCTGCTGCGGCCCGATCTGATCGCGGCGCTCGGCCGTTTTGGCGATAAGGACGTGATAGAAGAAGCCAACCGGCGCTTTGCGGCTTTCGTGAAGGATCCGGCATCCCTGCCGCCGGCGCTGCGCGAGCCTGTGCTCGACATCGTCGGGCATCACGCCGATCAGGCGATGTATGACACGCTGCGAAAGATGGGCATTGCCGCGACGAGCACGGAGGAGAAATTGCGCTATTTCGGCGCGATGGCCTCCGCCACCGATCCCGCGCTGATGAAGCAGAGCGTGGCGTTCGCAACCTCGGGCGAGGTCCCGAACGGGCGCATCACCATGATGATCTATCAGGCCTCCAGCGCGTCTGGCAAAGCGGACGATCTATACAAGATGGTGGTGCCGCATGAGGCGGCGTTCGCCGCGCGCATGCCGGCCGACGGGCTCGGGCCGACCGTGCTGGTGGCGGCGGCCGCGGGTTCCAGCAACCCCGCGATTGCGCGGGAGCTGCTGGCCGCCAAGTCCAGCCAGGCCTCGATCGGCGCGAAAATCTGGGCGAACCGCGTGGCCGACGGCATCAATACGGCGGCGGATCTGCGGGTGCGGACGGTGCCCGTGGTGGCAGCCTGGTTGAAGCAGCACCAAAGTTAAGGTACTTCTTTTTTGAAAAAAAGAAGCAAAAAACTTTTGTCAGTTTGCATCACACGAGGTAATGGACACCTTGCGCGTATCTAACATTCAGAAGTCTTTTTGCTTCTTTTTCTTCAAAAAAAGAAGAATCACTGCACTCGGCAGCAGCAAATATCCCGCTGGCTCCGGCACCGGCGCTGCCTGAGTAACCGCAATGTCATCCAGCGCCAGATAATCCTGATCGTCCCGAAACGAAAAGCTCAGCGTGTCATTTCCGGTCGCGGTAACGGTGGCGCTATATTCCGTCCAGCCCATGGCGCCCGTATCAGTCAGGTGCATCAGCGCGCGACCGTCGAAAAAGGCCGAAAAATCGTCCGGCGTGCCGCCATTGCTCGCCACCCAAAAGCTGATGTGCAAGGCGGCACCGCTGGTATCGGCAAAGGACTGCGAAAGCACGCCGTCGGCGCCTGCCGGACCGAGCAGGGCGTAATAGTCGCCCGCTTGCGGCGCCAGGCCGTCGTAATTCTGGTTGAAGATGGAGGTGTATTCGGTGTTGCCCGACTGGGTCCAGCCGGTGAAGGCACCCTGCTCGAAACCACCATTGGTTAGCAGGGGAGCAGCGGTGGCCGGTGAGGCGATGGCCAAGGCGAGCAGCATAGTACGAAGAAGAGACACGACAACTCCCGGTGGCGTTATCCAATTTATTAGACGAGCTTTTACCTTTTGGCAAGTGTAATCTGCCGCATGGCATCGTTCTTTGACGGCGCGCATCAATGGGTTAACCTTCCTGGATCGGGGGAGCAGGTATGAATCGGCGGGTTGTTATCGGCGGTGGCCTTGTGGCCGTGGCGCTCGTGCTGCTGGGCGTACGCCTGGCGAGCAATTCGGGCGCGAGGATGGGGCTGGATGAAGCACTGGCGCATCTGCCGCCGGGCTACTCCGCAACTCATGGCGCAGTGACTTACAGCGCCCTGACCGGAACCGCACATCTGCGTGACTTGGCCATATTTCATAATGGCGCCCCGTTTTTCGCCGCGGGCGACGTGACCGTCAGCGGTATCGGCGCGCAGGACGAAACGGGCACGCCGCGCCGCATCGGCGAAATCGTTCTGCACGACGCATCGGGCGGCCCCTACAAGCATATCGCGCGCATAGATCTCAGCGGACTCTACCCCGCCACGCTGCGTGCCGTGCTGGATGCCGCCGCCTATCCGGGAGGCCGGCCGGCCTGGACCGACAAGCGCCTGGTGCTGGAACACGGCGAGCTGCAGGGTGTGGAAGGTGCACAGAGCACGCAAACCACGGCCGCACAGTCCGTGAACGTCAAGTTCGGCGTGGGTGCGCTCACCGCGGAGGGCGTGCGCCTCTCCCAACTCGCGGCGCCCCCCGATGTGAACGCGCAGCCCGCGGTGCTGGCAGCCTCGGTCGAGGCGCGCATGTCCCAGGAAGGCGGCACGATCAGGGATGTCACGTTTTCCGTCGATGGTCCCGCGCCCGCGCATGGCAGCCTCGGACGCAGCACGAGCAGCAAATTCGATGGCGGGCGCCTGGCCGAATTCACATTGCAGGATCTGACGATCGGCACCGACAAGCCGGCGGGCACGGTGTCGCTGCAAGGCGCGAGCGGACACGGCTTCGACGTTTCGAGCGTGCTGAACATGATGCCGGTCATTGCCGCCGATCCCGCCAAGCCGCACCCCGAAATTCTCAACGGCATGCACCTCGATGACGGCGAGATGCACGGTTTGCGCGTGGATTATCCGGCCGGACCGCTGGTGAGCATCGGCAAGATGAATTTGGAGACGTCCGCCGGGTTGGGCCATTTCGCCATCACCGCGCTGAGTGTGAAAACCAGCGGGCGGCCGCTTACGCCCAGCGCGCAGCAGGCGTTGCGGAGTTTCGGCATGGAGGATTTCACCGCCGATTTCGATGAACAGGCGGCCTATAACCGCGACGCCGGACAGGTGACGCTAAAGCGCTTCGATGTCAGGCTGCACGATCTGGGCGCGCTGCATGTCACCGCCAACGTCGCGGGCCTGCCGGCGGTCTCCGTGGTCACGCCCGAGCAGATGGAGCAAGCCATGGGCTCGGCGCGGCTGACCGAGGCGGCGCTGGTGTGGGAGGACGGATCGCTGACGCAGCGCCTTCTGAAGGTGGCGGCGGCGAGCCAGGGTCTGACGCCGGATCAGGTGCGCATGGGTTTGGCGATACCGCTTGCTTCGCTGGCGGTGCTGATGCCAGACCAGCCGGACGCCGTTTCGCAGGTCAACGCGTTCCTTACGGGTCAGCACCGTCTGGCTCTGACCATCAAGCCTTCGGTGCCTGTCGGCATGGCGCAGTGGGAGGCGACGCCTGTGCCGCAGCGTGCGGCGTTGCTGGGCGCGCGGGTAAGCGGGAATTAAA
>CAXUNZ010000063.1:0-14762 GCA_964252525.1 uncultured Acetobacteraceae bacterium
GGGGGGATGGCACATCTCCCCCAGTCTTCTGAAGAGTCAATCTTTCTGCCTGTTGATATAATTTTCAAAGGCCCGACCGCAATGACCGATACGCCCGTGACCTACACGCTGGAAGACGGCGTCGCATTTGTCCGCCTCAACGACCCCGACACGCTCAACGCCATGTCCGACGCCATGGGTGTGGCTCTGCGCGCGGCCATTGCCCGCGCGCAGAAGGAGGCGCGGGCGCTGCTGATCGGCAGCCATGGCCGCGCCTTCTGCTCGGGTGCCAATCTGTCGGGTGGCAGCTTTTCGATGGACGATCCCGAACGCGATGCCGGTGCGGGGCTGGAAGCGGTGTTCAACCCGATCCTGACCGATTTGCGCCATTCCACCATTCCGGTGCTGAGCGCGGTGCGCGGCGCGGCCGCCGGCGTGGGCTGCGGATTGGCGCTTGCCGCCGATCTGATCGTGGCGGGGGAGGGCGCCTATTTCTATCAGGCGTTCCGCCACGTCGGGCTGTCGCCCGATGGCGGTTCGGCTTTTCTGCTGTCACGCGCCATCGGCCGGGTGAGCGCGATGGAAATGATGCAGTTCGGCAGCAAACTGCCCGCGGCCACCGCGCTGCAATGGGGCTTGATCAACCGCGTCGTTCCCGATGACGAGGTGGACGCAACCGCCCTGGCGCTCGCGGCCAACTTGGCGCACGGCCCGCGCTCGCTGGGCTACATTTGCGCCGTCGCCTGGGCAGGCGCCGAACAAAGCTTTACCGAAGCGTTGCACACGGAGCGGGAGTATCAGCTTCTGTCCGGCCGCACCGCCGACTTTGCGGAAGGCGTGAACGCCTTTCAGGAAAAGCGGCGGCCCGTCTTTCAAGGCCGCTGATCGCTTTGGACAATGTTGGCGGCGAGCATCGGAACTCTCGATGAGCGGTGAAAACCTCTTGGGCGGCGCGGCCGATACCGACATCGCCGCTTTTCTGGAAACATGCATTGCCATCAAGGCAGCTTTACGAACCGTAAGCCCATGCGTGGTCGGTCTGTGCGGCGCGCAGGGAAGCGGCAAATCCACGCTTGCCGAGGCCCTGAAGCACCGTCTTTGCGCGCGTGGCCTGAAGACGGAGATCCTCGGCCTGGACGATTTCTATCTTGCCCGCCCGCAACGCGAGGCGCTCGCGCGCGACCACCATCCGCTGCTGCGCACGAGAGGCGTGCCGGGTACACACGATGTTGCCCTTGCCGAGAAAATGCTGGCCGATTTCGGCCGCGAGATCGACATCGTGCTGCCCCGCTTCGACAAGGCCGCCGACACGCGCCGGCCGGAAGCGGAATGGGCGCGGCGAAGCGGACCCTTCGACGTCATCCTGTTCGAGGGCTGGATTGTCGGGGCGAAACCGCAGGCGCAGGAGGCGTTGCCCGAGCCCGTCAACGCCCTAGAACGTGACGAGGACGCGCAGGGCCAGTGGCGCGGTTGGGTGAATGCGAAATTGGCCGGTGATTACCGGCGTCTGTTCTCCCGGCTGGACCTGCTGGTCCTGCTTGCGGCACCCGGGTTTGACGTGGTGATGGCGTGGCGTGGCCAGCAGGAGCAGGAATTGGCGCGGACGCTTGCGGCGCAAGGCAAAAGCGAAGGCATCATGGACAGCAAGGCCCTGCACCGCTTCATTTCGCACTACCAGCGGCTGACCGAGCATATCCTGGCCGAAATGCCGGGCCGGGCGGATGTGGTGATCCAACTCGACACGCAACGCCGGGTGAAGGACATCCAAATTCGCGCTGATCTTCGACGTGCCATCGATGATCACACGTCTTCCGCTCGCCTCGGAGCGTCTCCTCCATGATCTCCTCCTCCTGGCCAAGCAGATTATCGGCGGGCACCCAAACATCGTCGAAAAACAGCTCGGAGGTGTCCTGCGCATCCAGGCCGATCTTGTCGAGCGTCTTGCCGCGCCGAAATCCCTCCGCCTGGTCGGTTTCCACGATCAGCAGAGACACGCCGCGCGCCGGCGGACGGATCGGTCTTGGCGACGACGACGATGAAGTTCGCGATCTGACAAAGGCAGATCATCCTCGCCCCGCATGGGCGTTTGCACGTGGCATTCATGGATGTCGGTGTCTTGGGGCGATTGCGCCAAATGCCCGATCAGATCGAACTTGCCGCCATCGCTCCGCCGCAGCGAAAGGGCGTTCCAGCCAAGACGCACGATGAAATCGGCGTGCCCATCGCAGTCCTGGCGCAGACGGCGCAAGGCAGCGGGCTTGGCGTAATTGCGGTCGCCGATGCGCACTTCGCCCGCCGCGGCGCGCCGCGGCTGAGCGATGCGGCACCCTTGGCATCGCTCAGTTCCAGGTGCGAAAAACCACGCAGCCCCAGATCGTAGACGCCATGCACACGCCAATTCGTGCCGCGGCTGCCTGGCTTGCTGATGCAGGTGCCATCGGCCATGCGCAGCGTTCTGCCCGGCCACAGCAGCGCCGGCTGCCCGATTTGCTGGTCAGCACCCCGCTCAGAACAGCCTCCAGAAAGATGGGCGGCAGATCCAGGCGGAACTTGACGGCGGGACTGCTGAATTGGGCCAGGCCCAGGCGGCGGTTTCGCGCAGCGACAGCCCGCCGGGTCCACGCGCCAGTGCCAGCCTCAGCACTGTCGCACCGGCCGAGACATTGCGGTTGCGCTGGATGGCTTTGCAGTCCAGCGCGAGCCGGTCGAGGTCCAGATCGGCCGGCAATCGGCTCAGAAGAACGGGGAATTGGTCACAGGGGAGCGATGCGGCGACTTGCATCCACCCCTAGAATCTTAGCGAATCGCGCCGATGCAAGTTAAATTTAGCGCGCATGGGCGGCCCCCCTCCTCCTCTAAACAAACAGGTTCGAAGGACTTGTCCTTAGCGGGCGTCGAGAGGGCAGCGCCCCTTGGCCTTCCTACCCTCACGGCCCACGCGGCATGACCCCAGCGCGCGACGAGTTGCTCAACGCCGAGGGTCGGCTTCGCCGGCCGTGGCGGCGGATGTTGGACACGTTGCTTGGGATGGGTGTGGCGACGTTGCGCGACAGAGCGGCGGAGTTGAACCGCGTGCTGGCGGAGGAGGGGGCTGCGGCGGTCATGGCGGCCCCAGGGGGTGAGCCCTGGCGGTGCGATCCCGTGCCGTTCCTGCTGACGGAAGCCGAGTTTTCCAATTTGGCTTCTGCCCTGGCCCAGCGCGCGCGTTTGCTGGAAGCGGTGCTTTCGGATGTGTATGGGCGGCGGGAGTTGTTACGCGCTGGATTGCTGCCACCGTGGCTGGTTTATCCCTCGCCGCAGTATTTGCGGCCTTGCCGGATTGGGATGGGCGGGCGGCATCTCTCTTTATACGCTGCGGATGTGCTGCGGGCGCCGGATGGATCGTGGCAGGTCCTGGCCGATCATACCGCCGAGCCCGCCGGCCTGGCGCATGTGCTGGAAAATCGCCGCATGATGGCGCGGGTGTTGCCGGACATGTTCCGCAGCATGGAGGTGGCGCCAATCCGCCCCTTTTTCGATGCGTGGCAGGACGCATTGCAGCGTCTGGCGCCGCCTGGCGGCAGTCCCGGGCTGGCGCTGCTGACGCCGGGGCACGGCGACCGCCGCTGGTTCGAACACGTGGTGCTGGCGCGTGAATTGGGATGCAGCCTGGTGGAGGCGGGAGATTTGACCGTGCGCACCGGCGCGCTTTGGGTCAAGAATTTGCGCGGGCTCAGCCCCGTGCATGTGCTATTACGATACAAGAACGCCTTGGCGCTCGATCCGCTGGAATTGCACGAACGGGTGCGCGACGGCATTCCGGGGCTGTTTGGTGCCATACGCGATGGCACCGTGCAGGTGCTGAATGCGCCCGGCGCGGGCTTTGCCGAGGCGCCGGCTTTGGCTGCTCTGCTGCCCGAGTTGTGCCGCCATGTGCTGGGCGAGGATTTGCGCCTGGCGAGTGTGGGATCGCGGTGGCTTGGCGATGCGCAGGCCGCCGCGGTGGTTGCGGCCGAGCCAGAGGAGTGGACGATCAGGCCGGCCTGGTCGCGCCTGGGCGCAGTCGATACGCAACGGCTTGCTGAGCATCCTTGGTCGTATGCCGCCCAGCGCCGCGTCGCGGCCAGTTTCGTCCCGTGCATCGGCGCGGGCGAGGTGCTCGAGCCACGCGGCGTCACGTTGCGGCTGTTTCTGCTGTTTGATGGCAGGGATTGGCGCGCCTTGCGGGGCGGCTTGGCGCGGGTGACCGATCGGCCGGGTGCGGGGCGGCGCACATCCAAGGATGTCTGGGTGCTGGAGGAGGAGGGCAGCGACATCGTCGGCCCGGGCAATCTGGCGGTGCCTGCTCTGCCCATCCGCCGCCTTTCGGGCGACATGCCCAGCCGTGTCGCCGACAATTTCTATTGGTTTGGCCGCTACCTCGAACGGCTGGAGAATGCCGCGCGCCTGACGCGCACCCTGCTTGCGCGTCTGACCCGTGCCGGCCTGCTGCCGCGCGATGTGCCGGAGCTGCAGGCGCTGTCGGCCTGCCTGGTCGAGGCGCGGATGATGAGCCCCGATTTCACCGCCGGTGCCGCGCCCGCGGTGCTGGTTGAAATGTTGCTGCGCGGCCTGTCTTCCGAGGCCGGCACGATGGCGTGGCTGACCGCGCAGGTGCAGCGCCTGGCCGACACGCTGCGCGATCGCCTCAGTGGCGAAATGCACGGCATGATCGCCCATGGCGGCCGCGGCTTGAAGGGCGCGCGCATGGCGCTGGAGGTGCGCCGCCGCGGAGTGCGCACGGGTGCCAGCACCGGCCTGCTGGGTGATTTCGCCGACCGCGTTCTGGAGTTCTCCGCCGCCGTTGGCGGGTATGCGGCCGAGAACATGGTGCGCGGCGGCGGCCGGCTGTTCCTGGACCTGGGCCGGCGCATCGAGCGCGCGCACGCGATTTCAAGCCAGCTGGCGCAGTTCCTCGATGTCACGCCCGACCGCATCGATTCCGGTCTCGGTTTGGCGTTGGAACTGTGCGACAGCGTGCTGACCTATCGCAGCCGCTATTTGAGCGTGCTGCAGCCGGCACCCGTGCTGGATCTGGTGCTGGCCGATCCCGGCAATCCGCGCGGCCTGGCTTTCCAGCTGATGGGTGCGCGGCAGTCTCTCGCCGAATTGGCGGGGGAGGAGGCTTCACCGTTGGCCGGGATGCTGGATGGGGCGATTGCGGCCACGCGCGATATCGTGGAAGGGCTGGTGCGCGCGCCCGATCAGGCAAAGGCGACGGCCAGGATCGCCGACCGGCTGCGGTTGATCGAGGAGCAGGTGGCCGAGCTGTCGAACGCGCTGGGGCGGCAATATTTTGCGCTGCTGCCGGTGGTCTGGGCCGAAAGCCTTTTGTAAAACTTGGAAAGTAGCGGCAGCAGTGCCCTGAAATGTCTGTTTGTCGTTCAAAATCATGACGGGGTCTAGAGGGGATGGCACATCTCCCCCAGCCTTCCTTCAAACGTCGAACTATTCACCGACTTGGCATAGACAAAAATCTACGGCTTGAGGGGAATTCGCCGAATTCGCCCGAAGAGCTGCGCCGGCAAAAGCGATTTTTCGCGGAAAGTGCCGGCGAAGAATTCGTATTCGACGGGAAATGCCGATACGAAGTCATGCAAGGCAACGACCTCGTCGATTGGAAATTCATCGAAGATAAAGTAGTATTCGGGTAAATGGTGCCAGAGCGAGGTCAACAGAAACAGCGTCGACGAGTACAGATCCGCATCGAAATGCACCAGAACAGGCGGCTTGAACTTGAAGCCCGCGATGAAGTCGCTGAAGCTGTTTTGGAAAAAGCCAGTCACGAAACTGACCCGCTTGTCGTCGATTTCCGGCGGCTTGCCATTCGTGGAAAAGGTTCCGGCATCCATGTCGGCCCAGCTTTCGGGCAGCCCTTCGAAAGAATCGAAGCCGATAAAGCTGGCGTTGGGGTTGGTGAACAACTCCGCCATGCGGCTGATGGATTTGCCGCGGAAAACACCGAATTCGAGGTAGGTCAGAGGCGCATCGAGTCCGATTGTGTCGGCCACGAACGGGTAGAGCTTTGACAGCCGCTCGCCAATCGGGAAGTGTTCCGGCGCGGGCCGGGGCAGGTAGATTGCCTTCATGGCCCGGCCATACAGCAGATTGCGAAGCTGCTTGGCCGCTGCCTGGTCTTTGGCGGCCAGTTCTGTTTCGATGCTCACAAGCCAATGTCCCCTAATGGCGCTGACGGCCGGGAGCCTAGCCAGGCCGGCCCTCCTTCGTAAACGGCCGGGGAGACTGCCGCTGAGGAAGGGTTGCGGGGAGATGTGCCATTCTCCCCGCAACCCTTTTACTGGCGAGATGGTTTTACTCGCCCAGAACCTTACGCAATGAAGCCTCGATCTGACCGCCACAATAGGTTTCGCCGTACTCTTGCCGCGCACGGTCAGCCAGCTTGGCCAGGGGCGGCAGATCAGCAATTCGCCGCGTCAAGGCCGCTGTCATAGGCGCGGCCTCGTCAAGGATCGTGCTAACTTTGCCGAAGCGACTGGCCATGGTGGACCACAAGGTTGCCGTGA
Source organism: uncultured Acetobacteraceae bacterium (assembly GCA_964252525.1). Taxonomy (GTDB): domain Bacteria; phylum Pseudomonadota; class Alphaproteobacteria; order Acetobacterales; family Acetobacteraceae; genus CAJCIS01. The sequence goes on from CAXUNZ010000063.1 coordinate 6,522, forward strand.
TGACATCGGCAAGCCCGGGCGCCTCGCCGCCCAGCAGGTAGCCGGCATCTGCCGCCAAGCCGTGGCGGCGTCCCGTCTCCTCCCAGAACGACGCCCATTTCGTCAAGCGTGGGACAAATTCCCACCATCGCGCCTTGTTCCACATCTGGCGGCCGCCATCCAGGGTCATTTCGTCGATCACGTCATTGGCGTCGTTGACGATCTTCATGGTCATGGCGCGCAGCGCGGGCGTGGCGGGCAAAAGGTCCAGCGTTTCGCCCAGATAGAGGATGATGGCCGGCATTTGGGCAATGGCAAATTTGGCTTTTTTATCGATCAGCATGGGTGGTCCCATGAACGGGATGGGCATGTCCTGCACCGTGCCTTCCATCAGCTTCGACATCGCTGCCGCGTCATGCTCGGTCCACGTCTTCCCGGCATAGGCCAGGACGGCGCGCACGAACTGTCCACGGAAAGGCACGGGCCAGTAGTAGAGGTCGTAGTCGGACAAGGTGTTCGCATCACAATGGTTGGTGTTTGTTAGGAACGCCGTTGATCCTTTCACGTTTCGGCCGAGGCGCAATCTTTCCCGGGGCTACAGCGGTCCACTGCTTGGCTGTGTGGCTGGTCTTGCACGGGCAGTTCATGGTCAAAGCGATTTTGCCAGTCATGCGTAAGACTGGTATCGACACTTTCAGCTTTGTCTCTACTGAATATGCCCCGGCGCCGCTGACGAAACGTTTAGGAACGGTGTTTGTCGATTGATCTATACCGTTCGCCGACTCGTGCCGCGCTATACCACGGTGTTAAGTGGTCGATCATGCGACAGTGCGGCGTCGCGCTGTGATAGCATCTATTCCACATCCCATTTGGTAAACCAACAACATTGCTCACCGTGTGGTATCTTGACAGCGTTGGGATGCCGACATTACAAGATGAAAAGTTGTAGGGGCGCCGAAATGCCAAAGTCTTTCAATCCGCTCTGTTGGTCGCCGCCGCGTCTTGCAGCTGGCCAGCCATAGCGTCGGCAGCGCATATCGTTAACGTCATGCCGCTTATGCGTGGCCCGACACCCTTCATCGAAATCATGCGCACCGAGGTAACTGGCGCCAGGGCATTGACCAGCGTGCAGTTCACCATCGCACCCAAGCCTGGTTCGTTCACACGACCGATTTCAGCCACTTACTCCGCTGCCTACATGATCAGGCGTGGCTATTGGGACGGCATGCGAAACGAGATGCGCATTCCGATTTTCGGCACCTATGCCGGCTACGACAACAGCGTGACGTTCAACTTCTCCTTTAGCGACAGCGCGCCGGTCTCCCAGACCGTGCAGGTCATGACGCGGCCCTACACGGATAGCTGCAACGTCCTGAACAACCGCACTGTGGTCGTGTCCGACCGCCATGCGACGTCGGATTTGAGTTTTGACTACTTCCTGCTCAAGAAGTACTGCGACAAAACCAATCCCGATCTGGTCGACACTGATGGCGAGGTGCGTTTCATCGGCGATAACGGGGTCAGAGCATTTTCTTCGATCTATTTCGATAATGCCTTTTACATCACTGACGGCAAAACGGGCGTTAATCGGATGGATTTCGATGGCACGATCACGAAGGTAGGCGATTACGCCAATATTGGCGTTACGTTGACTAACCATCATAACTACGACCCCGGCAAGACGGGCATCGTGATGGAAGTCAACACGACCACTGAGTATGAAGCGACCAATCTTGAAATCGACGCGACTGGCAATGTGCTGAATGAGTGGGATTTCGGTCAAATCATCAGCAAGGCGATGATCGCGGGCGGTGATGATCCTTCAGGTTTTGTGCTTCCCTTCCCGACGGACTGGTTCCACAACAACGCCACGACCTACAATCCAAAAGATAATACGCTGGTCGTCTCCAGCCGTGAGAACTTTGTCATCGCGGTGGATTACGATACGCAGCAGATCAAGTGGATCCTTGGCGATCACACCAAGCACTGGTATCAATATAAGTCGCTGCGCAAGTTCTCGCTCGATATGCCGCCGGGCACCTACCCACCGATCGGACAGCATGCGGTGTCGATCGACGATAACGGCAATCTTCTCTTGCACGATGATGGTTTGAAGAGCCTTGTCCAAACGCCGCCCGGCAAGCAGCGCGGTTTCACCAGTCCGCGCACCTATCATATCGATACGACGGCCATGACAGCGACTGAAGTGTTCAATTATCCGCAGGGCATGTCGATCTACGATCCGATCTGTGGCAGTACCTACGAGGATGCGCCTAAAAACTATATGATCGATTATGCGACCGCCCAGAACGAAACCGTCATGGAATTGGTTGGACTGGCGCCGGGCAAAAAGAAGATTTTTGACTATCAATACCCGGCGGTGGACTACTGCTCGTCTGGGTGGAATGCGGCAATCATCCATTTGGAGAATCTGCAGTTCAACTAAGGCGAGCTAAGCGGCGGACCGGCTCGGCCAGTTCACCACCGGCTGCCTTGCCGCCCTCCGGCGCCTAGTCTGCGCCGCCCATGATCTATTCGGTGCGCCACGTCACCAGCTACGCCTATGGCAGCCCCGTCGATCTCGGCGCGCATCTGTTGCATCTGCGCCCGCGTCCGCTGTCCTGGCAGCAGGTGCTCGATGTCAGCCTGAACGCGGCTCCCGCGCCCGCGCGTATCGACAGTGGGCAGGATTGCTTCGGCAACCTGGTCGACTGGCTGTATCTGGATGCGCCGCATCCCTGCTTCAGCGTCACGCTCGATGCGCGCGTGCAGGTCGGCGCGCCGCCGCCGCCCGATGCCGCCGCCACGCCGCCTTGGCGTAGCGTGGCGCAGACCGCCTTTGCCGGCGCCGCCGCCGCCTTCGAAGCCGCCGAGTTCCTCTTTGACAGCCCGATGATCCCCGCTGTGCCCGAGGCGCGGGACTACGCCGCGTGCTCCTTTCCCGCCGGGCGCCCGATCCTGGCCGGCCTGCTGGATCTAAATGCGCGCATCCGCCGCGACTTCGCCTTCCGCGCCGGCAGCACCAATGTCAATACGCCCGTCCGTCAGGTGCTCGCCCAGCGTGTCGGCGTGTGCCAGGATTTCTCTCACGTCATGATCGCCGGCCTGCGCGGACTGGGGCTGCCGGCGCGTTACGTCTCGGGCTACATCCGCACCTACACGCCGGCGGGCAAGACGCGCCTTGCCGGCTGCGACCAGAGCCATGCCTGGGTTGGTTGCTGGCTGGGACCTGAGCATGGCTGGATCGACCTCGATCCGACCAATGGCCTGATCATTGCCGATGAGCACGTGGTGCTCGGCTGGGGACGCGATTATAGCGACACCTGCCCCGTGCGCGGCGTCATTCTCGGCGGCGGCGATCACAGCGTGACCAGCGGCGTTGACCTGGTGGCGGCGTGAGGCGAAGGAAGGCCCGGGGCGTTGCTCCCTCGCCAGACTTCCAATTGTCAGGTTTAGGAGGGGCCAGATATGATGCGACAACCGCGACTTGGCCCCCCTCCTAAACCCAACAAATAGGTTCTAAGGACTTGTCCTTAGCGGGGGTCCAGGGGGCGGCGCCCCTTGGCCTTTTCCGTCTAGCGCCAGCCTCGCCCATGGCGCAGATTCAGCGGCGACGTGTGCGAGGGAGATTGAACGGGTGTTGGCGGCGAATGGGCTTCTGGACGGGTATGACAAGGGACGCTTTTTCTGCGAATTGATGGATGGTGCCGCGCATGACCCCGCCCTCGCCGTGATTGCCGAACGCCTTTCGCGCATGGACCCTGCAGAATTGCAGCGGCGTGCCAGGATTGCCGAGGCCGAGCTGTATAATCAGGGCATCACCTTCACCGTCTATTCAGACAAGGACGCCATCGACCGCATCCTGCCCTTCGATCTGATTCCGCGCGTTCTGACCGCGGTGGAATGGGACGTGCTGGAACGCGGGGTGTGCCAGCGCGTGGCGGCGTTGAACGCGTTTCTGCATGATGCCTATCACGGCCAGCACATTCTGAATGACGGCGTCGTGCCGCGCGCCCTTGTGCTGGGCAACAGCAATTACCGGCCGGAGATGGTGGGACTGGACGTGCCGCTCGGCACGTATGTGCATGTCTGCGGCGTCGATATCGTGCGGGACGAGAGCGGCGCGTTTCTGGTGCTGGAGGATAATGCCCGTACGCCGTCCGGCGTGTCCTACGTGTTGGAAAACCGCAACATGACGCGCCGGCTTTTCGGCGATTTGATGGACGGCATTGCCGTGCGCCCCGTCGGCAGCTACGGCATGCGTCTGCAACAGGCGCTGGCGGAAATCGCGCCGGCGCATGTCAGCGATCCGCAGGTCGTGCTGCTCTCGCCCGGCGTCTATAACTCCGCCTACTTCGAGCATATCTTCCTGGCGCGCGAAATGGGCGTGCCGCTGGTCGAAGGCCGCGACCTGGTGGTCGAGGATGGCTGCGTGTGGATGCGCACCACCGCGGGCCTGGCGCCCGTGCATGCGATTTATCGGCGCCTGAACGACGATTTTCTCGACCCTGATGTTTTCCGTCCCGAAAGCACGCTGGGCGTGCGCGGCCTGATCGACAGTTGGCGCCGCGGCCGCGTGGGATTGGCCAATGCGGTCGGCACAGGCATTGCCGATGACAAGGCCATCTACGCCTACATGCCGCGCATCATCCGCTATTACCTCAACCAGGAGCCGATCCTGGCCAACGTGCAGACCCATATTTGCGGCGAGGCGGATGGCCTGCAATATACGCTCGACAACCTCGCCAGCCTGGTGGTCAAGCCGGTGGGTGAATCGGGCGGCTATGGCCTGATCATCGGCCCGCATGCGAGCGCCGAGGAGCTCGACGCGTTTCGCGCGCAACTCCTGGCCGATCCCGCCAATTACATCAGCCAGCCGATGATCAGCCTGTCGGTTGCACCTACGTTGGCGGGAAACAGCCTCTCGCCACGCCACATCGACCTGCGGCCGTTCGCCATCACGGGCAGCAAAACCTGGGTGCTGCCCGGCGGCCTGACGCGGGTTGCGTTGCGCGAGGGTTCGCTCGTGGTCAATTCCTCGCAGGGTGGCGGATCCAAAGACACCTGGGTCCTGGAATAGGCCATGCAGGAACAGTCACAATCGCAATCGCAATCGCAATCCAATACCTGCGGGCCGCGCCACGACGCAACGCCGCGCCATTCGGCGCTGCTCTCGCGCTATGCCGAGAACCTGTTCTGGCTCGGCCGCCACATGGAGCGAATCGAAAACCTCGCGCGCGTGCTCGATGTCACCGATACCTTCGTGCGCCATGGCGTCGATCTGTCAGGCTGGGAATCGGTCGTGCGCATCAACGCCGATGAGGAATCCTTTTTCAAGAAGCACCGTGCCGCCACGGCCGAAACCGTGCTCGACTTTTATCTGATCGACCGCGCGAACCCCAACTCCATCGTCTCGTGCATGCTGGCCGTGCGCGAGAATGCGCGCGCGCTGCGCCCGCTGATTTCGACCGAAATGTGGGCGCACATCAACATGTTCAGCAATCGTGTGCGTCAGCTGACCGCGGCCGACGCCGCGCCCTCCCGCGTCTCCTCGCTCTGCACCTTTCTCAAGGAAGCCTGCCAGACTCATACCGGCATAACCGAAGGCACGATGTTCCGAGACCAAGGCTGGGTCTTTTACTGTATCGGCAAATACCTCGAACGTGGCGACCAGACCTCCCGCCTGGTCGACATTAAATACCACACGCTGCTGCCTTCGGTGCGCGACGTGGGCGGGGCGGTCGATGTCGCGCAATGGCACGCGCTGCTGCGCGCCGCCTCGGGCTATCACGCGTTTCGCCGTGTTCATCCGTCCGAAATGACGCCGGGCCTGGTCGCGGGCTTTCTCCTGCTCAATCACAGTTTTCCCCGATCCGTCGTGCTGTGCGTCAGCCAGGCCGAGACGTATCTGACGCTGCTCAGCTCGGGCTGGGGGTTGCGTGGCGTCTATGCGGCGCAGGAACGGCTCGACGAATTGCGCGCGGCCCTAGCCGACCAAACGATCGAGCTGATCCTGCAACGCGGCCTGCACGAATTCATGGATTACGTGCAGATCCAGTTGACCTTCGTGCACAACGCGATCGCCGCGGCTTTCTGGCCCCCCGCCGCACCGGGCTGACGCACTCAACCTTCGGTGTACGCGCTTGCGGCCCGCCCGCGCGTGCGCCAATCTGCCTGCCATGCGCCGGCATCCGCACCCGCCCGTCGTTGCTTCCGTGCAGTATCTCTCTCGTGCCAGGCCACGCCGACGCTGGGCGGCTTTGGCATACGGGCTCGGCTTCGCCGTGGTGTTGGTCGGCTTGGAGCGTCTGGCCCAACCGGCGGCGGCGCTGCTGCTTCACGCGGGCGCCATCCTGCTGAGTGTGGCTCTGCTCGCGGGTGTGATTGCGTTTGCCGCCTTTCGGATCGGGATTGCGCCTTCGCTGAGATAAAACGAGGCCAGCGGCTTGCCCTCAACCTCTCGCGGGCAGGTTCACGGCGGGGCGTCGAACAACGCGACAAAAGTGAGTGGGTTAACAGAAAGGCCGGGGAGATGCGCCATCTTCCCGGCCATACGTCGCTCAAATCGTGGTCGTCACTTGTTGGGCGCTTGCTTGAAGTCGGCCACCCGCTCGAGAACAACTTGCGCGGTCTCCTGACAAGGCGCAATCGAATCGACGTTGATCGAGATGGTTCCTTGGGCGAACGACAAACCGGTCGGATCGGCGATGCCGGCCGTCAGACTGAAGCTCAGGATGGCTGCCGTTCCGCCGCCCACCAAGGTGCCGTTTTTATACTGGCTGTAGTTGGGGGAGACGGGGTTGGATGCCGACCATCCATTCAGTCCGTTAGCGGGCACTGATTGGAACGCGTTCATGTAGGCAACGGTGATGTATTGCTGCAACGTGGTAGACTGGAGAACAAGCTGGGTCGTGTCGCGGCCGACGCCAGGGTAATACAGCAAACCCGTTACCGGCGATTTCTTGGCGAGCGGGCATGAGCTGCCGGACATCGACGTGACTGTGCCGTCAATGGCGTAATTGCCGGGCGGCAGCGACTGTGCCGCCGCGACGCCGACGAAACCTGTGATTGCGACGGCAGGAAAGATAATCATCTTCATTGTAAGTATCCTCTCGATTCGTGCCCGTTGCGAAACGCGCGCGAGGTCCCAAGGTTGGCCGGCAGAGCCAAGTCAAAGCTGCTCGGTAATCACAGCCCGTCCGCAAAGCTTTGGAGTTCTTCGGGTAGCGTGTGATACGCTGCCAGGTGCGCCGGTTCTGGTCCTTCGGACCCTCTTCTCTCGCCACCGCGCTCGCCCGACTCGACTCGTATGCCATGCTCGGCGTGGATGAAAATTGCCACGCCCCTCCCTTGCCTCGCCGTGCGCCCGGATGCGCGATGAATAGCGTCATTGCCTTGTCGCGGGCGTCTGGTGGCGCGCAGGGAGCCGGGCCGGGCGCCTACCCGCGCTACAACGCGTTGATGGAGGTGCTGCGTGACCGCATTACCGTGCGCCAATTCGATCGTGGTTATCGCATGCCGCGCGCGCATGTGGAGATGATTCTGGATGCCGCGGCCACCGCGCCATCGGGTGCCAATTGTCAGCCCTGGCATTTCGTGGTGGTCACCGACCAGCAGGTCAAGCGGCGCATTGCCGATCACATGGTCGCCGATCATGCACGGCGAGGCCGGGCGGCAGGCCGCTTCCATACCACGGATTATGGCGCCATGGGCCACGCGCCGGGATTCGTGGTGGTGCTCGTCGACCCGCGCATAAGCTGGGTCTTTCCCGGCCTGCTGGAAGGCTCGGAACTTGACCAGCGCTACCACGCCCACGCCGAGACCATCCTGATGCAAAGCCTCGCAGCCGCCACGATGGCGGCGCATCTGGCCGCCGCTTCTCTTGGCCATCAGGTGTGGTGGGTGTCCGCGCTGGGGCAGGAGGAGACGCAGGCCGAGGCCGCGCGCCTGCTTGGTGTGCCGGAGGATCTGCGGATTTCCGACTTCATGCTGTTTGGGCCCGCGCTGCTGCCCCCCGAACGCCGTTGGAAGAAATCGGGCGAGCAGATCGCCAGTTGGGACCGTTTCGACATGAACAGTTTCCGCTCGGTCGAGCAGATCGATGGCTGGATGCGCGATCTGCGCAGCCAGTCTCTGCAGCTGGAATAGAGATCCCGAGTTCGCTTGGAACTCTTAAAATCCGTCAATGAGCCAAGCGGCTGCTCGGTGGTGCCTGTCAGCCAAATCAGCGCTTCTACGGCCAGCCAATGGCCTGCGTCTGAC
>CAXUNZ010000064.1:0-14671 GCA_964252525.1 uncultured Acetobacteraceae bacterium
GCTGGTGGGCGGGGTGGCGGTCAGCGCGGGAACGCAGGCGGCGGCGATTGGCGCGTCGTCACTGGGCGCGATTTCGGTGGAGGCGTCCGCGGCAGGTGGCGTGGGTGCGCTGGAGGTGCGGGCGTTCAATGGGCTGTATTGGGGCGATTGGCAGGACGTGGTTGTTGGGGTCTCGCTGTCGGCGGGTAACTCCGGCGTGGAGGAGCTGGGTATGCTGTCCATGAGCCGCGGAGTGGACGCGGATATTCCCCACTTGGCCATGCATGACATCACCGCACTCAAAGTTTGAGGCGCGCCTCAGCTCAGCTTTGAGCAAAAGGTGTAGCCTGACCATGAGGCGCGCCAACGTGGTTCTCGTGAAAACCCAAGAGCCGATTGCCGCGTCCGAGTTAAATGAAAATCTGGCGCATAGGGATGTGGTCTAGCGATTTTTCAAGACAGGCTGGACCGGTCGTATGCAAGCAAGTTGTCTGCGCTGATCGTCAAAGCACGCCGGATCTCGAGGACATCTGCCAAAAGATCCTGCTGCGCGACACTCGTGGTGTTCTGCAGGGCTTGGGCCGCACCAGGCTTTGTGGCCACTTTTGTCAACGCAGTTCAAAGGAGCGCTAAGCGGAACGAAACGATACCCTTCTGGTGGCGTATAGGCCGTTGAGCCTTGAGCAAAGGACGCTAGTGGCAACGTCCAGAGCACAGCGCAGAGGACGAGACGTGTAAGCATAGTTAAGCCACCTTCCACTAATCGCGCGGCTCAGTCCTTGCGCGCATCGCCAACTACCTACCTAGGCCCGCCTACGACTAAGGCGACCTAAATAGGAAGTATGGCGCAGAACTTGGCGTGACGCGACCTTCCAGACCCCCCGTCATTATTTAAGGCGGCGTCTTGAAGTCGACGGGGGTTTGGGGGGGATGGCACATCTCCCCCAACCTTCTTCCTTCGACAATGTGTCAATCTCAACGCGGATTGATATGACAAGCTTGCTCTACTTCCTTTTCTACCCCCGCGCCGCATCCCGTATCGACTTCGCCATGCTCGCAATTCCATTTCCCCGATTGCTGGACAGCGCCTCGATCAAGCCCAGCTCCTTCAAGAACGCCGGATCCGTCGCCAAAATCTCCGCCGGCGTCCGGCCCGAATAGACGCGCAGCAGCAAGGCCACCAGCCCCGAAACGATCGCGGCGTCCGAGGCGCCGGCCAGCATCAGCACCTCGCCCTGGCGCGCCGCTTCCATCCACACCTTGCTTTGGCAGCCCGGCACGCGGTGGTCGTCATCCATCCACTCGGGCGGGAAGGCGGGCAGACGGCGGCCGAGATCGATGATGAATTCGTAGCGGTCCATCCAGTCGTCGAAAACCGCCAGATCGTCCGCGATGGCGGCGATGGCGGCGGCGGCCGTGGGCTCGGCGGGCGTGACGAAGGGGGCGGACATGAGCGCCCGTGTGCGCGGGCAGGCGCCGGCGCGTCAATCGGGCGTGGCGGTTGCGGTCAGGATGGCGGTGGTCAGGTGGTAGAGGCTGCTGGCAGGCGAGGGGCCGGGGACGAACGCGCCGTGCTCGTCCCGGCGCTCGTGCCACAAACCGTCGGCCAGCAGGTAAGCGGCCAGGCTTTGCTGGGCGGTGCGCGCGTGGGCCGCCGTGCGGTCCGGGCGGAGATGGGCCGTCTTCAGCCGCTCGGCCTGTGGCCACAGCCGGGCCGAGCGCGCGAGTGGGGCGGCGTTGCTGCCCACGCTGTCAATCAGGTCGTGCGTGGTGGGATGCGTGCCGTGCGCGTCGGCAAAGGCGAGCAGCCGGGCCGCCATCGCCGTGCGCCGCGCGTCGGCGGGTGCAAGGCGGTCATAGTCGTGCAGCAGCCAGGCCCATTCGTGGTGATGGCCCGGCTCGGTTTCGAATACCCCGTCCGGCGAGACGGGCCGCCAGACGTCGTCGAAATATTCCGGCAACGCGTTTGTGGCCGGATCGACCAGACGATCGGTAAAGAGGCGGACCAACGCATGGGCGCGATCCAGAAAAACGGGATCGGCAAACGCGGCGTTGGCGGCGAGCAGCGCTTCGAGCAGGTGCATGTGCGGGTTCTGCCGGCGCGGCAAGGCCGCAGGGATGGCCTCGGCATAGCCGCCCGCGGGATGGGCCATGCTTGTGTCGAGAAAGGCCAGCAGCGCGTGGGCGCGTGGGCGCAGTGTGGCGGCGGGCAACACCGAGGTGGCCTCGGCCAGCGCCAGCAGGACAAAGGCGTGATCGTAGAGGTCGCGCGTGGTGTCGATCGGGGCGTGGTCGAGGCCGAAACGCCAGGCATAGCCGCCCTCCGGCAGGGCGGCGTGCCGGGCCAGCAGGTCGATGCCCATCGCCACGGCCTCGGACGCGCGGGGCACGCCGTTGCGGTGGGCGTGGCTGAAGACCACCGTCTGGCGGGCCAGGACACGCAGGCGCCGATAGGAGGCGGCGCAAGCGTAGCCGTCATGGCTGAGCGATTCATGAAAGCCGCCGCGGATGCGATCGATGCCATGGTGCAGCCACAGAGGCAGCGCGCGATCGAGCAGCCAGGCGCGCAGGCCGCGCAGTGTGGAAAGGGGCATGCAAGCTCGGCAAATAAAGTGCGTGGCTGAGGTCATATCACCTTCGCCGACGGTGCGCGGGGGAGATGGCTGCCAATCGAGTGAAGAGGCCGAAACCCGCGGGGAGTGTGGCTGACGTATACGTCAGCCCCCCAGAACAATCGACGGGGGGTCTGGGGGGTATGGCACATCTCCCCCAGCTTTTTGGCCCTTCTCAAGCTCTCGCCCGGGCCTCCTGTCGATTTTTCAACACCAGCAAATCCTTTTCGCGACGCGGGCGCGTGTGCAAAGGCTCGTGCATGGACGCGCGCGTGCAAGAAGGATCGCAGTGGTGGCGCCGGGCCAACGCCGTTCTGGCGGTGCTGAGCCTCGCGGCGCTCTGCGCCTTCGCCGCAATCCTGTTGGGCGCCTTTGCGCCGGCGGGCGCCCTGCCCCTGGCGCTGGATTTCGACTGCTTTTGGTCGGCGGCCAAGCTTGCGGTCACAAGAGGTGCCAGCGCCGCCTATGACGTTACCGGCATCGAAGCCTATGAGCGCGCCCACGCCGCCATGCCGAAGGAAGGCGTGCTGATCTTCTACTACCCGCCGAGCTTTCTTCTTCTATGCCTGCCTCTTGCTCTGCTGCCCTACCTCGCCGCGTTGTTTGCGTTCGAAGCGGCACAGGCCGCGCTGGTCTGGTCCGTGTGCAAGCGCATCGCCGGATCTGGCTGGGGGTGGCTGCCTGTGCTTACCACGCCGGCTGTTCTGATGAACATGTTCGGCGGACAGAATGGTGGCCTTTGGGCGTCCTGCCTTGGGCTTGCGGCACTCAATCTGGACCGGCGCCCGTGGCTGGGCGGTGCGTGTCTGGGGCTGCTCTCCTGCAAGCCGCAACTCGCCGTCTGCGTGCCGGTCGCCTTGCTTGCGGCAAGGCGCTGGCGCGCCTGTGCCGCCGCCGCGATCGGGGCGGCGGCACTGGCGTCGGCCTCCGCCTTGGTGCTGGGTCTGGGTGCATGGCAGGCCTTTCTGGCCAATGCGGGGCACGCCCGGGCTGACATCGAGACGCTGCCGGTCAAATGGCCGATGATGCAAAGCTTCTACGGCGCGTTGCGCCTCGCAGGTTTTTCCAGCGGAGCCGGCTACGCGGTGCAGATCGCGGCCGCCATCCTGGCCCTGAGCCTTCTTGCGCGCCTGTGCTGGCGCCGGCCGGGAGCGGAGGCGGAGATGGCCGCGCTCTCGGCGTCGTGCCTGCTCGTGACACCTTATCTCTATGACTATGATTTGGTTGTGCTGAGCGTGCCGATGGCTTGGCTTGCCGGCCAGGCGCGGCGCGCCGTCTGGCTGTGGGGCGACAAGGCGCTGTTGCTGCTGCTGTATCTGGCACCGTTTGGCGCGCGCGCGGCGGGGCTGGAGTTGGGCGTCACCATCGCGCCGCCCCTCCTTCTGGCGCTGTTGCTGGCCATCGGGCGGCGGGCCGTGCCGGCGTGAGGCGCGTGCTGGCCGAGGCGCGCTGGCTGAACCGCGACCGGGCGGTGGCCTATGGCCGGATGCTGGCTCTGCTCATGGGCGTGGCGCTCGGCTTCGATTGGCTGTCCACTTCCATCGGCCATCATCCCTGGGGCGCGGTGACCGGTCCTGCGGGAAAGCCGCAGGCCACCGACTTCCTCTCCTTCTGGGCGGCCGGGCGGCTTGCGCTGGCGGGCGGAGGGGGCGCCGCCTACGATCTGCCGCGTCTGTCGGGCCTGGAGCACGCGACCGCCATCCTCGATCCCGGGTTGCTGCTGGCCTTCTTCTACCCGCCGAGCTTTCTGCTGCTCTGCCTGCCCTTCGCCGCCTTGCCCTATCTCGCGGGCTTTGCCGCCTTCATCACGGTGCAAGGCGTGGCGCTGGGCACGGGGCTGCGGGCCATTCTGCCACGCGCGTGGGGCGTGCTGCCGATCCTGGCATTTCCCGGATTGCTGATGAACGCGGCCACGGGACAGAACGGCTTTTTTTCCGCCGCGAGCTTTGCCTGGGGGCTCGTCTGGCTCGATCGGCGGCCGGCGCTGGCGGGGGCCTGTCTGGGGATGCTGGTCATCAAGCCGCATCTGGCGCTTGTCGTTCCCCTCGCTCTGGCGGCGGCGCGGCGCTGGCGGGCGCTGCTGGCCTGCGCCGCGACCGCGGCAGGCTGGATGGCGATGTCCGTGCTGGTGCTTGGCACGCCCGCGTGGCGCGGCTTTCTTGCCGCAGCCCCGACGATCCGCGAGGCGCTGGAAGGCCATCGCGAGGATTGGGGCAAGCTGCAAAGCGTCTTTGCCAGCGTGCGCATCTGGGGCGGCGGCCTGACCGCCGGCTATGCGGCTCAGGCGGTGGTGAGCGCGTGCACGGCCATCGTCGTGGTCATGCTGACGCGCCGGCGCCCTGGCGGGGGTGCGGAGGTGGCGGCTCTGGCCGCGGCATCGATGCTGTGCACGCCCCACATCCTGGATTACGACCTGGCCGTTGCCAGCGTGCCGCTGGCCTGGCTTGCCGGACGCGCCGCCGATGGGGGGTGGCTGCGCTTCGAAAAACTCGGTGCGGGCCTGGCTTTTCTGTGGCCGGTGGTGGCGCGGCCGGCCACCAGCGCGTGGGACTTGTCGCTGGCGCCGCTGATCCTGGCCGGCCTGCTGGCACTGGTCTGCCGGCGCGCGTGGCGCCAAGGTGGCGCGGCATGTTGAGCGAGCGGGCGGTGCGCGGCCGCGCCGGTCTGGCGGCGATCGTGCAAGCCGCCGTGCTGGCCTTCATGATCGCGGGCACCCATGGCTGGATCGTGGGCGGCGTGCGGGCGAATACGACCGATTATGTCAGCTTCTGGGCCGCGGGGCGATTGGCCGATCAGGGACGGGCCGCTTTGGCTTACGACCATGCCGCTCATCTGCGCATGGAGGAGGCAGCCAGCGCGCCGGGTATCGAGTACGAGTATTTCTTCAATCCGCCGACCTTTTTGCTGGTCATGGCGCCTCTGGCTTGGCTGCCTTACTTGATCAGCTTCGCCGTTTTTGAAGGCGCGAGCCTGGCTTTCTGGCTGGCGGTGGGCACGCGGATTGCCGGCGGGGGGCGGACTGGGGCGCTGTGCCTGCTGGCTGTGCCGTGCGTGTGGTGGGTGCTGGGTCTGGGACAGAACTCGTTTTTGACCGCGGGGCTGATGGGGTGCGGCCTGCTGGCTTTGCCGCGGCACAAATGGCTGGCGGGCGTGGCCTTCGGGTTGCTGTGCTACAAGCCGCATCTGGGGCTGCTGATCCCGCTCGCGCTGGCCGCGGGCGGGGAGTGGGTGGCGATGCTGTCTGCCGCCTTGTGCGTGGCGGTCATGCTGGCGGCCACGGTGGTGTTATTCGGCTGGCGCGTTTGGCCGGAGTATCTGCGCACGTTCGGGCAGGATCTGAGCGGCCCAATCAACGGCGGACGCGTTTTGCTCTCCGCCCGCGTGGACCCGACGGGGGCCGCGCAGCAATTGGGGTTGGGCCTGACCGCGGGGCATGTGGTCTGGGGCGTGTGCCTGGCCTGCGCGTTGGCTGGTGTATGGATGAGCTGGCGCGGCCGCGCGGGCGGTCAGGCGCGGGCGATGCGCGGTGTGACACTGGCGGCCGGTGCGATTCTGGCGGCACCCTTCGCGCTTTTCTACGATCTGGTGCTTTGCAGCCTGGCGGCGGCCTGGCTTGCGCGCGCGGCGCGGCAGGATGGCTGGCGGCCGGGCGAAGCCATGGCGCTGACGATGCTTGCGCTCATCAGTCTGCTGGCGGCGGCGCCTGTGGTGCGGGCCACACATGTGCCGTTCGGCGCGGTGGTGGCGCCGGCGCTGCTTTGGCTGGCATGGGCACGGGGCAGATTACCCGCTGTTGGTCGTCCGTTTCCGGGCGGAGCGTAGGGGCACGTATCCACATCTTCATACCGCACCAGGGATCGCGCCGCGTCAAAAAAAGCGCGAGCTGACACAAGCGTGAAAACTTTCATTGCTTCATCAATAATTAAACCGTAAGAGCTACGAGGCGTGGCGTTCCCGGACGAGGAACGGCGTCGTGGCTGGTCCGCAGGCTGTGCCGCGGTGTCTGCCATGCGGGGCAGAAGACGGGTGGGAGAGCGAGAGTGAGGCAATTCCGACATCGCCTGGCGGCTCTGGCACCGTTGCGGGACGACCGACGGGCGATTACGGCGCTGGAATACGGCATCATTGCCAGCGCCCTGGCTTTTGTCCTGATTGCGGTCTTTACGAGCCTCGGCACGCCCCTGAGCACTATTTTCGGCAACGTTGGTTCCAAACTGTAAAGGTTTGGCTGGTAGGCTCGCGCCTTGGTCAGGGTGTTGGGCCTTTTTCAATGTTACAGACGACCTTATTTGTTTCGAATTCGCCGAGACTTTTCCAAATTCCGTTGGAATGAAGGCGGGCTTATGCGTGCGCGGTAGGTTTGGTCTCGCGCTGAACTCAACCTGCGGAAGAAATAGAAGCCAAGTTGCTCGCCTAGTCTCAAAAAAGTTACGCTCTTTTCCGTGATAAATGATATTTTTAGATTGACGCCGAATTGGTAAGACGTTACAAAAAAAGCACGCCATCCGTTGGGGGCGTCAGGGCGGTAAGGCAGTTACCGTTTATGCAATCGCAAAAGCGAGCGCGGCGCGCTCAGCAGAGATGGAGAGTATCATGAAGGCAGTTGTTTCGAAGATCGTCAGCCTGAAATCCGACAAGCGCGCCGTGACCGCGCTGGAATACGGCATCATTGCCGGCGTGCTGGGCCTCGTGCTGATCGGCATCTTCACCACCTTCGGCACCAAGCTGAGCACGCTGTTCACCACGATTGGCACGTCGATCTGAAAACGAGGCCTGGCGCTGCGGCGTCAGGCCTTTTTTCTAGGGTGGGAGCGCGGATTTTCTCCTGCCATTTACGTTATTCGGTTTTCATCATCGAAGGGCACCGCGCCTGACTTCCTGATCTTACCGCCGCGCGCCCGCGTTTTTCGACGTGAGGCAAAGCCGGCGGGATCGCTTTGATTCTCGGCCGGTGATGCGCTTGTGCGCAGCTTTCGCGCCAGGTGCCTGCCGCAAGAAGGAATGGCACAGTGCATCACGCGGTGAATTTCGCATCCATCGTCATCCTGGTTCTGACCTTTGCAGGATTGGGCGTGCTGATCCTTGCCGCCCTGCATGATTTCGCGGTCCGGACCGTGCCGAACGCCTATTCGGTCTTTCTTTTTCTTGCCGGCGTGGCGCTGCGCCTGAGCACGGGCGGGCTGCATTCGCTGCAATGGGGCCTGATTGCCTCCGCCATCGTCTTCATGCTGACCGTGCTGTTTTGGTGGCTGGGATGGATGGGCGGCGGGGATGTGAAGTTGCTGACTGCCGCTGCCATCTTCGTGCAGCCCATGATGGTGCCGATGATGATCGCGGCGACCGCCTTGGCCGGCGGCGTGCTGGCCCTGGGTTTCATCATCGGCCGGCGGCTGGCCGCGCGCCCGACGGCGCCGCGCCCCGCCGCGATGCTCGGGCGCATTCTGCGTTGCGAGCAATGGCGGCTGCACCGCGGCGGTCCGCTGCCTTATGCCGCCGCGATTGCAACTGGTGGCGTGATCGCCACACTGCACGGTTGAATTTATTAGAAACGCGTTTGGATTCTTTCATAAACTGTACGGATGCGCGAACATATCGGTGTCCGGCATAGTGCCGGGCGACGGACACAGGCGGCGCTGAGGCGATCAACATGCTCCGGATTTTTCTCTTCTTCTTCATGGCGGCCGGCATGGCCGTCTTCGTCTTCGTCGCCTGGGAGGGCATGCACCCGCCGGCACCGGCAATGCCGGTCATTCCAAAGGTGCAGATACTGGCCGCAGCCAACACGCTGCGCGCGGGATCGCTGCTCAAGCCCGACGATATCGAGGCGCGCGAAATGCCCGAGACCGAAGAGCCGGCCGGCGCGCGGCCCGACACCCCGCAGGCACGATCGGAATTCTTCGGCGCCATGGTTCGCCAGACCTTGTTGCCGCATCAGGTGATTTTGCCGGCGGACATCATGCGTCCGGGCGATCACGGCTTTCTGGCCGCGGTGCTGACGCCTGGGCGGCGCGCCACATCGATCGGCGTGGATGCGGTATCGGGTACCGCCGGGCTGATCTGGCCCGGCGATCATGTCGATGTCATCCTGACGCAGGAAATGACCGATCCGTCCGGCACCGGCAGCCACAAGGTGGCGGCGGAAACGGTGCTGAAGGATGTGCGGGTGATCGCCATCGATCAGCAGCTCGTGCAAGGCGCGGCGGGTGCGAATGGCGAGGGCGGATCGCGCACGGTGACGCTCGAGGTGACGCCCGAAGATGTCGAGCGCGTCGCGATCGTTACGAAACTGGGGCGCCTGTCGCTGGCCGTGCGGCCGGTGGATGCGGCACCGTCCGATCAGGGCAGTGCCCATCCGGTGACGTGGGCGGGCGATGTGTCCAATGCCTATCAGCCCCCGGTCAAGACGCCCGACGCGCCGCCGCCCAATACGCTCCATATTTATTCGGGAACGAACGATAAGGATTACCACTTCTGATGCGCATCCTCCGTTTCATGTTGCTGGCCGCGGCCGCGAGCCTGCCCGGCACGATCCTTCCCACCATTTCGGCTGTCGCGGCCGAGCCGACAGACACGCGCGGCAGCGTGACCATCCCCGCCGGCAGCGGGCGCGTCATGCATTTGCGCGCGCCGGCGACAAATATCTTCACAGCCGATCCCAAGGTGGCCGAGGTGCGCCCGGCCAGTCCGGACAGTCTTTTCGTCTGGGGCGTGGCGGCGGGCACCACCACGATTGCCGCCCTCAGCAATACCGGCGAGGCGATTGCGCAATATCAGGTAACGGTGACGCCATCGGGCTATGACGCGCGCCAGACCGATTTGAGCGGTATTGGCAAGGGCGGGCTGCGCGCGCGCGAAACGCCCGGCGGCATGGCGCTGTCGGGCAAGGTGGCCACGCCGCTTGATGCCGAGCGCGCTGTCAATGCCGCGCGCGGGCAATTGCCCAATGACGCGCGGGTGGATGACCGCATGGCCGTCTCCGAGCCGGTGCAGGTTTCGCTGCATGTGCGCATCGCGGAGATGAACCGGACGCTGACGCGCGAATTGGGCGTGAATTGGTCGACCGGCGCGCTGGGCGACTCTCCGGCGCGTCTGGGCCAGCACGTTGCCTTTGGCGTATCTACGGCCAATCAGGTGGTGGACAGCACGTTGACGCCCTCCAGCGCCGTGTTGCAGCTCGTGCATAATTGGAATCTGGACACGATTATCCAGGCGCTGTCGGACGATCAGCTGATCCATCTGCTGGCCGAGCCGAATTTGACGACGATGAGCGGCGAGCCGGCGAACTTCCTGGTCGGCGGCGAATTTCCTGTGCCGGTCGCCACCAACGCCAACACGATTTCGGTCGAATTCAAGCAATATGGCATATCGCTGAGCTTCGTGCCGACGGTGCTGAATTCGGGCGCGATCATGTTGCACGTGCGTCCCGAAGTCAGCCAGCTCGACAAGGCCAATGGCGTGACCTTCTTCTTCGGCACCAATGGTTCTGGGGCTGGCCTGTCCATTCCGGGCATCGACGTTCGCCGCGCCGATACGACGGTCGAGCTCGGCACCGGACAAAGCTTTGCCATCGCCGGCCTGCTGCAGGATCAGACGACGCTGACCGGCAATGCGGTGCCAGGCCTGGGCGACGTGCCGATCCTGGGCGCGCTGTTCCGCTCCGACAGCTTCCAGCGCAATCAAAGCGAATTGGTCATCATCGTCACGCCCTATATCGTCAAGCCGGTGAATGATCCGAATGCGCTGCGCCTGCCCACCGATGGCTGGCGCCCGCCCTCGGATATCGAGCGCATCTTGTATCTGCGTCAATCGGCACCCGGCTACGCTGGAACGACGGCGCAAATTCGTCACATTCCGGCCGATGCCGGCTTCATGGTCGAGTAGGAGAAGAGACATGCCCGAGTTTTCGAATCCCTTGACCAGAGCTGTCGTGTTGCTGGCCGGTGCGGGCGCGCTGTGCGCGCCGCTGGGCGGGTGCGACAGCATCGATCCGCTCCTGCGCGAGGGCGATTGGCATCCCACGCACGTCAACCGGCCAAATACCACGCTGATGGCGGCCAATCCGGCCGATCTGGTGCGCGGCCATGGCGTGGCGGGCAGCGATGCCAAGCTGGACGTGGCGGCCATTGATCGTTTGTATGACAACAAGGTCAAAAAGCTGCCGAATGCGGGCGCGTCCGATGTCAAGGTCCAAAGTCAGGGCGGCGACCAGTAGGGGTCTCAGGCATCATGGCATCCTCGGGCGCAATGACCCAGCAGAGCGAGCAGGCGGTCAAAACCGCCGAGCGCGCCTCGCTTCTCGGCTTTATCACCGATTCCGACAGTGAAAACGCGATCCAGGACGGGCTGGCTGAACTCGTGCCCTCGATCCAGTTGCGCCGTGCCTCCGTGCGCCAGGCGACCGCGCTGCTGCGAAAGATGCCGAGCCCGGAAGTGCTGATCGTCGACATCTCCGGCGAGGATGCGCCGCTCGCGGCGCTTCACGACCTGTCTGAAGTCGTCGAACCCAGCACGCGCGTTCTGGTCGTGGGCGACCGGGCGGACATGAATTTTTACCGCTCGCTGACGCGCGATCTGGGTGTGGCGGAGTATCTGTATAAGCCGCTGGCCAAGGAGATGGTCGCGCGCATGTTCGGCCCTGCCTGTGCGGCGCGCCCGATCAATACCTCCGCACTGCAAGGCGGGCGCATCGTGGCGGTGACGGGTGCGTGCGGCGGTGTCGGCACGACGACCATTGCCACCAATTTGTCCTTCTATCTGGGCGAGGAACTCAAGCGCCACACCGTGCTGTTCGATCCCGACATCTATATGGGCTCGGCGGCGATGATGCTGGGCGGCCGGGCGGGAACCGGCCTGCGCCTGGCGCTGGAGACGCCATCGCGCATCGATGAGCTGTTCGTCGAACGCTCCGCCCAGCCGATTTCCGAGCGGCTGTCGGTTTTGGCAGGCGATGAAAAGATCGCCGAAGTCGCCGAAGTGGCCGAAGGCGCGGGGCGCGCGCTGATCGGGGCGCTGCGCCGGCGCTATAATTTCGTCGTGGCCGACGTGCCCGCCTCGCCCATTCCGCTCTACCGCGAATTGCTGATGCTGGCGCATCAGCGGGTGCTGGTGATGGATCCGACGCTGGCCTCCATGCGCAATGCGTTGCGTCTGCTCGCCTTGCCGACGGGTCCCGATCAGGTGCGCCGCGCGGTTCTCGTGCTCAACCGCGTGGGACAACCCGGCGGATTGACGCGCGCGCAGATCGAGGAAGCGCTGGAGATGAACGTCGATATCACGATCCCCTACCATCCGCGCCTGGTCGGCAGTTCGGCGACATTGGGCACGCCGGCCGCGGCCAGCGGTGGCGGCTTCCGCAACGGCATCCTGCATCTGGCGCGCGAAGTGGCCTTTGTTTCCGAAGGTGGGCCGGCGATGAAAATCCCCTCCCAATCGGCTTTCGGCTTTGGGCGGCTGCTGGAGAAATTGGGAATACGTGAATCATGAGCGGAAGCCCCCTTTTCGGCAGACGCCGCACCGGCGACGAGGCGCCGGGCAAAATCGTGCCCAACTTGCCCGCGGTGCAATCGGTGACGATGAACGCGCCCTTGCAGGCGCCATCGACATCCGACAGCCTGAGCGAGTTGCGCACGCTGGCTTTGCAGCAGCTCGATCCGGCGGCGGCGGCGGCGCTTTCACCCGAGCGGCTGAGCCCGGAGATCGAAAAGCTGGTGGCCGAAATCGCCACCGAGCGGCGCATCCAGCTCAATGCGCGCGAACAACGCCAGCTCGCCTCCGAACTCGTCAACGACATGTTGGGGTTGGGACCGCTGCAGCCGCTGCTCGATGACGATGGCATCGCCGATATCATGGTCAACGGACCCGAGCGCGTCTTCATCGAAAAGGCTGGGCGCGTCACGCTGTCCAACGTCAAGTTTCGCGACGCGCAGCACGTCGCCAATATCTGCCAGCGCATCGCCTCGGCCGTGGGGCGGCGCATCGACGAGAGCAGCCCGATGGTCGATGCGCGGCTGATGGATGGCAGCCGCGTCAATATCGTCTTCCCGCCCCTGGCGCTGGACGGCCCGTATATTTCGATACGCAAATTCACCCGGCGCAAGATCGATTTTGCGCGCCTGGTCGCCTATGGCAGCCTGACCGCGCAGGTGGCGCGCATTTTGGAAATCGCCGGCCGCTCGCGGCTGAACATGATCATCTCGGGTGGCACGGGATCGGGCAAGACGACGCTGCTGAACGCGCTCTCGCGCATGATCGATCCGGCGGAACGGGTGATTACCATCGAGGATGCGGCCGAGCTGCAATTGCAGCAGCCGCATGTCGTGCGCATGGAAACGCGCCCGCCCAGCCTTGAGGGCAAGGGCGAGGTGACGCAGCGCGACCTGGTCAAGAACGCGCTTCGCATGCGCCCCGAACGCATCATTATCGGCGAGGTGCGCGGCGGGGAGGCCTTCGACATGCTGCAGGCCATGAACACGGGCCATGACGGTTCGATGTCCACGATCCATGCCAACAACACGCGCGACGCGCTGACGCGCATCGAGAACATGGTACAGATGGGCAATATGGGCCTGCCGTCACGCGCGATCAAAACGCAGGTGGTGGGCGCGGTCGACATGATCCTGCAGGTCGAGCGCCACCGCGACGGCGGCAGGCGCGTCACGCAGGTGACCGATGTCGTGGGCCTGGAAGGCGATGTCGTCATCCTCAACGATCTGTTCCAGTTCGAATTCACGGGCGAGTCCGCCGAAGGGCGCCTGTCGGGCACCTACAAAATGGGCCGTGGCCGGCCGAGCTTCTGGGAAAGGCTGGTCTATTTCGGCATGGATCGCGCCTGGGTGGCGGCGATGGAGGAGACCAACTGGTGAGCGGGCATCTTTCCCTGCTTCTGGGCGGTGGCATGGTGTGCCTGGCCGGGCTGGGTGCCACCGGCTTGATGGTTCTGTCCGAACAGAAGCGCGCCCAGTCCTGGGCGGCGCGGCGCGAGGAGACGGTCGGGCCCTATCTGAAGCCCAAATCCAGCAGCGGACCCGCGCTGGTGCTGGCCGTGCGCGCCAAGCAGCGCAGCGCCAAGCGCCCGCTGTTCCACAGCATCCTGCGCTATTACGACGAGCGCAAATCCCACTACCCGCTGAGCCTGCCCGGCGTTTTGGCGTGCATGCTGGGGCCGGCGGCGCTTGGCGCGCTGCTGGCGACCAAGGTGTTGGGACATGCCGGCTGGTTCGTCTTGCCACTGGTGGAAATCATGCTGGTGCGCACGTTCCTCGGCTGGTCCTCGGGCAAGGTCACGCGCACGCTGCTCAGCCAGTTTCCCGATGCATTGTCGATGGTGTCGCGCTCGGTACGCGTGGGCGTGCCGGTGAACGAGGCGGTGCGCATCGTCGGGCGCGAAGGGCAGACGCCCACGCGCGAGGAGTTCGCACGCGCCGCCGATCAGGTGGCGATCGGCGTGGATCTGGAAACGGCGCTTCTGGACATGGCCGAGCGCAACGACATTTCCGAGTACCGTTTTTTTGCCACCGCCTTGGCATTGCAGAGCCAGACGGGCGGCGGGCTGACGGAAACGTTGGAGACGCTGGCGGACACGATCCGCAAGCGCGAGAATGCGCGCAAGCGCGGCCATGCGCTTGCTTCCGAGGCGCGCACCAGCATCTACGTGCTGGCGGTGCTGCCGATCGTGGTGGGCGCGATGCTGTTTCTGGTCAATCCGGACTATATCGCGGTGCTGTTTACCGATCCGACGGGCGAAATGATGCTCGGCATCGCGGTGGCCATGCTGTTCAGTGGATTGTGGATCATGCAACAAATCATCAAGCGCAGCCTGGGCTGATGCGCACCGCTCGGAAAGGACGGGGCCGATGATCGCCTTGGGTGTATCGCCTTTGCTGCTCTGCGGTGTCGCAGCCACCTTCATCGGCGGCTCGGTCCTGCTGATGCGCGCGCTGGAACAGCAGGAGAAAATCAAAACGCGCCTGGCGCGCGTGACCAACCCCAATGTGCCGGCAGTCATCGATGCCGCGGCCCGGCCGGAAGGCGGCACGAGTGCGGTCGATCTTCTCGCCAAGGCCGGCTCGGCGCTGGCGCGC
>CAXUNZ010000065.1:0-14429 GCA_964252525.1 uncultured Acetobacteraceae bacterium
CCACTATGGGCGTTTGGGCGTGGATGGCCCAATCCTGGGGGGCTGGGTGGTGGGGCGGGGGGTTGGCGGCTGTGGGGGTGGGGGGGGTTTGGGGGGGGGCGCCCGACATGACCGCGCAGAAGGCAACCGCCAGGCACGCGCGGAACAGGTGTACATTCATCGGCCAGGCGCCCGCGCAACTGCCCGCCCGGTATCAGGTCGGGCCGCGCCGCGCTACCGTGACCGGGCGTTTATTCGGCCGGCTGCGGTACTCCCAACCGGGCGGTCATGCGGCCATGCAGCCGGGCCACGGTGCGGCTGCCGGTGGTTTCGAAGAGACAGGGGAAGATCCCGTGCACGGCCGCGGCCAGGCAGGCGCCCAGCAGGCTGGCGGCGTAGCCGAAGGCGGCGCGCTGGTGGGTGAAGTAATCCTCTCCCAAGGCGCGGGGATGGGAGTTGAAGATCCGGTCGAGCATTCCAAAGCCTCTGCAGACGCGATACTGGGACAATGCCAGTTTCCGCGTGCAAAAAGCTCCCAAACTTGCGGGAGCGCGCGTTTGATTTTGGGAGATTTCACCAATGGACGCGATCGACCGCCGCATCCTGGCCGAGTTGCAGGCCGACGCAGCCACGCCCGTGGCCACGATCGCCGAGCGCGTGAACCTTTCGCAGAACGCCACCTGGCGCCGCATCAAGCTGATGGAGGAGGCGGGCGTGATCCTGCGCCGCGTGGCCCTGTTGGACCCCATGAAGCTGGGATTGGCGGTGACCGTGTTCGTCAGGCTCAAGCTGGCGGAACACACGCCCGAGGGCCTGGCCCGCCTGGCGCGCACGGTCGCCGATATGCCGGAGGCGCTGGAGTTCTGCCGCATGAGCGGGCAGTTCGATTATTTGCTGAAGCTGCAGGTGGCCGACATCGCCGCGTATGATGCGGTCTATAAACGGCTGATCGCGGCGGCGCGGCTGACCGATGTGCGCGCGAGCTTTGCCATGGAGGTGCTGAAGCGGACGACGAGTTTGCCCGTTTGACAAACTCGTCGTCTATGCTTGGTCAGGTACCAAAAACGTCCTGATGGTACAATCCCGACTGGATCAACGCTTCCAGCCAGGCCGACGCGGCCGCATGATCGATTTCCTGCTTGACCTGGCAGATCGCAATCAGCGCCGCCCGCACCGCCGGCGCCATGTAGCGCCCATCCCCGCACACATAGATCGGCGCACCTTCCTCGATGGCCGACCACACCGCATCGGCGGCGTCGCGCAACGCATCCTGCACGTAACGGTGTGGATGGCCTTCCAGACTGGAAAACGCGATGTGCAAATCAGCCACCCCCTCGCGGGCCCAATCCTGCATCTCATCGCGGTAGAACCAGTCATGCTCGGGATGCCGGCAGCCGTAGAACAGCAGCGAGCGTCCCACCGCCTCGCCCGCGCGCTTCTGCGCCGCGCGTTCACGCAAAAAGCCGCGCAGGGGTGCAATGCCGGTGCCTGGGCCGATCAGCACCATCGGCAGGCGCGCATCGCGCGGCGGCGCGAAGGGCGGATTTGGCCGGCGCACATAGCCGAGCACGGTTTGTCCAACCGCAACGCCCATCAGATAGGACGAAGCGACGCCGCGATACTGCCCCACGCCCGACCACGCCGGCGCCTCCAGCGTGCCGACGGTCAGCGTGACCTCGTTGGGCTCTTCCGTCGGCGTGGAGGAAATCGAATAAAAGCGCGGCCTGATGGCGGCGCACAGCTCCAGCAGCCCCTCCACGCCCAGCGCGATATCCGGGTAGCGCAGCAGCAGATCCGTGGCCGTTACGCGTTTGTCGGCAATCTGCGACTGAAACGCCGCGCGCGACGCGTCATTGTCCTCGACCAGCGCGCCGAGCGTGGCGCGCGTGGACTCCTGCCGCGCAACCGCGGCCAACGCGCGCAGGTCACGCCGCGTGGCAGAGTCTTGCAGTTCGACAAAATCGCTGAGCAATTGCCGCGCGGTCAGCGGCGTGCCGATGGGCAGATGGCGCACACGCGCGCCTTGGCCCTGCAGCACCAGCACCGTATCCGGCGCCAAGGACAGGCGCGCCAGCAGGCGGCCCACGAGCTCGTCACGGTTGCGCGCGTAGATGGCGATGTGATCGCCGACGCAGTAGCTCACGCCGTCGGGCAGACGCAGGGTGATGTGGCGCGTGGAGGCGCGCGGCGCCTCCTTGGCGTGATCCCACAGCCCGGCAGGGTCACGCACCAGCTCGTCATTGCCAAGCACCTCCATGGCGCAAGCCGCTTCCGGCATGGCGCGTGCGCGCAACTGCGCGCCATCGACGATGTTGGCCGACAGACGCGGCGGCTGGTTTTGCATGCTGTCGGGGTCGGCCGAAATTTGGGTGTCGCCCAATGCGGCCCAGAGCTGTTTGGTCCAGGCATCCAGCGTGCCGTCGAAATCACGGTCTGCATCCGCCTCGCCACGCGGCAAGAAAGCGGTGGCGCCGGCATCGTGTAGGGCGGCGTCAACGAGCTTGGGAAAAGCCTGATACGTCTCGCGCCATTGCGTATTGCCGCAGCCCAGCACGGCATAGCGCAATTGCGGACTGCTTTTTGCCGGCAGGCGCTTTTGCAGGATCGCGGCCTCCAGCTTCTGCGCGTTGTCCGGTGCGCGGCCATTATAGGTCGACGTCACGACAATCAGCATGCCGTCCCGCGGGAAGCCACCCGCGTAATCGTCCAACGCACCCTGGCGCACGGCAAAGCCGCCGGCGGTGGCACGCTCGGCAATTTCGGCGGCGATGTCGCGGCACGTGCCCAGGCTGGTGCCGGTCAGAATGGTCAGCGCCTGGCCGGCACCCTCAAGCGCCGCGCTGCCACCGCCGCCGCCTTGCGCGGCGATGGCGGCCGGCGCCTGGCTCATGCGCTCATGCGGGCGGCGCCCGCGCACGCGCATGATGAATTGATCCGGCTTGAGTGTCAGCGTCTCGCGAACCGCCAGCTTGTAATCGGCCGGATCGTGCAACGCGAAATTCTGCAGCACGGCCGCGAGCGCCAGCTTGGCCTCTGTCAGCGCGAATTGGCGGCCGATACACGCGCGCAAGCCATTGCCAAAGGGCTTGTAGGCATGCGGATGGATCGCGGCTTCCCGCTCGGGCAGGAAGCGGTCGATGTCGAAAACCTCGGGATTGTCCCAGGCCGCCGGATCGCGGTGCAGCGAGGCGATCAGCAATTGCACGGGATAATCCTTGGCGATCGGATAAGCCCCGCCGATCACGGTATCCTCATAGGCGCCCACGGTAATGGCCGGCGCCGTCGGCCATAGCCGCAACGTCTCCTTCAGCACGCGGTCGATCACATCGAGCTGCGCCAGCATGGCGTATTCGGGCGTGCCCTCGCCCAATACGCGATCGACCTCGGCGTAGGCCTGCGCCAGCACGGACGGATTTCGCAGCAGCAGATACAGCGCGAAACTCAACAGCCCGCTCGTCGTCTCGTGGCCGGCAATCAAAAATGTAATGACCTGAAAACGGATATTGACATCATCCAGCCGCGTCTTGGTCTGCGGATCGACCGCGGTCAGCATCAAATTCAGCAGGTCGTTGCCGTCATTGGGCCGCCGCCGCCGCTCGGCGATCACGTCATCGACGAGCTTGAACATGGACGCGATATCATCGGTGTAACGCTGTTCGCGCGCGCGGTTTGGAATGTTCTTCAGGATGGGCAGGCGCGTTAGCCCGGCCAGCGCCTCGCTCAGCGCCCGCGTCATGCTCTCCAGGAAGGGATGCATCCGCTCATTGGCAAAGGAGTTGAATTCGTAGCCGAAGCCGGCGAGCGAAATCGTGTCCAGCGTCAGCCGCGTCATGTCGTCGGCGACCTGGATGTCCTGGCCTTCCATGCGCCGCCATTTGGCCACCAACTGGTCGGCCACTTGCAGCATCAGCGGAAAATAGCCGCGCATGGCGCGCGCGGAAAAGGCCGGGATCAGCACGCGGTGCGCCTGGCCCCAGTTGCGCTCGTCGCTATAGGCGGTGAACAGCCCATCGCCGGCGAAATCCCGCGCGCGTTTCAGCGCCAGGCCGATGACCTTGCGAAAGCGCGTCTCGTCGCACAACTCGGCGGCCAGTGCGGCGGAATGCACGAAAATGCCGCGCCTGCCGCCGAAATCGAGCTGGAAGATGCCCTCGTGCTCGCGCGCCACCACCATCAGGTGCTGGATGAACTGGCCCTTGGGCATTTGCAGCAGATGTCCCAGCACCGGGAGCCGGGAGGGCATGGGGATGGCGTTCATGAGAGGAAGTATGTTCTTTTTTGAAAAAAAGAACCAAAAAACTTTTGCTCCTTGAGGTACGCGTTGCCGCGACGCGTACACCGACAATCAAAAGTTCTTTGCTTCTTTCTTTCAAGAAAGAAGGCCTTCCTTTCTTCCCTACGCATGCGCCCGCTTCCGCCCGCGCATCGGCACCACCTCAGGCGCCTGGCTCACCTCCGGCGCCGGCGGCAGCACCGCCTGGCACAACTCCATGAACGCCGGCTGCAGATAATCCGCCAGCACGTCGATGTCCGGCACCGCGCGCCGATCCGCGGTAATGCCGAAATCCAGGTTCTCCAGATAGCTCTGCACGGTGAAATTGCATGCCATGCCGTGCGAGGGGATGGACACCGGGTACAGCGCCGCCACCTTCGCCTCTGCGCAGAACAATGGCACCGGCGGCCCGGGCACGTTGGAGACCACGACGTTGGCCGGCGGGTTAATCCAATTGGACAGCCCCGAGCGCCCGTAGAGCTGGGATAGCGCCGAAAGGATCACCGGCGCGCCGATGAAGGAGAAATCCGAAGGCACCGCATCTTTCGTCTCCGCCGTCAGCTGCTTGGAACCGCTGCTGGAGGCGACGATTTCCGCCAGGCGCGCCGCCGGGTCTTCGATATTCGTCGCCAGGTTGACCAGCATCATGCTGACCTGGTTGGACATATCGGTGTTGCCCAGCTCACGCAGGGACACAGGCACTGCCGCGACCATCGCTTGGCCGGGCAGCGCGCGGCGACCGCCAAGATAATGGCGCAGCGCGCCGGCGCAAATCGCCATCACCACGTCGTTCAGCTTGGCTCCCGCCGCGCGCGCCACCTTCTTGGCGGGCGCCAGCTTCATGCTGCGCGCGGCATAGGCCCGCTCGGCGGTGATCTGCACGTTCAGCACGCTGCGCGGCGCGGAGAGCGGCGGCAGGCGCGGCCGGTCGCGGCGCGCGTTCAGCAATTCGCTCAGACTGGCACCTTCGGGAATTTTGGGCAGCAGCAAATTGTTGGCCGCGCGCAGCAGATCGGGAAAACGCTGCAGCGCGTCCACCTGGCGGCGCAGGAAATCGACGTAGAGGCCCGACAGCCCCGCGGCAGGGTCGGGCGGCGTTGCGGGCGCGGGGGCGCGCGAGGGCACCATAGGCGGGCGCGGCTGCGGCGTGACGTCATACATCGCCTTGTTCAGCAGCATGCCCGCGCCGCCATCCAGCGCCGAATGATGGACCTTGGAGTAGAGCGCGGCCCGGCCGTTCTCCAGCCCTTCGATGACGGTGAACTGCCAGAGCGGGCGGGTACGGTCCATGCGCTCGCCATGCAGGCGCGCCACCGTCTGCTCCAGTTGGGCGAAGGTGCCGGGCGCGGGCAGCACCAAGCCGCGGACGTGGTAGTCGAAGTCGAACTGCTCGTCGGTGACCCAGCTGGGATGGTCCAGAGCCAGCGCGGTGTTGGCCAGCTTACGGGTGAAGAGCTCCGAGACATGCAGGCGGCCGTGCAGGAAATCCCGGTAGATCTGGTGGAAGCGGCCGACATAGGAATCCGGCAGGTCGAACAGCGTCAATCCCGCCACGTGCATGGGCGTTTCCGCGGTCTCGAAATAGAGGAAGCTGGCGTCGATCCCCTTGAGCCTGGCCATGGCGCAATGCCCTCCGCATATCTTCTCGTTGCCCGCACGATGCCTGGGTTCAACGAGGAAGGCTAGACGGGTCTTCTTTGAAGGGGCGCGTAAGGTCTGCTAGCCTGGGCGCAGTGGAGGACGCGACATGAATGATAGGGTCGGGCAGGCTAGGCCCTGGGTGAAGTCGTATCCCACCGGGGTTGCTTGGGACGCACCACTGGAAACCGGACCGGTGCAGGACATCCTGGAAGGCGCCGCGCGGAGTTGGGCCGATCGGCCGGCGCTGGATTTCGCCGGCCGCGTCATCGGCTTCGCCGAGCTCGATCGCCTGGCCGACCAAATGGCCGCAGGGCTGCAAAGCCTGGGCGTGGGGCCGGGCGTGCATGTCGGCATCTACCTGCCCAACACGCCGCATTATTTCATCGCCTTTTTCGCCATCCTCAAGGCCGGCGGCGTGGTAGTGAACTACTCCCCGCTGGATGCCGCCGCCGTGCTGGCGCACAAGGTCGAGGACAGCGAAACCGATTTTCTCTTCACGCTCGACATGAAGGCGCTGTTTCCGCAAATGCACGCGCTGCTCGGCGGCACGCGGCTGCGCGGACTGATCGTCGGCAGTTATGGCGATTTCTCCGCCAATCCCGCTGCCATTGCGGCCGGCCAAAGGCAAGCGGGCGATCTGGTCGACGTGCCCTGGGGCGAGGCGGTGCGGCGCTTTGCGGATCTGCTGGTCGACGCAAAGCCCATACGGCACGATGTGGCAAATGCCGGCGATGCGATCGCGGTGCTGCAATATACGGGCGGCACGACCGGCTTGCCGAAAGGCGCCATCCTGACGCACGCCAACCTGACCGCGGCCACCAGCCAAATTTTGGAGACCACGCACACCACGCCGCCCATGCTGGAGCCCGGGCGTGAACGCAGCTTGGCCGTCCTGCCGCCTTTTCACGTCTATGCGCTGGTCGTGAATATGTTGATGGGAATTAAGCTCGGCGCCGAACTGGTGCTGCATGCGCGCTTCGACCTGGCAGCGGTCCTGGGCGACCTGGCCGACAAGCACATCACCATCTTCTGCGGCGTGCCGACGATGTATGTCGGGCTTCTGCAAGCCGAACTCGCCTCGGTGGACTTGTCATCCCTGCGTTTATGCAATTCCGGCGGCGCGCCGCTGCCGCTTGAAGTCCAGCAGCGTTTCCAGGCGGTCACGGGCACATCGTTGAACGAAGGCTGGGGCATGACGGAAACCTCCGCTATCGGCAGCTTCACACCGGGTCAAGGTGTGCGCCATCCCGGATCGTGCGGTATCCCCGCGCCTGGCATTGATTTCCACTTTCTCGACATCAACGATCCCACACGCGTGCTGCCGTGCGGCGAGCGTGGCGAAATCGCCATCAGCGGCCCCAACGTCATGCGTGGCTACTGGAAGAATCCCGAGGCCACAGCGCAGAGCTTCACCGCGGACGGCTATCTGCGCACCGGCGATGTCGGCTGGATGGATGAGGACGGCTACATCTACATCGTCGATCGCACCAAGGACATGCTGCTCTGCGGTGGCTTCAACGTCTATCCGCGCGTGATCGAGGAGGCGATCTACCAGCACCCTGACGTGGCGGAGGTCGCGGTGATCGGCGTGGCGGACGAATATCGCGGCCAGGCTCCCAAGGCGTTCATCAAGCTGCGGCCGGATGCGCCGGAATTGGCGCTGGAGGAACTGCGCGCGTTCCTCAAGACACGCATCGGCAAGCACGAGATGGTGTCGGCGGTGCAGATCGTGGACGCGCTGCCGCGCACGCCGGTGGGCAAGATCGACAAGAAGCCGCTTTATGCGATAGGGTAAGAAAGGCCTTCTTTCTTGAAAGAAAGAAGCAAAGAACTTTTGCGAGTTGGCGTATACGTTGTTCCAACGCGTACGCCAAAATTCAAAAGTCTTTTTGCTTCTTTTTCTTCAGAAAAAGAAGAATCCTAAACTGTTGCTGGAACGTTTCCGGACATATCCTCCGCCAGGAATGTCCGGCAATCCTTCGACAAGCGATAATATTGGTGCGTCGCCAGCGGCGTGCGATCGTAATCGTCAAAACCGGTGGCATCGACCATCGTGAAAACGTCTTCTGGGAACAGCGTCTTGTCGGTCCTGTTTTCCGGCCCGTCCTGCCCCAGGCGCTGCATGCCCTCATTGACAATCTTGCTGAGGTCCAGCACCACATCGGCGTGGCTGAAATAGATCGATGTGCGGCCGACCAGTTGTGGAAGCCCACTCAGCCGCGCGAAACCCGTCTGCGCGAACGTGTCATAGGCGCAATCCGCCGCCGCCAACGCCGCGACGTCGAAGAGTTGCGCACGGCCATTGCCGTCCTTCAGCCAGGTCTCGACAGCGCCCTGAAGCGCCAGATTGCCCATGCTGTGCGCCAGCAGGATGGTCCTGTGACCGTTCCTTCGGGCTTCGGTCAAAATCGGTTCCAAATTTGCTAGGAAGCTCATCAGGTGGTTTGCCGATTGCCGCGCCATGTTTTGATCGCCCGAATAGGCGCTGGTCAGCACGGGGAAGCCCAGGATGCGCCCCGATGAGGGCCAACTGAAAGACACCACCGTCGCGTCCGTGCCGGGCGTGCCGGCCGCCGCCATCCACTCGCGATTGAACGCCGCGCGGGTCAACGCGTCGCTGAAGGTGTTGTCGAAACCATGGATAAAGACCAGAAGGTTGCGGCCGCCATCACCCAGATCGCCCAACGCGTTATCGGGAAATCGTCCGAGAGCGGTTTCGTTGATCTGCGCGATGGTGCCGGCATTATTCGACGCAAGGTCAATACCGTCGATGAAGGCCGAGCCATAGACCATGTTCTGTGACGTATCGGCCGGCTGCATCCGCGCGGTGTAGCTGTCGATGTCATTCGGCGCTCCCGATAGCACGCGGTTGGTTGCGAAGAATACGGTTGTCATCAGACGCCTCCTGCAACATTGCGGGTTTAGGACGTTACGCTCGGCGTGGGTCCGGTTTCAATCCAGCTTCTCGTCGTCGCTAACGGTCCCGACACACGTGACGCCCTCCAGCTCCGCCAATCTCGCAATCAAGTGGGAGACGGGCCGCTTCCCCTTGACGTTCATGCACAAAACCACCTCGCCATTGCCCGCTGTGGCGGTAAGCTCGACACCCTCATCATCGGCGCGGTCACGCCCCTCTTCGTGGACGCGCCGCCATCCTGCCGTTCGATGTCGACATGGTCGACTGAAAAACGCAGTTGCGTGCACGTAACCAGGGTCGTGCTCAGCAAGCCATTCGCGTCCTGATAGGCGATGCGCAGGCGCGTGGCCGCGCGGCGTTCCCTGGGCGACAGACCGATAAGCTTCGGGAACAGCAGCATGATCACGAAATGGCCGATGGCCGTTGCCACGGCCAGCACCGGCAAATCGGCGCCGCAAGCCATGCCGAGCGCAGCGGTGAGCCAGACTGAGGCCGCCGTCGTCAGGCCGCGCACCGCGTCCCGTCGCATGAAGATCACGCCGCCGCCGATGAAGCCGATGCCAGAGACGATTTGGGCCGCGACGCGCGATGGATCGATCATGACACGCCCGCTGGCCAGCACGTCCATGAAGCCGTATTTCGAAATCAGCATGAACAGGGCCGAGGAGACGCCGACCAGCGTGGTGGTACGCAGGCCCGCGCTCTTCTGCCGGATTTCGCGCTCCAGACCGACCAGGGCGGAAAGCACGAAAGCCAGCGTCAGGTCCTGAAGCTGGAGCCATGCCTGCTGGTTCAGGCTCAAGGCGGTCCAAAGATCCGTGGTCATCCAAGCAGTGACTGCCCTGTCATATCAGCCGGTTTTGCCAAGCCCATCAAATCGAGCAGTGTCGGCGCCAGATCGGCAAGCCTGCCATCATGCAGCGCCGCCCCTTGCGCGCCCACCAGAAACACCGGTACGGGGTTGGTCGTGTGCGCGGTATGCGGACCGCCAGTTAGCGGATCGCGCATCATTTCGGCATTGCCATGATCGGCCGTGACAAGCAGCGCGCCGTTCTGCCGTAAAATAGCGGCGGCGATGCGCCCCAGCCCCGCATCCACCGCTTCCACCGCCGCCATGGCGGCGGCCAAGCTGCCGGTATGCCCGACCATGTCCGGATTGGCGTAATTCATCACAATCAGATCGTACGCGCCGGAATCGATGGCCGACACGGCCCTGTCGGTCAATTCGGGCGCCGACATCTCGGGCTGCAGATCGTAGGTGGCCACTTTCGGCGAAGGCACCATGATGCGGTCCTCGCCGGGATAGGCGTCCTCCTTGCCCCCGTTGAGGAAATAGGTGACGTGCGGATATTTTTCCGTCTCCGCCATGCGCAACTGCGTGCGCCCGGATCGGGCCACGACATCGCCCAGGATACTGTGCAACGGCACCGGCGCGAACAGCGCACTCATCAAAGGCGCCAGCGCATCGCTGTAGCGCGTCATGCCGGCGGCCGCGGCAAAGGCATGCGCATGGCGCGCAAAGCCATCAAAATGCGGATCAAGCAGGGCTGAAAAGATTTCCCGCACGCGATCGGCACGGAAGTTGAAGCACAGCAGCACATCCCCATCGTGCATGCCGCCGTAATCGCCGATGACCACGGGATCGACGAATTCATCCGTCTGGCCCACCGCATACGCCGCCGCCATCGCCGCGCCGGCCGATTCCGTTCGCGGCGC
This sequence comes from uncultured Acetobacteraceae bacterium, assembly GCA_964252525.1. Classification (GTDB taxonomy): domain Bacteria; phylum Pseudomonadota; class Alphaproteobacteria; order Acetobacterales; family Acetobacteraceae; genus CAJCIS01. Next base: position 10,527 of record CAXUNZ010000065.1, read on the forward strand.
TTTGCCGTCCGCGATGGCGGCGTAGGCCCGCTGCACGCGTTCCCAGCGGCGATCGCGATCCATGGCGTAATAGCGGCCGCCGACCGTGGCAATCTTCGCGCGCTCCGGCAACGCCTCTTCCAGCGCGGCCACGAAACCCGCACCGGTGTCGGGCCCCGTGTCCCGCCCGTCGGTAAAAGCGTGCACGCGCACCGCAATACCGGCGCCCGTGACGATGCGTGCCAGCGCCGCGGCGTGGTCATGGTGCGCGTGCACGCCGCCATCGGAAACCAGGCCGAGCAGGTGGCAAACGCCGCCCGAGGCGCGTGCTTTCTCGATCAGCTCGATCAGCGCAGGGGCCCGGGCGATGCTGCCATCCACGATGGCGTCGCCGATGCGCACCAATTCCTGCGTAACAACGCGGCCCGCGCCGATATTGAGGTGCCCGACCTCCGAATTGCCCATCTGCCCGCCCGGCAGCCCGACATCGCGGCCGGAAGTGTGCAGAAAGGCGCGCGGCCCCGTCTGCCACAAGCGGTCGAAATTTGGCGTGTGCGCGAGGGCGATGGCGTTATCGGCGCGCTCCTCGCGCCAGCCGAAACCGTCTAGGATGAGAAGCATGACAGGGCGGGGCATGGGAAATCCCGATGAAAGAAAAGAACTTCTTTTTTGAAAAAAGAAGCAAAAAACTTTTTACAGTTAGGCTGGACTGACTTCTCCTTCGGGCCGCGTCAGAAACTCTGCTAGGCTAACCTGGGCCGTACCACGCGCCAAAGGCTGCGATTGAGTCGCTGCAGGCGCCCAACCGGTCATCACCGCCAGGCGCAATCCGGCCCGCACACGCCCATGATGCACGGGCAGCGCCGCCAGCGCGGCGGCAAACAGCGCGCGCGGCGGCACGGATTTCTCCCTCAGCCGCACCGCGTTGCCCTCCCCCGCCGCGCGCAGATCGCGCAGCAATTCCGACGGATCGGCGTAGAGCAGCGCAATATCCTCCGCATCCGCCACCGGCAAGGCAAACCCCGCCCGCTGCAGCAGCGCCGCGCAATCGCGCAAATCCGCAAACGGACTGACCCGCGGCGAGGCGCCCCCCGTCAGCGCCAGCTCCGCCTGCGTCAAGGCGCGCCGCAGATCGTCAAGCGTGCCGAGCACAGGCATGCTCGCCAGCAGCAACCCATCCGGCCGCAACGCCATGCGCAACTGAATCAGCACGCCGGGCAAATCGTTCACCCAGTGCAAACTGCAACTGGCCACCACAAGATCGAAGCTGCACGGCGCAAACGGCAGCGCCTCCGCCTCACCCGCAACCGCCACGCCGCCGGCACGCGCCGCCATCGCGCCGGACGGATCGAGCGAAACGACGTGCATACCGCGCGCCCGCAATGCCGGGGCCACGCTGCCCCGCCCGCCGTAATCCAGCGCCTGCGTGAAACGATGGGTCGTGTCGTCAAGCCGGTCGAGCAAACGCTCGGCCAAATCGTTCAGCACATCGGACACCGCACCGACGCGCGCCGCGGCGCGCTCGCGATGCCGGCGCACGGCAGCGGCGTCGAAGACCTGGGGGGCGCGCGCCCCGGGCGGGCCGGCGTACACGCTGGCTGTTTCCGCCCGAACCCTCAAACCTCCCGTCATCCTTTTGCCGCCGGAACGGCGATCCACGACTCGCCGTTCCAGACCTGGCCCATGGCGACAACGGAGCCATCCGCGCTCACCTCGATCCGCCCATACGCGTTCGGCTCCCCGCGCAAGCGCGTGCTGGTCGCCGAACCGCCCTGCAAAATCATCGGCGCCCCCGCCTCCTCCGGCGAAGACATGCGCGAATAGGTCCGGTGCAAATGCCCCGCCAGCACCAGCCGTACCCCATGCGCGGCAAAGGCCGCCAACGCGCGCTTGGACCCGCCCACCACGGTCTGCAACGGCAGATTCTCCGGCGGCAGCAGCGGATGATGCGCCACCACAATCCGCACCAAGCGCGGCGGCAGCGCATCCAGCCGCGCCAGCAACCGCGCCAGCCGCCGCCTGGTAATCCGCCCGCGCGACCAATCCATGTGAAAGCCGCCGCGTCTGGCCGTATTCAGCCCCACCACCGCCACCGTATCGTCCTGCCAGATCGGCTCGGTTTCCGGCCCGATCTCCTGATGCCAGCGCCGATACGGCTCCAGGAACCGCTCCTCCAACTGATAGGGCGTAATATCGTGGTTGCCAGGCACCACGATCTTCGGCGCGCTCAGCGCGTCCATGAACGCGCGCGCGGCGCGAAATTCCCGCCTGCGCGCCCCTTGGGTCAAATCGCCGCTGATCGCGACGAGATCGGGCGGATCGGCATTCAGTGTGGCGATCAGCCCGCTCACCACCGCCGGATCATCCGCGCCGAAATGCAGATCGGTCAGATGGGCAATCCGCGTCATGCCGCCACCGGCGCAAACACGCGCAGCGCGCGGGGCGAAACGCGCAATTCGACCGGCGAGGTCATCAGCCGCTCCTCCCCATCCACAAGCACATGCAAGGCGCCCACCCGCGCCTCGATGCGCATGGCCTCGCCCTTCAGCACCAGCAACGCCGGATCGCGCGGCCGCCCCCATGCCATGCGCACAAAGCTCCGCACCAGCGCGAAGATGGAAGGCCGGCAAACCGCGTGAGCCACCAGCGTGCCGCCATCCAGCGCCGGCCGCGCAAACAGCCGCCCCTGTCCATCCTCCAGCGCGTTCAGGGTAATCGTCAGCGCCGAGGTCTTCAGCGCGTGCGCCACCCCATCCACGCTCAACGTCAAGCGCAAGCGTCTGGGGGTAGCGATAATACGCAGCGCCGCCCGCGCCATGCGCAACGCCCGCCTCAGCCGCCCATGCAGGCGCGCCTGCTCGCGATGCCGTCCAAGACGCGCGGGCTCCCCCAGCATGCATGCGCACAGGAACACGTGCTCGCCCGCATACCCCACATCGATATCGCGCGTCCGTCCGGCCAGGATCACGTCGGCTGCCGCGTTCAAATCGCTGACCGGCAGATGCAGATCACAAGCCAGCAGGTTCATCGTACCGCGGGGAAGGATCCCCAGCGGCGTACCCGATCCGGCCAACGCGGCCGCCGCGCAGGCCACCGTGCCATCGCCGCCGGCCACCACCACTGCATCCGCCTCTTCCAGGGCGGCACGCAACCGTGCCGGCAGATCGCCCGGCGGCACAAGGCGCGTCACCGCCCCGCCCGACTCCAGCAGCACAGTCAGGTCGGGCGTCTGTCCCGCCGCCAGCATCGCCCCGGCTTTCTCGTTTAGAACCAGTGACAGGCGCCGATACGGCGAGGATGTCTCGCCGGGCGCATCGCCACGCAAGCTTGTTGCCATTGCCTGATTTTCATACCCGCTGGTGTGGACAAAACGCCGGCCCGGCAAGATGGTGCCGCCGCTCAGCGCCCCAGGCCGTGCTTTTCGGCCAGATCGAACAAGGGGCGGACAGGCAAGGGAACGTCAATGGATCTCTATACCGGCCCGTTCTTCGAACAGGCGCGCACGCAATTCGGCGTCATCGCCGATTACCTCGGCATCCCCGAATTCGAACGCGACCGTCTGCTGCTACCCAAGCGCAGCATCGTCGTCAGTTGCCCCATCCATAGGGATGACGGCACCGAGGCGGTGTTCCACGGCTTTCGCGTCCAGCACCATCTGACCATGGGCCCCACCAAGGGCGGCACGCGCTACGCGCCCGACCTTCACCTAGGCGAAGTGGCGGCGCTGGCGATTGCCATGAGCTGGAAATGCGCGCTCGCCGGCCTGCCCTACGGCGGGGCCAAGGGCGGCGTCGCCGTCAACCCGCGCGCGCTGTCCCATCGCGAGCTCGAAGCCGTCTCCCGCCGCTACATGCAGGAAATGATCCCGTTCGTCGGCAGCCACACGGACGTCATGGCGCCCGACATGGGCACCAACGAACAGAT
>CAXUNZ010000066.1:0-14375 GCA_964252525.1 uncultured Acetobacteraceae bacterium
GCGCTCGAATGGGACCAGACCCACCATCTGCCCTTGCCTGTCCTGCGCGAGGCCGCGTCGCTCGGCATGGGCGCGATCTATTGCCGTGAGGAATTCGGCGGCTCCGGCCTGGGCCGCCACGATGCCGCCATCATTTTCGAATCGCTGGCCACGGGCTGCCCCGCGATTGCCGCCTTCATGTCGATCCACAACATGGTTTTGTGGATGATCGACCGCTACGGCAATGCCGAGCAGCGGGCGTGGCTCGTTCCGGCCATGGCGCCAATGAATCTGATCGGCGCCTATTGCCTGACCGAACCAGGCTCGGGCTCCGATGCCGCCGCGTTGCGCACGCGCGCTGTGCGTGACGGCGACAGCTACATCCTCGATGGCGTCAAGCAATTCATCTCGGGCGCCGGCGCCGCCGACATCTACCTGGTGATTGCGCGCGCCGACGCAGGCTTTTCGGCGCTTGTCGTCGAAAAAGGCACGCCCGGTCTGTCGTTCGGCGCGGCGGAGAAGAAAATGGGCTGGAACGCGCAGCCCACGCGCCAGGTCATCATGGAAGGCGTGCGCGTGCCGGCACGCAACCGCTTGGGCGAGGAAGGTCAGGGCTTCCGAATGGCGATGAGCGGCCTGGATGGCGGGCGGCTGAATATCGGCGCGTGCTCGCTGGGCGGGGCGCAGGCCGCGATCGATAAGACGCTGGCCTATATGCGAGAGCGGCGCGCCTTCGGCCAGGCCATCGACCAGTTCCAAGCCTTGCAGTTCCGGCTTGCCGATATGGCCACCGGCCTGGAAGCGGCGCGCACGCTGCTGTGGCGCGCCGCTTGCGCGCTGGATGAGAAATCGCCCGATGCATCGAAGCTTTGCGCGATGGCCAAGCGATTTGCGACCGATACCGGGTTTTCGATCGCCAACGATGCGCTGCAATTGCATGGCGGCTACGGCTACCTGGCGGAATATGGCGTGGAGAAGATCGTGCGCGATCTGCGTGTGCATCAGATATTGGAAGGCACGAACGAAATCATGCGGGTAATTATTGCTCGGTCGTTGATCAATTAAGCCAAAGACAAGAAATGGGGGGCATGTGCCATGCCCCCCAAACCCCCCGTCTTCAGTTTAGACTCGCCCTAAGCTGATGACGGGGGTTTGGGGGGGCGGCGCGTCCCCCCAACTTCTTTTTGTCCCTTTAGGAGATTTACGTGGCACGCATCGCCTTCATCGGCCTCGGCAACATGGGCGGCCCCATGGCCGCCAATCTCGTCCGCGCCGGCCATGACGTCACCGGCTTCGACCTCTCCCCGCCTGCGCTCGCCGCCGCCCGTGCCGCCGGCCTTACCATCGCCGAACGCGCCACTGACGCCGTCCGCGGCGCCGATTTCGTCATCACCATGCTGCCTGCCGGCACGCACGTGCTGCGCGTCTATACCGATTTGCTGCCGCATGCCGGCGCCGGCGCCGTCTTCATCGACTCCTCCACGATCGATGTTGCCAGCGCCCGCACCGCGCACGCACAAGCGGCACAAGCCGGCATGCGCGCGCTCGATGCGCCTGTCTCTGGCGGTGTCGGGGGCGCCACCGCGGGCACGCTCACCTTCATGGCCGGCGGCGCCCAGGATAGCTTCAACGCCGCCCAGCCGATCCTTTCGGCCATGGGCAAGCGTATCGTGCATTGTGGCGATGCCGGCGCCGGTCAGGCCGCCAAGATCTGCAATAACATGATCCTGGGCATTTCCATGATCGCGGTCAGCGAGGCTTTCGTGCTTGGCGAGAAGCTCGGCTTGTCTCACCAGGCGCTCTACGATGTCGCCTCGACCTCCTCGGGCCAGTGCTGGTCACTGACGACCTATTGCCCTGTTCCTGGGCCCGTCCCCGCCAGCCCGGCCAATAACGGCTACAAACCCGGCTTTGCCGCGGGGCTCATGCTCAAAGATCTCAACCTCGCCCAGGATGCCGCGTTGGCCACGGGCGCAGACACCGCACTCGGCCGCCACGCCGCCGCCCTCTATACGGCATTCGCCGAGGCCGGCGGAGACGTGCAGGATTTTTCAGCCATCATAGCCGATGTGCGGGCGCGCTCGAAATCCGCCTGATCGTGGTTCCACCCACAGAGACTTTGCCCACTTCAGTGCTGCCCCGTAATGGGAGGCTGTTGCTGGCGATGGGAGAAGCAACCGAACTCAAAGCAGCCCAACAACGCCGCCGCTCCCACGCCGATCGCCACCTTTTCGCGGGTCGACATCCCCTGATGCACCGGCGCGCCGGAGGCGGCGCCGACCGTCACCCGAACGCGTTGTGCCTGTGCGGGGCCGCTATTGGCCGGCATGTAATCTATGCTGGCAGTTTCGCCGGGCCGCATCGCGCCGACATAGCCGACGAAAGCGCCGAGATTGTCGAAAACCCGTCCATTCACCGCAATGATCTGATCGCCCGCAACGAGGCCCGCCTGCTGCCCCGGCGAGCCGGGACGCACGCCCTTCACGCGCAGGATATTGAAGCTCATGCCGTCATCATTGATCTGCGGCCCCTCCTGGATGGCGAGCCCCAGCGCGCCGCCACCGCGCGGCAATCCGGCCGCCTCCTGCTGGGAGAGCAGCCGATAGCCCATGGGATTGTCCGCCCTGGCAGGCGCGCCCGCCAGCTGGCCTGCGATCAGCAGGCCAGCGAGGAGAAAGCGCCAGCGCCACTGGCCGTGCACCACTTGCCTCACGCGCTGTGCTGGTCCGGCGCCTGGCCAAGCCCCTCTTTGCGCATGGCCTCGTCGCCGGCCTGGATGACTTTGGCTGCCGCCTCGCGCGCGTTCGCGGCCAAGTCGCCTTTCAGCGCCGCGTCGATCAGCTCGCCCGCACTTTTGCCGCCGCCGACCTCCTGCACGCTGCTCTTGGCGCTCTCCGTCACCGCCTGAACGACGCGCTGGCCCCGCTCCATGCCCTGGCTCGCCAGATCGCGCACGGTATCGCGTGCCTGACCCGCGATGCCGCCGAGCGCCGCCTCCTCCTGTTCGGAATGCGGCAGGAGGGCGCCCAACAGCGCGCCGGCAGCAAGACCGAGCGCGCCCAGCAGAACGGGGCTTTCGCTGATGGCACTGACGAGATTGCCGCCGGCCTGTCCGGCCGCGCGTCCGCCCGAGGTAACGGCGCCACCCGCGTAGGATGTGGCGCTTTTCAGACTGTCCTGAGCGGAAGCACCCAGGGAGCTCAGCGCGCCCTGTGCCGAACCCAATGCCTCACCGGCCTGATCGCGCAGATCGTGGCTCTTTCTGGTGACAGCGTCCTGCAGACCGCCCAACGCGGTTTTCACGCGCTGACTGAAGGACTCACCCGTCTCTTCAGGGTGGCGCGCCAAACCCAGGGCCTGCCCATGCGCCACATCGAGCCGGGCGGCGTAGGCATGATCCGGCTCGTCCAGATTGCGGGTGACCGCATTGCGCGCCGTCGTCAACCGGGAAAGCGTGCTGGCGTGATCGTCATGGCCATAGATCGGCAGCGCCGGGCCAGTCTTGGCGGCTGCCGCACCGCGCGGGTTTGTTGCCATCAGCCAGGCCAGTCCGACGGTGGTGATGGCCGCGGGCAATGGGTTGGCGCGCACGCTGTCGAGGAGGCTGGCACCGAATGCCGCGCCCTCGCTGCCGCGGAAATAGCCCATCAGATCGTCCAGCACCTGGCCGGGCGAAAGCCTGTCCTGCAGCTCGTTCAAATGGCTGCCGAGGCGCGAGCGTGTCTGGTCCAGATCGCGCTCGATGGACGTTGTCGACTCGCTCATCACGAATGCTCCTTCACGAGGTTGGCGTCTTTCTGCAAGCTGGCCGCGGTGCGGCTCGGGGTGAGCGCCTTGAGCGACAGCATCGCCAGGCCGGAGCGTGCGAACAGGCCGCCCACGATGACGATCAGCGCACCGACGATCAGGAAGGCCGCCCAAAGCGGCACCACGTGCGCCAGGCCAAACGCCGCGGCCTGCAGCAGGACGACAAGGCCGGCGAAAGCGACGAGAGCACCGCCAATCAGCCAGATGGCGGCCATGATAAGGCGGTCAAGCTTCTCGTCGAGTTCGGCCCGCGCCAGGCGGACCTCGCCGCGGACCAAATCCTGAAGGTCGCTTGCGAGGTTGCCCACGACTTCTCCCAAGCTGTGGCCGCCCTCGGCGCGTGTTCCACTCATGACTGCCCCCCGTTATCGGCGGGCAATTGAGGCGCCGTGGTCGTGGCGCCAGCGGCGGCGATACGTCCAACGCGGGCAAGCGCGAAGCCCGCCGCCATCGAGGCGCCGAGGAAGAGCGCCGGCTGGCGCCGCGCCAAGCCGCCGAGTTCACCCAACAGGCTTTGCAGGTCGTTGCTGCGCAACGTACCAGCCAGCGCGCCAAGCTCGTCCGCCCCACGCTCGACCATTTTGGCGATGAAATCCTGGTGGCCTTCCATTTGCTCGCCCGAGCGATGGACGGCGCCAGCGATGTCCTCCAGGTAGCCGGCGAGACCTTCCTTCTGAGTCTCGGCGAGCGCTGCCGCCTTCTCGCCCGCCTCGCCGATCAACGACGTGGCGCGCTCCTGTGCTTCACCTGCCAATGAGCGGGCCTGCTGGACGGCATCCGCGCCGGCGCTCATGGCCTGGCCGCCAACCTGACTCGCTGTCTGGCTTAGCGATTTCAAGTCAGCCGCCGTTTTGGCAACGGCCTCGCTGCCTGTCACATCACTCATGGACCCGCCTCCGCATGCTGTTCTTCTGGCCGTGACAAGGCGGCCTTCAATGCCGAGTTCCCGCCTTGCACAGAGATGAACGCAACTCGCGAGGGGGCGTTCCTCACCAGCCGGCAAGAAGCGGGATGTTGTTCTACCGCAAATTGTGCACGCGTGCATCCTGGCGATCTGGCGCAGGTATCTAATCGAAAAACGAAAAATTTGATTCCACAGATGGCAATCGGCAGCTATGTTCAACCAGCCGGCGAAATGACAAACCGCCGAGCTTCAAAAGATAAGGATGGAACGCCCATGATTCGTATTCTTCCCACAATCATTATCGCCGCGGGTTGTCTTGCCGCCGCGACCAACGCGCATGCCGCGAAAAAGTGCAACATCGTTTACCCGTTCACGGACTCGCTCGGCAGCAGCGGCAAGTTTGTCAGTGAACACAAGGGCATTGTCAGCAACTCGGCGATATGCCCTGTGCCCTACAACCTGACGGTGACGAAGCTTACCAACACCGTCATCGATATTTCGGGCAAGACGAAGGCCAATAAGTGCGGCGCGTTGACGGGCAGCTTCACGTTCAACGACGGCGGATGCGATTCGGCATCCGGCTCAGTCACCATCGTCGGGCTGGGCACGTTCAACGACACCGTCACGCGCACGCAATCCGCGCGGCACGCGCCGGTGGCCGATACCTCGGCGCTGACCAACAACCTCAAGTAAATCCATGGTGGGCCCGGGGGTGAACACCCCCCGGGCTCCTTTTCAGGCCCTGTCGAGCCCCTGAACGATTTCCTCGGTCATCTTCTTGGCGTCGCCGAACAGCATCATGGTATTCGGCCGGAAGAACAGCTCGTTATCCACGCCGGCGTAGCCCGAAGCCATCGAGCGTTTGACGAACAGCACCGTGCGGGATTTGTCCACTTCCAGAATGGGCATGCCGTAAATCGCCGATTTCGGGTCCGTCTTCGCCGCGGGGTTGGTCACGTCGTTGGCGCCGATCACGTACACCACATCTGCCGTGGCGAATTCGTTGTTGATCTGCTCCAACTCGAACACCTCGTCGTAAGGCACGTTGGCTTCCGCCAGCAGCACGTTCATGTGCCCCGGCATGCGGCCTGCCACCGGGTGAATCGCGTATTTTACCTCGACGCCTTCGGCCTTCAGCTTGTCCGCCATCTCCCGCAGCGCGTGCTGGGCCTGCGCCACCGCCATGCCGTAGCCGGGCACGATAATGACCTTGGACGCGTTCTTCATGATGAAGGCCGCATCATCGGCATTGCCCGCCTTGACGCTGCGCTCGCCCGCTGGACCCCCGGCCGCCGCGCCGCCCGCATCCGTGCCGAACCCGCCTAGCAGCACGTTGAAGATGCTGCGGTTCATGCCCTTGCACATGACGTAGGACAGAATGGCGCCGGACGCGCCCACCAGCGCACCCGTAATGATCAGCGCCAGGTTGCCGATGGTAAAGCCGATGCCGCACGCCGCCCAGCCGGAGTAGCTGTTCAGCATGGACACCACGACGGGCATGTCCGCGCCGCCGATCGGGATGATTAGCAGAAAGCCCAGCGCAATGGAAAGCGCGGCGATCATCCAGAAGACCGGTTGCAAGCCGCTCGCGACGAAATAGACGATCAGCACCAGCAGCAGCAGACCGAGCCCCAGGTTGATCGGGTGCTGATAGCGGAAGGTGATGGGCGTGCCCTTCATCAACGCCTGCAATTTGGCGAAGGCGATCAACGAGCCTGAAAACGTAATCGCGCCCACGGCCAGCCCGATCGACATTTCGATCAGGCTTTCGGTGTGGATATGATGCGGCACGCCGATGCCGAACGCCTGCGGCGCGTTCAGCGCCGCGGCCGCCACGAACACCGCGGCCAGACCCACCAGAGAATGAAATGCCGCGACCAATTGCGGGAGCGCGGTCATCTGGATGCGTCGGGCAATCACCGCCCCGGCCGTGCCGCCGATGGCAACCCCTGCCGCGATCAGCACATAACCATTATCCCTCATGCCGGGCCGAGCCAGCGTGGCGATCGTGGCGATGGCCATGCCGATCATGCCGAACTGATTGCCGCGGCGCGACGTGACAGGGCTGGACAGCCCGCGCAGCGCCAGGATGAACAGAACTGCCGCGACCAAGTAAAGCGCCGAAATGATGTCAGGGGACATGAGGTGACGCGCCTATTTCTTGGATCGGAACATCGACAGCATGCGCTGCGTGACCAGAAACCCGCCGAAGATGTTCACGCTTGCGAGCGTCACCGCCAGAAACCCGAACAGATGCGGCCAGAAGCCGTGGCTGAGGCCGGTGGCCAGCATCGCGCCCACGATGATCACGGATGAAATTCCGTTGGTGACAGCCATTAGCGGGCTGTGCAGCGCGGGCGTGACGTTCCACACCACGTAATAGCCCACGAAACAGGCCAGCAGGAAAATCGTCAGCAGCAGAATGAAGGGTTCGGCGGAGGCGGCGACTGGCGCAAATCCGCCATAGCCCGCATGCAGCCTTACGGCCAAATCGTGCGCGCGATCGGCCAGCGTCTGCGCCTGGCGCGCAAGATCGGGGTTCATGGGCTTTCTCCGCTGCCTGGTGCCGGCCGCTGATTGGGCCGGTTGTAGCGCCCGGCACGTCGGCGCGCGCGCGCCTCGGCGCCGGCCTGCGGCGAAAGCGCGTTCTCGTCGGGCGGCAGGGAGGCGCTTTCGCTCACCACATCGGGCAACTCGCCCCCGGTGCTGCCTATGGTGGTGGGTTCGCCGCCGGCGGGCTCCGCGGATTCGGCCGGCGGTTGAGGCGCGGCTGCGATGACAGGCGGCGCCCCGGCAGACGCGCCATCATCGATCCCGGGTCCTTGCGCATCGATCGTGTCAGGCACGGACGCCACCGACGTGTACTGCGTCACCATCTCCTCCTCGGCCTGTGCGGGCGCCGGCGCGGCAGAAACCGTCTGCGGCGCCTCGGCGGCGGCCTGCGCGAAATTGGCGTGCACCACCGCGCCGCCGCGCGTCAGCATCACGCCCTGCACGATGGCATCGTCCTCGGGCAATCTGGGCGCGCCGGCTTCCTTGTCCCAGAAGCTGGTCAGGAAGGTCAGCAGGTTCTTGGCGTATAGCGTGCTGGCGGCCACGCTGATGCGGCCGGGCCAGTTGCGATAGCCCAGCACCTTCACGCCATTGGCGGTGGTGTATGCCTCACCGGGGCGCGTCGCCTCGCAATTGCCCCCGCCATCGGCGGCGAGATCCACGATCACGCTGCCCGGCCGCATGCCATCGACCATGGCCTGTGTCACCAACACGGGCGCGCGGCCGCCTTGGACCAGTGCCGTGCAGATGACCATGTCGTTGCGGGCAACCGTGGCGGTCATCAGCTCGGCCTGCTTGCGGCGATATTCGGCACTCATCTCGCGGGCATAGGCACCTGTCTGCCCCGCAGTTTCGGTGTCCTCCAGCCCCACGAAGGTCGCCCCGAGCGACTTGATTTCCTCCTTGGCCGCCGGCCGCACGTCGGTGGCCGAAACGATCGCGCCCAGACGCCGCGCCGTGGCAATCGCCTGCAAGCCGGCAACCCCCGCGCCCACGACAAAGACGCGCGCCGGCGGCACGGTGCCTGCCGCGGTCATCATCATCGGAAAGCCGCGGTCGAAAGCCCCCGCACCTTCGATCACCGCGCGGTAGCCGGCGAGATTGGCCTGGCTGGAGAGAATGTCCATCGACTGGGCGCGCGTGATACGCGGCAGCAGCTCCATCGCGGCGACATCGATGCCGGCCTGCGCGTAGGCGGGCACCGAGGCGCGGTCGGCCATGGCGCCGGAGGTGCAGACCAGCAGGGCGCCGCGCGGCAGGCCTGCCAGGTCGGGGGGTTGCACGGCGAAGATGACACCCGCCCCGTTCAGAGCCGCGCGCGCGTCGGGCGCGATCTCGGCGCCCGCGGCGGCGAAGTCGGCGTCGGGGATGGAAGCGCCCGCGCCCGCGCCCGCCGCGCCCCCGCCCGGGCAGCCAAGGGCGGCGAGCTTGCGCACCGTTTCGGGCGTGGCCGCCACGCGTGTCTCACCGGCACGACGCTCTTTCAGCACCGCTAGACGCATGGGGCGTTTTCCTCCAGCCTTTTGGGCGGTGCAGCTAACAGCGCAGGGCTGTTGGGCGCAAGAGGCAGGAAAGGTTCTTCTTTTTTGAAAAAAAGAAGCAAAAAACTTTTGCCATTTTAGGTAAGCGCTGGCGGCAGCGCGCCGCCAACAATCAAAAGTCTTTTTGCTTCTTTTTCTTCAGAAAAAGAAGATGCTTCCTTAAGATTTCGTCGAAGGCACACCCGCCCTTTCCAGCGCCGCACGCTGACGGGCGGCCATCTCGCTCTCGTTGAAATCGTCGATCAGCTCATGAAACATACGATGCCAGTTCAACTTGGCACCAAGCCGCAGGAACACCGACCCCAACCCGATCGCCGAGCGGTCCATCAAAACGAATTCCCTTGGCGGCTTGACCCCGCCCGTGCGCTGCAAGCCCGCGTGCACCTTTTCCGCCACCGCGCGGCCGTATTGCGAGTCGGTCGTTTCCTGGATCGCGCGCACCCGGTCCTGCATCAATGGCTCATAGAGGAACCGCGCCCAGCCATTGAGCACCTCCATCTTCTCGTGGCTGAGGGCCGAAAAACCCCAGCTTTCATAGGCGTGGTGCGCTTTTTCATTGTCGTCATCGCGTATGGCCTCGTAGAGGTCGATCACCCCGCGCAGGAAGCGTGGCGGAAAAACCCGGATCGCCCCAAAATCGAGCAGGTTGATCCCCCGATCCGCACGCACCTGGTAATTGCCCAAGTGCGGATCGCCATGCACCACGCCGAAGCGATAAAGCGGAATATACCACGCCTGAAACAGCGCGCGTGCCACGTCGTTGCGGGCATCCTGGTCGGGCTTTTCATCCAGGAAGCTTTGCAATCCCTGGCCGGGAAGCCACGTCATCGTCAGCAGCCGTGGCGTGCACAGCTTCATGATGGGCGTGGGGATTGTCACGCGCGGCTCATCGGCAAGCATCGCCTGATAAAGCCGCATCTGCGCGGCCTCGCGCAGATAATCCAGTTCCTCGCGCAGGCGTTCGGAAAGCTCCTTGTAGATTTCCTCGTTCTGGATGGCATTGTCCATGCGGTGATAGATCGACAGCGCTAGCTTCAACTGCCGCAAATCGGCTTCGACAACGCTGGGCATATCCGGGTATTGCAGCTTGCAGGCGACATCCATGCCGTCGGGAAGGCTGGCGCGATGAACCTGTCCCAGGCTGGCGGCGGCGGCCGCCTCATGGCTGAAGGCGTTGAATTTTGCTTGCCAATCCGCACCCAGTTCTGCCTGCATGCGCCGGCGCACGAACACCCAGCCCATCGGCGGCGCGTTGGCCTGCAGCTGCGCGAGTTCCTCGGCATACTCGGCCGGCAGCGCATCCGGCACCGTGCTGAGGAACTGCGCGACCTTCATCAGCGGCCCTTTCAGTCCGCCGAGAATGGCCCTGAGATCCTCGGCATGCGCCGCGCGATCCGTCTTGATGCCGAACATCCTGTTGCCCGCCACACGCGCGGCAATGCCGCCCACGGCGCCCGAGGTACGCGCCATGCGCTTGAACTCGCCGAACAGCGTGCTGCCGCCGGAAGGTGGGCGGTCAGACATAAGCACCGGCCTCCAGCTCATCGATAAAGCCGGAAATGATATCGAGCCCGCGGCGCCAGAAGGCGGGATCGGACGCGTCCAGCCCAAAAGGTGCGAGCAGGTCGCGATGGGTCAGCGTGCCGCCCGCGCTCAGCATGGCCTTGTATTTGGCCGCGAAATCCTCGTGCCCCGCCTGGTATTCGGCAAACAGCGCATTCACCAGGCAATCCCCGAAAGCGTACGCATAAACGTAGAACGGCGAGTGGATGAAGTGCGGAATATAGGCCCAGAACACCGCGTAATCGGACGTGTATTCAAACGCCGGTCCCAGGCTTTCGGTCTGCACGTCCATCCACAGCGCGCCGATCTGCTCGGGCAGCAATTCCGATGTGCGTCGTGCATCGTGCAGCTTCGTCTCGAAGCGGTAGAACGCAATCTGGCGCACGACGGTGTTCAGCATATCCTCGACCTTGCCGGCCAGCATCAGGCGGCGCCGCGCGGGATCGGTCTCGGCATCCAAGAGCGCGCGGAAGGTCAGCATCTCGCCAAAGACGCTGGCTGTTTCCGCCAAGGTCAGCGGCGTACCGGACATCAAATGCCCCTGCCCGCCTGCGAGCACCTGGTGCACGCCATGGCCAAGCTCATGCGCCAGCGTCATCACGTCTCGGGCGCGGCCATGATAATTCATCAGGATATAGGGATGCACGGAAGGCACCACGGGATGGGCGAACGCACCGCCCGACTTGCCCTCCCGCAGCGCCGCATCGATCCAGTTACGCGCGAAAAACCGCCCGCCGATCTCGCCAAGGTCGGGATCGAACCGCCCATAAGCGTCCAGCACCGTACGCCGCGCCTCCTCCCACGCAATCGCCCGGTCGTCGTCGCCCGGCAGCGGCGCATTGCGATCCCAGGTCTGCAGCTTCTCCAGCCCCAGCCATTTCGCCTTCAGCGCATAATAGCGGTGCGACAGCCGCGGAAAATCCGCCACCACCGCGCCGACCAGCGCATCGACCACCTCGTCCTCGACCACGTTGGACAAATTGCGCTCGGAGGCCGGCCGCTTATAGTGCCGCCAGCCATCGACAATCTCCTTGTCCTTGGCCAGCGTGTTGGTGATCAGCGCAAACAGCTTTTCCCGCTCGCCGAAGGCCGCGCCCACGGCATGCGCCGCCTGCTCGCGCGCGGCACGGTCATGATCGGAGAGCTTGTTCAACGCGGCACTCACAGTCAGCGCCTCGCCGCCCACCTGCACGCGCATGCCCGCCACCGTCTCGTCGAACAGGCGAGACCAGGCGGCGCGACCGGTGACCTCGCGCTCATGGATAAAGCGCTCCAACTCGTCGGAAAGCTGGTGCGGCCGATAGACGCGCAGATCGCGCAGATACGGCCGCCACCGCGCGAAGGCGGGATCGGCGAACTTCTCCTCCAATACGCTATCTTCGATGCGATTCAGTTCCAGGCGGAAGAACAGCGTCAGCGCGCTGATATCGGTCACCCGCTCCATCATGCGCTGATAGAACTGGCCGGCCGACGCGTCCGTGCTGTCGGCGCTGAACAGGAGCTGAGCATACGACATGACACGCCCCAGCGTCTCGTCGATCGCCTCGAACCGCTCCATCGCCCGGGCCAGTTCGTCTCCGCCCAGACCAGCCAGCTTGCCCGCATACTGGGCGGCAAACCCCTCCGCCTCTCGCCGTGCGGTGACCAGATCAGCCTCGACCGCCGGGCTCTCAGGCGAGGCGTAAAGGTCCGCCAGATCCCAGCTCGGCAGAGCGGTCATGGCGCCCGCTTCCGTGCCGCCGTCGGGAGAGGTCACTGGCGCGGGAAAAATCATGTCGTTCTTGTCCTATGCAAAGGGCGACAAGGAACCGGTCCCGTCTTCTATTTAAGTTGGGCGCGGCGTGAACGGCTGTAAGGGGCGGCAAGGCTACCACGCTTGTCCATTAATCTGGTTCAGCTTGGCAAAAAAGTTACCAGAACCCTAATGGCGCGCTATATCGCGTCATGTCCGCCGCCGCATCCTCTCCACCCCGCCGCGCCGCGATGGCTGCGGCCACCTTCCCGGCCTTGGCCTTCGTCGTCCTTCTGACACTCCGGCCACTGCGCTTTGCGCCCGCTTCCTGGCCCGCCTTCTACATGGACGATTTCTTCTACTACGTGGTCATCGCCCGGAACTTCGTCGCGCACGGCCTGTCCAGCTTCGACGGCGTCACCCCCACAAACGGCTACCATCCTTTGTGGATGCTGGTGATCTCCTTCCTTCTCCTGATCGGCGGAGGCGCCGGCCGCGCCTTTTTTCTGCTTCTGACGACCGTGCAGTTGCTGGCCTATGCAAGCGCCATCTGGCAGGTCGCCGCCCTGCTGATCCGACGCCGCACGCATCCCGGCCTAACGATCGCGGTCACGCTCATCTTCGCCGTCGCCTTCTCCACGACCGCGCTGACCGGCATGGAGGTGATCCTGGCCGTGCCCCTCATCCTCGCCTTCATCGCCGAGGCTCAGCGTGCGGGCGGCGAGGGCATACGGCCGCTGCGCTTTGGTCTGCTTGCCTCGGCGTGCATCTTCGCGCGCGTCGATGCGGTCATCCTGGTGGTGGTGATCGCCCTCGCCGTCCTGCCGGCGCTTTGCAAGCTGCTGCGCCAACGGGCCGGCCTGCGCCTCTGCCTCGGCCTGGCGCCTTCAGCCCTCTATTTCTGCATCAACGCCGCCGTCTTTGGCGCGATCCTGCCGCTCTCATCGGCGGCCAAGGCGCTCGCCCCTTCGTTGTTCTTCAACACGGGCCCTGTCGCGACACCACTGCTGACCTTCCATGACCCGGTAATCGCTTGCATGATCACGCTTCCGGCCTGGTGCATTCTGGTCTGCGCCATCGCCGGCGTGCTGACCTGGCGCAGCAGCACGCAAGCCGCGCGGTTGCGCACGTCCATCTGTGCCTTTCCCGTGCTGTTCTATCTGGCGCTGGCGGTCAGGAGCGACTGGATCCTTTGGGAGTGGTACCTCTACCCCATCGTGATCGCGCTGCCCTTCGCCTTCATCACGATCAGTGGATTCCTGGCGCGCACAAAGGCAATTTCGGTCACGCCCTTGGCGGCGGTTGCGGGATTGCTGTTCGGGATCGTGCTCGCCACAGCCGATGTCGCCGCGCATTACCTTCACCAGGGTCCGGACTCCAACGCCATGTTCACCCAGGCCAGCGCGTTGCTTCCGTTCATGGCGACGCATCGCGGCACATACGCCATGGGCGATCAGGCCGGCACACCCGCCTTCCTGTCCGGCGCGCCTATCTTTCAGCTCGAGGGCCTCGTCGAGGATCGCGAACTCCTTCGCGACATTGCGCGGCAGGCGCCGCTGCTTTCGGTGCTGCGCAAGCGGGGGGTTCGTTACTACATCGGCACGGACATGCCGCGGGACGGGAATTGCTGGATTGGCATCGAACCGAAACGGCGTCAGGCGGGTCCGCTCAGCCCGGCCATGACGGGGCGGTTTTGCGGCACGCCCGTTTTTAGCGTGAAAGGCGCAGGCAGTGGCAATACGCTGATATTCGATATGGACGCAGTCGGCGCGTCCGCGCCCCCGACCTATTCCAATTAAGCACGTCGCGTCAGATCAGCACTATTTGCGGAAAGAATGGCGGGACCTTGTCAGGTCCGCCGAATCCCCGTCGTTCATCGGACGCCCTACCTAAACGAAAGACGGTACCGGTTGGGAGGGAATGGCCCCACCTTCCCGCGGCTATCGCATTTGGCCGAATTGCCTGGCTCAACCGGTGTTGCAGACCGGCCAAGATTGGCAATGCCTCAACCATGGCGGACTTGCATTCCTGAATGGGCTTTCGGCCGGCTGATGGTGAGACACTATGTGAGTCAAGCTTAATCCCGGACAGACACTAAGAACGCCTTCCCCCATGCTCGCCAAAAAACCGCAGCATCTCCGCGCTCGCGTCCGGCCCGCGCGGATCGGTGTAGCTCCCCGCATCGCTGCCGCCGAACCAGGCATGCCCACCGCCTTGCACCAGCCACTGCTCGATCACCGGCTTGCCACCGGCGTTCACAAAGAGCGTGCGCGTATAGGCGTGCCCGCCCGCCGAC
>CAXUNZ010000067.1:0-13991 GCA_964252525.1 uncultured Acetobacteraceae bacterium
GCACAGTGCCGGCGTAACTTTCGACAGGGGGTCTGGGGAGACCGGCTCGGTCCCCCCAGTTCTGTCCCTTGCCGACATCGAAGCGGCCGCGCGGCGCATCGAAGGCCATGTCCTGCGCACGCCCACTCTGCCCAGCGCTGTCCTCTCCCGCCTGACCGGCGCCGACATCACCCTCAAGCTCGACCACCTTCAGGCCGTCGGTTCCTTCAAGGAACGCGGCGCCGCCAATCGCCTGGCGCTCCTCACGCCAGCCGAACGTGCCGCCGGCGTGATCGCCATGTCGGCGGGCAACCACGCCCAGGGCGTCGCCCGCCACCCCGCGCGCCAGGGCGTGGCAGCCACCATCGTCATGCCCTTGCACACGCCGCTGGCCAAAGTCTCCGGCACCGCCGCATGGGGCGCGCGCGTCATTCTGCACGGCGCCACGGTCGAGGAAGCCGCCGCCCACGCCCGCCATCTGGCCGCAGCCGAAGGCCTGGTCTTCATCCACCCCTACGACGATCCCGCCATCATGGCCGGTCAGGGCACGCTGGCGCTGGAAATGCTCGCCGACGCGCCCCCGCTGGACGCGTTGCTGGTGCCGATCGGTGGGGGCGGGCTGATTGCCGGCTGCGCCGTGGCCACGGCGGCGCTCAGCCCGGGCACGGAAATCGTCGGCGTGCAGGTGGCTCCCTATTCGGCGCTGGCGCAGCGCATGGGGGCCGCGGCCGAGCACGCCGGCGGGGCCACGATTGCCGAGGGCATCGCCGTGGCCGAGGTCGGCACGCTGACCGGCCAAGTCATCGCGGCCCTCGTGCACACCGTTCTGGTCGCGCCGGAATCCGCGGTGGAGGATGCGATTGCCATGCTCGCTTCCGCCGCCAAAGTCGTGGCCGAGGGTGCCGGTGCCGCGGGCTTGGCCGGGCTGCTGGCCCATCCCGGCCGCTTTGCCGGCAAGCGCGTGGGCCTGGTGATCTGCGGCGGCAATATCGACGCGCGCATTCTGGCCAATGTGCTGCTGCGCGGCCTGCTGCGTGATGGGCGCCTGCTGCGGCTGCGCATGGACATTCCCGACCGGCCCGGCGTGCTGGCCGATATCGCCGCGCGCATCGGCGGCTCGGGCGGCAATATCATCGAGGTCAATCACCAGCGGCTGTTCGCCTCGCCGAGCGTGCAGGCGGCGCAGCTGGAGGTGATGGTGGAGGCGCGCGACCCGGCGCATGCCGCCGAGATCGAGGCGGCGCTGGCGAGGGTGTATAGCGTGCAGCGGATATGACCGACGGCGCATCGACTTTCATTGGCAAGGGAGCATAGCTACGCGACATTGATCCAATGCAACACCAAGTGCGAGGTCAATCCGACCGCTGCCATCCCGAGTACGACCAGAAATCCCGTCCAGGGCTCCAGCTTGCCCTGCCGCCGGTAATAATTAATTGCAGCTTGCCTTCAATCATTCAATCTGAATTCGTGATAAAGACCGTTGCCCATTTAAGTCCAGCCATAAATCGCCTGAAGCCAAATTTTCCATGGAGATAAAGAACGGTGAGCTTCAACTGCGCGCCCACGTCCCCGCGTGATGCACATTTCTCAAGTAACTTTCGGGCTTCCTCAAACCGCAACGCTGTTCGCGGCTGCAAGAGCTTGCCGATTGCTGCATAATACATTGAAGGTGTCCAGGGTTGGTCAGGGTCGGACGACGGCATCGCCGAGAGCGCATCCAGGTCTTTCCGACGTAGTTTATGTTGCGCCAGCCGGAGCTCGGCTTGCTCGCAGCCGGCTTCGGCAGCACGACGATACCAAACCTCGGCTTTCTCATCATCGACGTTCCCGCCGGTGCCTGCCTGGTAAGCCCATCCGAGAAGCAGCATGCTCCAGGTGGAACCATTCTCCGCAAGTGCGTGCAGCTGTGCTATCCCATTCTGGGTATCGCATTTCAGCAAATCTCTGGCACGAGACACCGCTATGGCGTCCAACTCGCTCGCCCAAACAGATTTGTCGTTGCATTGCTGAAGGCGCCAAGTGAAGATTTTGGTTTCGAAGTCGCGTTCTTTTGCCAAGACGCTGGGCACCAGTTTGACCAGCAATCGTTTGGCTAGGCCGCATAGAACGCAGTGCACCACCGTCTCCTCACACGAACTGCGCAAACTAGCGGGGTTTGCCGCCTTACAACAGAAATAGTCCGCAATTCTCGGTTGTCGACAGGGCGTTCAGTGATCCCGACCCATCCTCTGGCGGCCGACGTTCTGCGGTCCCATCTTTGCGCCCATATTCGAGAGGCGGGCACATGACAAACACGCACGGCACCATCCTTCTCATTGGCGCGTCGCGCGGCCTCGGCCTCGGTCTGGCGGGCGAGTACCTGGCGCGCGAGTGGCAGGTGATTGCCACGGCCCGGGATCCGAAGGGTTCTGCGGGGCTTACCGAACTCGCCGGCAAGCACGGCGCGCAACTGCGCATCGAGGCGGCGGATGTCGCCGCCCCTGACGCCGGCGCGCGCCTGGCCGCGGCGCTGGCCGGCACCAGGCTTGACGTGATCTTCGTGGTGGCGGGCCAGAACGCCGGCGGCTGGGGACCAGCCTTTGAGGCCTCGCACGAGGTTGCGGCCAGCCAGTTCCTGGTCAACAGCTTCGCCCCGCCGGCGGTTGCCGAGGCGTTGCTCGGCCTGCTCAAGCCCGGCGGCACGGTGGCGTTCATGACCTCGGGCCTCGGCAGCCTGTCTCGCGCCAACGGCACGGCCGAGCTTTACAGCGCAACCAAGGCGGCGCTGAACATGCTGGCGATCGGCTTTGCCAAGCGCCATCCCGATCTGCGTGTGGTGCTGATGCATCCGGGCTGGGTGAAGACGGACATGGGCGGACCCAGCGCGCCCCTGGATTTGGAAACGAGCGTCACCGGCATGGCCGACGTCCTGGCCGGCGCCAAAGTCGGACTGGCCTACATCGACTACACCGGCGCGCCGATCGCCTGGTAGGGACGGAGGGTCTTGAGGGGGGATGGCACACCTCCCCCAGTCTTCCTTATAGAGTGCCGGTGTCTTCCGATTACCTAGAGCGCCTCAACCCCGAGCAGCGCGACGCCGTGCAGGCCGTGGACGGGCCGTTGCTGGTGCTGGCCGGCGCCGGCACGGGCAAGACGCGCGTGTTGACCACGCGCTTTGCCCATATCCTGCTGTCTGGCCGTGCCGCGCCTGGCCAGGTGTTGGCGGTCACTTTCACCAACAAGGCCGCGCGCGAGATGCGCGAGCGGGTTGGCGCGATCCTTGGGCGCGAGGTCGAGGGGCTATGGCTTGGCACGTTCCATGCGTTGTGCGCGCGCATGCTCAGGCGCAATGCCGCGCATGTCGGGTTGACGTCGAGTTTTTCCATTTTGGATACAGACGATCAGCTGCGTCTGCTCAAGCAGGTGATGGAGTCGGCGCGCATCGATAGCAAACGCTGGCTGCCGCAGACGTTGATGGGCATGATCCAGCGCTGGAAGGATCGCGGTCTGACGCCGGCGCATGTCACGGCTGCTGAGGCGGGCGATTTCGCCGGCGGACATGCGGGTTCGCTTTATGCCGCCTATCAGGATCGGTTGCGGGCGCTGAATGCCACCGATTTCGGCGATCTGATGCTGCACATGGTGGAGATATTCCGCGCGCAGCCTGAGGTGCTGGCCGCCTATCATCGCATGTTCCGCTACGTGCTGGTGGACGAGTACCAGGACACCAACGTGGTGCAGTATCTCTGGCTGCGGCTGCTGGCGCAGCAGAGCAGGAACATCTGCTGTGTGGGCGATGACGATCAGAGCATTTATTCATGGCGCGGCGCGGAAGTGGAAAACATCCTGCGCTTCGAGCGGGATTTCCCGGGCGCCAAAATCGTCAAGCTGGAGAGCAATTACCGCAGCACGGCGCCGATTCTTGGCGCGGCGGCGGGGTTGATTGCCCATAACGAAGGACGGCTTGGCAAGACACTGCGTTCGGGCCGCAACGATTCAGCCGGCGATCCTGTCTCCGTGGTCAGCCTGTGGGATTCCGATGAGGAAGCGCGCATGGTGGGCGAGCGCATCGAGGCGCAGCGGCGCGAAGGCCATAAGCTTGCGGAAATGGCGATTTTGGTGCGCGCGGGCCATCAGACGCGGTCCTTCGAAGAGCGGATGATCACGCTGGGTATTCCCTATCGCGTAGTCGGCGGTTTGCGATTCTATGAGCGCGCGGAAATCCGTGATGCGATCGCGTACGCGCGCGTGCTGGCGCAGCCGGCGGACGATCTGGCGTTCGAGCGTATCGTCAATGTACCTCGGCGAGGCGTTGGCGATGGCGCGTTGCGCACCATGCACGAGGCCGCGCGCGCGCAGGGCGTGCCGCTGAGCGTGGCCGCTTCAGGCCTGGCGCAGGCGGGTGCGTTGAAGGGACGCGTGCGCGATGGCTTGCTCGAATTGATGCGCGGCTTTGAGACCTGGCGGGACATGCTTGGCCGCGAAGGGCATGTCGTGACTTTGGCCACGATGCTCGATGAAAGCGGATATACGGGCATGTGGAAGGCCGACAAATCGCCCGAGGCGCCGGGGCGCTTGGACAACCTCAAGGAGTTCGTGCGCGCGCTGGCGGATTACGAAACATTGGGCGGCTTTCTGGAGCATGTCAGCCTGGTCATGGAAAATGACGAACAGGCGGGAGATGACCGCGTGTTTCTGATGACCCTGCACGCGGCGAAAGGTCTGGAGTTCGAGACGGTGTTTCTGCCCGGCTGGGAGGAGGGGCTGTTTCCCAACCAGCGCGCGCTGGACGAAGGCGGCAACAAATCGCTCGAGGAGGAACGGCGGCTGGCCTATGTCGGCCTGACACGGGCGCGCCGGCGCGCCATTGTCAGTTTCGCCGGCAATCGGCGCATCTACGCCAATTGGCAAAGCAGCATCCCCAGCCGCTTCATCGATGAATTGCCCGAAGCGCATGTCGAGCGCACGGGCTCGGCCGCCTTGCAGCGGGAGCGGCGCGTCATGGCGCCATCGGTGTTCAATGGCGGCCCATTAATGGCGCGGCGCGGCCTGACGCCGCCCGTATGGGAGCAAGCGGCGCGGCCGGCCCGCCAGGATAGCCTGGATGTCGGCCAGCGCGTGTTCCATCAGAAATTCGGCTACGGGCACGTCACCGCGGTCGATGAGGACAAGCTCGATATCGAATTCGAACATGCCGGGCAAAAGCGCGTCATGGACCGGTTTGTGGAAAAGGCGTGAGGCAGCGTCTGATTCCTTTGGAGACCGTGTCGGTTGTCGTGCCGGCGCAGGCGGTGCCCGCCTTCGAGCAGGCATTGGCGGATGCTTGTCTCGCCGTGGGCATTTTCATTGCCGATGAGACGGCCGGTACTTGGCGCGTGGAAGGTGTCAAGCCGCAGGGCGCTGACGGCGTGCTGACCGCCGGCTTGACGATGGCGGAATTTGCCACCGGAATTGCGCCCGCGCTGCACAGGCAGAATACGGATGGCGATGGTTGGCTGGCGCGCGTCTATGACGGCTTTCCCGAACAACTGATCGGCCGGCGATTTGCGGTACGCGGCACGCATGTGACAGAGGCGCGCGCGCGGGGACGCGTGACCTTGATGCTGGACGCGGGGCTGGCTTTCGGCTCCGGCGAGCATGGGTCCACGCGCGGGTGTTTGCGTGCGCTGGAGCGTGTGGCATACCGCCGGCCGCGTGCCATTCTGGATATGGGGTGCGGGAGCGGCATATTGGCCATGGGCGCGGCCTCCTTGCTGCATCGGCGCGTGTTGGCGGTGGATATCGATCCGTGGTCGGTCGCGGTGTCACGGCAGAATACGCGGCTGAACCGCCTCGGCTCGCGCGTGGTGTGCAAGCAGGGCAATGGGTGGCAGGCGCAGGCGGTCAGGCGTGGCAGGGTGTTCGATCTGGTGTTCGCAAACATCCTGGCGCGTCCTCTATGTTTGATGGCGCGCCATCTAGCGGCGCATCTTGCGCCCGGCGGTACGGCGATCTTGGCGGGATTGCTGGAAACGCAAATGCGTGCGGTGCTGGCGGCGCACCGGCGGCAGGGCTTGCGGCTGGAGCGGGTGCTCGCCGAAGGCAACTGGCGGACTGTGGTGCTGCGGAAGTGAAGGAAGAAAGCGCTTCCTTTTTGAAAAAAAGAAGCAAAAAACTTTTGTCAGTTTGCCTAACGAGTAAAAGTCTTTTTGCTTCTTTTTCTTCAGAAAAAGAAGGCTCTTCCTTTCTGGGGTTTTTACGATGAATTTCTCCGAACGCTTGGCCGCCGTGCGCGCCACGATCGCCGCGCAGGGCTTTGCCGGCTTCCTGGTCCCGCACACCGACGAACATCTGGCCGAGTACCTGCCCGCGAGCGCCGAACGTTTGGCGTGGCTCACCGGCTTTACCGGCAGCGCGGGCATGGCGTGCGTCTTCGCCGGCGAGGCGGCGATCTGGAGCGATGGGCGCTACGTGCTGCAGCTTGCCTCGCAGACAGACGGCGCGTTGTGGCAGCGCCTGCATCTGACCGAAACGCCGCCGGCACCCTGGATTGCTGCGCGCATCGGCGCGGGGGTGTTGGGCTACGATCCTTGGCTGACCAGCGAGGAAGCGTTGCGGCCATTCCGCGACGCGGGCATTAGGCTGCGCGCCGGCACCAATCCTGTCGATCCCAATTGGCACGATCGTCCCGCGCCGCCCGCCGGTCCTGCATTGCCGCACGCGCTGGACTATGCAGGCCAGAGCAGTGCCGCCAAGCGAGAGGCGCTCGCGGCGACGTTGGCCGCGCAGAAACAGGACGCGGCGGTGATCAGCGATCCCGCATCCTTGGCCTGGCTGCTGAACATTCGGGGCTCCGATGTCCAATCCACGCCGATGGCGCTGGGATTCGGGCTGCTACATGCCGATGCGCATGTCGATCTTTTCATGGACGGCGGCAAATTGCCGGGCGAGACACGCGCCTGGCTTGGCAACCAGATTGGCGTTGCCGAACGCGCCGCTCTGCCTGCCGCGCTCGGCCATTTCGCCGGCAAGCGCGTGCGCGTCGATGCCACCAACACCGCGGCGTGGTTTGCAGACACGCTGCGCGCGGCCGGCGCCACGGTCGTGCACGGGGTCGATCCGTGCCTGGTGCCCAAGGCATGCAAGAACGCCACCGAACAGGATGGCGCGCGCGCCGCGCATTTGCGCGATGCGGTGGCGCTCTGCCAATTCCTCCTCTGGCTGCGCGACGCGGGCGGGCGAGAAACCGAAATCTCCGCCAGCGACAGGCTGGAGGCATTCCGCGCCGAGGGCGCGCTGTTCCGCGGCGTCAGCTTTCCCTCCATCTCCGGCGCCGGTGAACACGGCGCCATCATGCATTACCGTGCCACGCAGGAGAGCAATCGCGCGATCAATCCCAACGAAATGTATTTGATCGACAGCGGCGGCCAGTATCTCGACGGCACCACGGATGTGACGCGCACGATCTGGACCGGGCCGGACGCACCGCCCGCCGCTTTGCGCGATCAATATACGCGCGTGCTGAAGGGTCACGTGGCGATTGCGACTTCCGTGTTCCCGCAGGACGTTGCGGGCGTGCGGCTGGACGCTTTCGCGCGTGCCGCGTTGTGGCAGGTGGGTCTGGATTACGATCACGGCACCGGCCACGGTGTCGGCAGTTACCTCTCGGTTCACGAAGGGCCCATCTCCATCTCGCCGCATCTGCGGCCCGCCGTACTGGCCGAGGGCATGATCGTGTCCAACGAGCCCGGCTTCTATCTGCCTGGATCGCATGGCATACGCATCGAAAACCTGCTGCTCGTACGCCCCGCCGATTTGCCTGGCGCCAAGCCATTCCTGCGGTTCGAGGATCTGACGCTCGCCCCCTATGACCGGGTGCTGATCGATCCCGCCCTGTTGCGCGCCGATGAAATTGCCTGGATCGATGCCTATCATGCGCGCGTGCTGCGCGAGGTCGGACCCCTGTTGCCAGCGGCGGTGGCTGACTGGCTGGGGAAGGCTTGCGCGCCGTTGGAGCGGTCGTGAATGGAAGATTTCACCAGCCGCGACGCCTACAAATATTTTCAGGTAGAGAATGTGCGCTTCAGCGACACGGACATGATCGGCCATGTCAACAACGTGGCCTTCGCGGCGCTGCTGGAGAGCGGCCGCACGGCGTTTTCGCACGCGCATCTATTTCGGCATGTGCCGCGCACCTCACTCATCGTGATGGCCAGAGTCGAGATCGATTACCGGCGGGAGCTGCACTGGCCCGCAAGGGTGGATATCGGCACCAGGATCGTGGCGATAGGGCGTTCCTCCTATGCCATGGGGCAAGCCGTGTTCCTCAAGGACAAATGCTTCGCCACCGGCCGCACGACGCTTGTCATGATCGACCGAGAGAGCCGACGGAGCACTGCAATACCCGTTTCCCTCCGAAATTTACTGGAGACGCTGATACAGCGGTCAGAATGACGGGGGGTTTGGGGGGGATGGCACATCCCCCCCAACACTTTCCTTCCACTCATCCTCGCTCATAATCCTGACACCCAGCTCTGCGGCCTTTTTTGCCTTGCTGCCGGCATCGGCGCCAACGATCACCAAATCCGTCTTTTTGGACACGCTATCGGTCACCTTCGCACCCAGCGCCTCCGCGGTCGCCTTGGCCTCCGGCCGGGTCATGGTCTGCAACGTCCCCGTGAAAACCACGATCTTTCCGGCCAGCGCGGCATTACCGCCGGTTTGCGCCCGCGCGGACTCGATTGTCAGCAGCGCGGCCAGCTCATCCAGCACGGCCAGATTGCGCGGCTCGCCAAAAAACTCCGTGAGTTCCTCCGCGATCGCCTCGCCCACGCCGATGATGCTGCCGAGTGCGGACCGTGCGTCGGATCCTATGGTGGTTGCCTCGATCATCTGCGCGCGCCAATGCGCGAAATCCCCATAATGGCGGGCCAGCAGCTTGGCGTTGTTCTCGCCGATGCGGCGGATACCCAGTGCGAAGATGAAACGCGCGAGCCCGATTGTGCGCCGTGCCTCGATGCCGCGCACCAGGTTGGCGGCCGAAAGCGCACCCCAGCCTTCGAGCGCGGCGATCTCCTCCTCCCGCGCCGGCAGACGGAACACGTCCGCGGGCCCGCTCAGCCAGCCGAGGTCGTGAAAGGCGACAATTGTCTTTTCGCCCATGCCATCGATATCGAAGGCGCGGCGCGCGCAGAAATGAATCAGCCGTTCGACGGTCTGCGCGGCACAGATCAGGCCGCCGGTGCAGCGGCGCACCGCCTCGCCAGGCGGGCGCACGGCGTGGCTGCCGCAGATCGGGCACACGGATAACGCCGCAAAGGCCACCGCATCCGCCGGCCGCCGCTCCAGCACGACCGAAACGATCTGCGGAATGACATCGCCCGCGCGTTGCAGCACCACGGTATCGCCCACGCGAATGTCCTTTCGCGCGATCTCATCCTCGTTGTGCAAGGTGGCGCGGGTGACGATGACGCCGCCCACGTTCACGGCCTCCAGCACGGCAACGGGCGTCAGCGCCCCGGTGCGTCCCACCTGGATGCGTATGTCCTCCAGGCGCGTCATCGCGCGTTCGGCCGCGAATTTCCACGCTGTCGCCCAGCGTGGTTCGCGGCCGGCAAAGCCCAGCCTGCGCTGATAGGCAAGATCGTTGATTTTGAAGACCACGCCATCGATGTCGTAGGCCAGTGCGGAACGCTCCTGGGCGATTTCATCGTAAAAAGCGGCCGCGGCATCGGCGTCCTCCAGCACGCGCGAAAGCGGGTTGACGACAAAGCCCCACGCCGCCAGGCGATTCAGGTATTCGGCATGCGTGGCCGCCACCGCCGCGCTGCTCTCCCCCATGGCGTAAGCGAACAGCGAGAGCGGCCGTTCCGCGGTAATCGAAGCATCGAGCTGGCGCAGACTGCCGGCCGCGGCATTGCGCGGGTTGGCGAACAGGCGCGCGCCGGAAGCGGCCTGCGCCTCGTTCATCGCCAGGAAATCGGCCTTGGTCATGAACACTTCGCCGCGGATTTCAATCAGTGCCGGTGCCTTGCCGCGCAACCGCTTGGGCAGGGCGGCGATCGTGCGCAAATTGGCCGTCACATCCTCGCCGATGGCGCCATCGCCGCGCGTGGCGCCGCGCACGAAAACGCCGTCTTCGTAGGTCAGCGAAATGGACAAGCCATCGATCTTGGGCTCGCCGACGAAAGCCAGGCCCGCCTCCTCGCCCAGGCCGAGAAAGCGCCGCGCGCGCGCAACAAAGGTGCCAAAACCCTCAGCCGAAAAGACGTTATCCAGGGAAAGCATCGGCACGCGGTGCGGCACTTTGCCGAACGCGTCGGCGGGCGCCGCGCCGACGCGCCGCGCCGGCGAATTGGCGGGCACGGCATCCGGAAATTGTGCCGCCAATGCCGCAAAGCGCGCGCGCAAGGCATCGTAGTCCGCATCGCTGATCAGGGGCGCATCCTGGCCGTGATAGGCCTGATCGTGGCGCGCGATCTCCTCGCCCAGCCGCGCCAATTCGGCCGCGGCAAGCTTCAGCGCGTCATCCGGCATGCAGCAGGCTCACCGCCGCCGCGCGGGCGGCCTCGGTAACCACTTCGCCGGCGAGCATGCGCGCGATTTCCTCGCGCCGGGCCTGCGTATCGAGGGCGGCGACACAGGTTTCCGTCCGTCCCGCGCGTTCGCCCTTGGAAACCACCATGTGCGCGGCGCCGCGCGCGGCCACCTGCGGGCTGTGGGTGACAACCAGCACCTGCACACCCTCGGCCACACGGGCCAGTCTATCACCCACCGCGGCGGCGGTCGCTCCGCCGATGCCGCTATCGACCTCGTCGAACACCAGCGTCGGCACCGATCCGCCGGCGGAGAAGGCGACTTTGAGCGCCAGCATCAGGCGCGAAAGCTCGCCGCCGGAAGCGACGCGCCCGAGCGCTCCAGGCGCCTGGCCGGGATTGGTCGAAATCAGGAAGCGCACGGAATCCGCGCCGTGGGCGCCCCACTCGGTGTCGGGCAGCGTTTCTACACGGGCGTAGAAGCGCGCCTTTTCGAGGCGCAAGGGCGGCAGCTCGGTGGCCACCGCCTGCTCCAGCCTCCCGGAGGCCTGCCGCCGCGCGGTCGAGACCTGCTCGGCCGCGGCGGCGTAGCGCGTGCGCGCCGTGGCCAGCGCGCGCACCATGGCATCGATCTCCGCCTCGCCGTGGTCCAACGCCGCGAGCCGGCCGCGCAGATCGGCGAGCAGGGTGGTGAGTGCCGAGACCGGCACGCCATGCTTGCGTGAGGCGGCGCGAAGGGCGAACAGCCGCTCCTCGGTATGTTCCAGCAGGCGCGGATCGGCGTCGGCCTCCGATGCCAGGCGCGAGAGCAGCGTCTCGGCCTCCGCGATCGCCTCCTCGGCGCGTTCTATGGCGGCCATGATCGGGGCGAGGACCGCATCGTCGGTTTCGGCGCCGGTGGGCTTGAGGCGTTCGAGCACGCGGCAGGTGGCGCGCAGGGCGGCGGCGGGCGGGTGGCTGCGGCGGTCGCGCGGAGCGAGTTCGTGCAGGGCCGCTTCGATGGCTTCGGCGCGTTTTTCGCCTTGTTGCAGACGCAGGCGCGTCTCGGCCAGCCGCGTCTCCTCACCCTCTTCGGGGGCGAGCGCGTCCAGTTCGGTCACGGCGTGGCGCAGGAATTCTTCCTCGCGCCTCGCGGCGGCAATGGCGGCGCGGGCGCTGGTCAGGCGCTCCTCGGCCGCGCGCCAGGCGCGGTGGGTGCCGGCCAGCGTTGCCAGAAGGTCGGGTGAGGTGCCGTATGCGTCCAGCAGGCGCAGATGGCCGGCGGGATCGGCCAGGCCCATCTGGTCGTGCTGGCCCTGGACCTCGACCAGCAGCAGGCCGAGCTGGCGCAGGGCCGCGGCGCCGACAGGTGCGTCGTTCACCCAGGCGCGGCTGCGGCCTGTCTTTTCGACCGCGCGGCGCAGGACGATTTCCTCCTCGTGGGGGAGGCCGAGTTCGTCCAGTAGCGCATGCACCGCGTGGCTGGCCGGAGGGAGGAAGCGGGCGGCGACCGCGGCCTGCGCCGTGCCCTGGCGAACCAGGCCGGCGTCGGCGCGGGCGCCCAGAGCCAGGCCCAGGCTGTCGAGAAGGATGGATTTGCCGGCGCCGGTTTCGCCGGTGAGCACGGTCAAGCCGGGGCCGAAGGAAAGGTCCAGTTTGTCGATGAGGACGACGTCTCTGATGGAGAGGCCGGTTAGCAAGGAAGCAGTCCTTTTTTGAAAAAAAGGACCAAAAAACTTTTGAAAGTTGAAGCGGAACTCGCCGCAACTCGTAAGCCAAGTTGCAAAAGTTTTTTGCTTCTTTTTTTCAAAAAAGAAGACCTTCCTTCAGAACGCCCAGTTCCACGCCCGTGATATAAACCCCGGATGTCCCGGCGAATTTCCCAACGATGCCTGCCCCTGCACCGCGTTCACGCTGACCAGCTGATTCCAGCTGTTCTGATACCAGGGGCTGCCGGGATAATTATAGGACAGCACGGAGGCGGTGCGTTTCGCCTCCCCCACCAGTCCCATTTTCAGATAGATTTCGGTCAGGCGCGCCAGCGCTTCCGGCGTGTGGTTGGTGGTTTGGAAATCATCGACCACGCGCTGGTAGCGGCCGATGGCCGCGGCGTAGAGGTGCTGTTTTTCGTAATAACGTCCGATTTCCATTTCCTTGCCGGCGAGATGGTCCCGGCACAGATCGATTTTCAGCCGCGCATCGCGGGCATAGGCGCTGTCGGGGAAACGGTTGACCACTTCCTGCAAAGCGGTTTCGGCTTCGTCGGTGCCTTTCTGGTCGCGCGAAATGTCGGCGATCTGTTCGTAGTAACACAGCGCGCGGAGATAATAGGCGTAGGCCACATCCTTGTTGGAAGGATGGAGCTGGATGAAACGGTCGAGCTGGGCGACGGCCTCGGTGTACTGGTTGCGGCGGTATTCGGTGTAGCCGTCCATCAGCTGGGCGTTGGTGGCCCATGGGCTGTAGGGGTAGTTCTGCTGGATGGCGTCGAAATGGCGCACGGCGGTCGTGTAGCTCTGCTTTCGCAGCGCATCGATGCCATTGCTGTAGAGCAGGGCGGGGCTTTCCTGCTCCAGATGCAGGGTGGGCTCCTCGTCGTCGGCCGTGTCCCAGGGCAGCAGGGATTTGAAGGTCTGGCAGCCGGCGAGGGCCAGGCAGCCGGCCATCAACAGGGCAGGGCGGGCGAGTCGCTTGCTCATGGCGCTGCATACACCAGGGCCGCGCGCGCCCCCAAGCCTCGGCGCGTCTCTCACGCCTTTTCCACCTGGCTGTATTCCAGCTCCACGGGTGTCGATCGGCCGAAGATGGAGACCGACACCTTCACCCGGCCCTTTTCCTCGTCGACCTCCTCGACCGTGCCGTTGAAGCTGGTGAAGGGGCCGTCGGCCACACGCACCTGCTCGCCGATTTCGAAGATGATGGAGGGGCGCGGGTTCTCCGCCCCTTCCAAGCTCTGCTTCATGATGCGCTCGGCCTCGGCCTCGGTGATCGGGCTGGGGCGCATCTTGGTGCCGAGGAAGCCGGTGACCTTGGGCGTGTTCTTGACCAGGTGCCAGGCATCGTCGGTCAGTTCCATCTTCACCAGCACATAGCCGGGAAAGAATTTGCGTTCGGAATTGACCTTCTGGCCGCGCCGGACCTCGACGACTTCCTCGGAGGGGACGAGGATTTCGTCGATGTGGTCGGCCAGCCCCTTCTGGGCCGCCTGTTCCTTGATGGCGGCGGCGATCTTCTTTTCGAAGCCCGAATAGACGTGAACGACATACCAGCGTTTGGCCATGGTCTCTCTGCTTTCCTCAGACCGTGCCGGCGAAGAGCGCGCGCACGCCGAAGCCGATTGCGTAATCCACGGCCAGGAAGAAGATCGCGGTCAATACCGCCATGACCACGACCAGCAGGGTTGTCATGCCGGTTTCGCGCCGGCTGGGCCAGGTGACGCGGGCGGCTTCGGCGCGCACATCGCGCACGAACTTGGCTGGGGCGAACGCCACTGGGGCAGGGTCCTTGGTCTGTGGATGGGTGATGAGGTGGGGTTACGGC
>CAXUNZ010000068.1:0-7350 GCA_964252525.1 uncultured Acetobacteraceae bacterium
GATCAGGTGGTAGTGCCGGCCGTGCTCGGTGGGCTCGTAACGGGCGCGTCCGCCGCCGAAATCGCGCCGCTCCAGGATGCCGCGCTCCTCCAGCAGGCGCACGGTGCGATAGACAGTGGCGATAGAAATGCGCGGGTCGAGCGCGGAGGAGCGGCGATAGAGCTCCTCGACATCGGGATGGTCGGCGGCGTCGGAGAGCACGCGGGCGATGAGGCGGCGCTGGCCGGTCATCTTCAGCCCTTGGGCTACACAGAGGCGCTCGATGCGCGATTCCATCCGAGTGTGCCACGCCTTTCCCGAGGGGCTGCCCGAATGCGGGCGTAGCCGATGGTGGGGGGGATGTCACTAGCGGCGGGTCATGGGCTGGCGGCGGAAAGGGTGCCCGCCTTCCTCACATCACCAATGCGGCGATCAGGCCGGCATGATCCAGCACAACGCGCGCATGCACGATCCCCCGCTCAAAATGCACGTCGTAATCCAGCCCGCTGCCCTCAACGCTCCTGAATGCGCCGAACCGGCTGGTCACACCTTCTATGGCCGCTTTGAGTTTCTCGATCGGCACCTGCGCCACAAACGCCGGGGTGAACCATTCCGGACGGGCGGAAGGCGCCTGGAACAGGCGCGCGAGCGCGGCAGGCGCGCCGGCGAAGCTCATGGCTGCGGGCACGTCCGCGGCCGCATGCCGCGCCCCGAGCCCAGGGGCGGAAGTGGCAAGCACCACCAGCAGGCGCCGCAATGTCGCGTTCTTCATCCCCGCGCTTCGCCTCCGGTCGTCAAAGTTTCGCAAGAAACGAAGGCGCCGGTGGGGGCTTGATGCCACCGTATCCGCTCGCCTCATGCCGCGCCAGGATTTCGCCCATGACCGTCAGCCTCCGCCCTGATCCTTCCGGCCCCCTCTCCGAGCCCGAGCTTTCCGCCACCGATGCCTGGTGGCGCGCGGCCAATTACCTCTCCGTGGGCCAGGTCTATTTGCTGGCCAACCCGCTGCTGCGCGAAAAGCTCGCCCACGCGCACATCAAACCCCGGCTGCTTGGCCATTTCGGCACCGTGCCGGGGCTTAATTTCATCTACGTCCACCTCAACCGCCTCATCAGCGCGCGCGACCTCAATGTGCTCTTCATCGCCGGGCCAGGCCACGGCGCGCCCGGCGTTTTGGCCAGCGCCTGGCTGGACGGCACCTATTCCGAACTTTACCCGGACGTCTCGCGCGACGAGGCCGGGCTGCTGCGGCTGTTCCGCCAATTCTCTTTTCCAGGCGGCATCCCCAGTCACGCGGCACCCGAAACGCCAGGCTCGATCCACGAGGGCGGCGAACTCGGCTATTCGCTGGCTCATGCCTATGGCGCCGTGCTGGACAACCCGGACCTGATCGCCGCCTGCGTCATAGGCGATGGCGAGGCGGAAACCGGGCCGCTTGCCGCCGCCTGGCACGGCAACAAATTCATCAACCCGGCACAGGACGGCGCGGTGCTGCCGATCCTGCATCTGAATGGCTACAAGATCTCCAATCCCACCGTGCTGGCGCGCATTCCGCGGGCCGAGCTGACGGCGCTGCTGAACGGCTATGGCCACGATCCAATTTTCGTCGAGGGCGACGATCCGCCGCGCATGCACCAGGCCATGGCCGCGGCAATGGACCGCGCGGCGGATGGAATTGCCGCCATCCAGGCCGCCGCGCGTGCGGGTAACGCCTCGCGCCCGCATTGGCCAATGATCGTGTTGCGCAGCCCGAAGGGCTGGACAGGGCCGAAAATTGTCGACGGCAAGAAGACCGAGGGGTCCTGGCGTGCCCACCAGGTGCCGATACCCGATATGGACACGGCCGAGCATGTGGCGCTGCTGGAGGCGTGGATGCGTAGCTACCGGCCGGACGAGCTCTTCGATGAAGCGGGACGTCCGCGCGCGGACATCGGGACACTGGCGCCACGCGGCGAGCGCCGTATGAGTGCCAACCCGCACGCCAACGGCGGCACGCTGCGCCGCCCATTGCGCATGCCCGATTTCACCGCCTACGCCGTTCCCGTGACCGAACCCGGCACCACGACCGCAGAGACGACCCAAATCATGGGGCAGTTCCTTCGCGACGTAATGCGCGAGAACGCGGCCACGCGTAATTTCCGTGTATTCGGCCCGGATGAGACCGCATCCAACCACCTGCAGGCGCTGTTCGATGCCACGGGCCGTACATGGGACGCGCAAACGGTTGCCGAGGATGACGAACATCTCAGCGCCACCGGCCGCGTCGCGGAGATCCTCAGCGAGCATAATTGCCAAGGCTGGCTGGAAGGCTATCTGCTGACGGGGCGGCATGGCCTGTTTTCGTGTTACGAGGCCTTCACCCACATTGTCGATTCCATGGTCAACCAGCACGCCAAATGGCTGAAAGGCTCGCGTGCGCTGGCGTGGCGGCGCCCTATCGCTTCGCTGAATTACCTGCTGACATCGCATGTCTGGCGACAGGACCACAACGGATTCAGTCACCAGGATCCGGGCTTCATGGATCACGTCGCCAACAAGCGCGCCGACCTTGCGCGCATCTATCTGCCGCCCGACGCCAACACGCTGCTTTGGGTGAC
Organism: uncultured Acetobacteraceae bacterium; assembly: GCA_964252525.1. Lineage (GTDB taxonomy): Bacteria > Pseudomonadota > Alphaproteobacteria > Acetobacterales > Acetobacteraceae > CAJCIS01. Next base: position 2,577 of record CAXUNZ010000068.1, read on the forward strand.
CGATCATTGCCTGCGCAGTTGGGACCGCATCAATGTCATCATCGCCGGCAAGCAGGATGAACCGCAATGGCTGACCATGCAGGAGGCGATTGCCCATTGCGACGCGGGCCTGGGCATATGGCCATGGGCCGGCAATGACCACGATGGCGAGCCTGATGTCGTCATGGCGTGTGCCGGCGATGTGCCGACGCTGGAATGTCTGGCCGCGGTCGATCTGCTGCGCAAGCGTCTCCCGGATCTGCGTCTGCGCGTCGTCAATGTCGTGGACCTGATGACCTTGCAACCGAAATCCGCCCACCCGCACGGCCTATCTGACGAGGCGTTCGACGCCATTTTCACCTGCGATAAACCCGTGGTCTTTGCCTTCCACGGCTATCCCGCGCTCGTTCACCGCCTGATCTATAATCGCAGCAATCATGCGCGCTTTCACGTGCACGGTTTCATGGATGAGGGAACGACGACCACGCCTTTCGATATGGTCGTGCTCAACCAGCTCGATCGCTTTCACCTGATGTCGGACGCTATTTCCCGCGTGCCGCGCCTGGTGGATATTGGCGCCTATGCGCAGCAGGAGATACGGGAAAAGTTGGTGGAGCACACGCGCTATGTGCGTACGCACGGGGAGGATATGCCGGAGATCAGGGACTGGAAGTGGCAGGGATCGGCTTAAGCTTTCTGAGTTTGGGACCTCAGGCTCCAGCTAGGCGCGCCGGCAAGCGTGCCGGTGGCGAAAGGGCAGAGTCGCTGGCCTGCCCACGCTTTTGCAATAAGTCTGTCCGCGAGCGCCGTGCATGACCAACATCCTCACTCTCAACGCGGGCTCAAGCAGCCTGAAATTCGCCGTCTTTGCCGATGACGCGCGGCCCATCCTGCGTGGGCAGATCGAGAATATCGGCAAAACGCCGTGTATTTCGGCGGAAGATGCCGATCATCGGACGCTCGCGCCGCCCGCCCTGCCAGGCAGCACGCAGGAGGAGGCTCTCGCCCCGTTGCTGGCCTGGCTGGACCGCCAGCTGAACGGTGCGACTTTGGCCGCTGTCGGTCACCGCATCGTTCATGGCGGTGACGAATTTGGTGATCCGGTCCGCATCGATGACGCGATCTTGGCCAAGCTGGAGACGCTGGTTCCGCTCGCGCCGCTGCACCAGCCGCACAATCTGGCCCCGGTCCGCCGCCTTGCGCGCAGCCATCCCCATCTGGTGCAGGTTGGCTGCTTCGATACGGCCTTTCATCGCGGCATGCCCGCCCTGGCCAAGCGCATTGCCTTGCCCAGCGCCCTGGGTCTGCGCCGCTACGGCTTTCACGGCCTATCCTACGAATACGTCGCCGGCCGCCTGCGCGAACTGACGCCCGATCTGGCGCGCGGCCGCGTCATCTTGGCTCATCTGGGCAATGGCGCCAGTCTGTGTGCCACGCTCGATGGCCGCAGTATTGAAACCACGATGGGCTTCTCCGTTCTGGACGGCCTTGTCATGGGCACGCGGCCCGGCGCGATCGATCCCGGCGCGCTGCTTTATCTGCTGCAATCGAGGGGCTTTTCGCCCGAGGCGCTGGCCGATTTGCTCTACCACAATTCCGGCCTGCTGGGCGTATCGGGTATCAGTGCGGACATGCGCACGCTCGCTGCAAGCGATGCGCCCGAAGCGCGCGAGGCAATCGACCTGTTTGCCTATCGCCTGGCCGGCGAGGTGGCGCGGCTTGCCGGGGCAATGGGCGGGCTGGATGGCCTCGTCTTTACGGGCGGCATTGGCGAGCACGACGCCCGCTTACGCGAAACCATCTGTGCCCGTCTGACCTGGCTGGGTGCCGCGATCGCATCGGCGTGCGAAACCCACGGCGCGCGACGCATCAGTGCGCCTGGCGCATCACCGGAGATTTGGGTCGTTCCGACCGATGAGGAAAGCATGATCGCCAGGCATACGCAGGCCTTGCTCGCCTCGTAAGCCGACAAAGCAGGGGCTGGGGAGCAGACGCCGCTCCCCAAACTCCATTCTCAGTATTGCTGGCCGCTGGCAGGCGCCGGCGGCGGATACCCGGGCCCTTGTGCACCGGCCGTCTGCCCCTGCGCCTGCCGCTGCATCTTCTGGGCATGCTTGGCCTGGTGCCAGGCCCGCACGTCCTGCAATGTCACATATCCCTTCTGGTCGCGATCGACCTCCGCGAAATGCCTGGCTACTCCGCCCATACCCCCGGCCTGCGCTTGCTGTTGGGTCAGCCTGCCATCGCCTGTCGTGTTGGCGCGACGGAACTTGGCAGCCATGCCGCCATGTTCCTCCGCGGGGGGCGCCCCCTGAGCCATCGGCGGCGGCCCGCTTGGTTGTCCCTGGGCGGGTGCGGATTGCATGCCGCCCGCCCAGCCCTGCTGCGCATAGGCGGGCGGCGCGCCTTGGCCCGCGCCATAGCCCGGCGGCGGTCCGCCATCCTGGCCGTAGCCAGGTTGCCCCGCATAGCCCGGCGGTGGGCCGTCCGGACCCGGCTGGGCACAGGCGCACAACGTGCTGGTCAGATACAGCGCCATTATCAATGCACCGCTTCGCATGGGCATACTCCTTTGCATCATGACCGCGCCGCGGCCTGCGAGACTTGAGAGCCCGACATAGGGATTGTCTGTGGCGGTCCGTAAGTGTCCCGAGCGCGTTTGATAAACGCGCTTACCATTCGTTTCACCGCCTCGCCGAACACGACCCCTATCGCCTTTTGCAGCAGGCGGTTGCGGAATTCGAAATCGACCCAGAAATGCACCTGCGTGCCGGCCGGCGCCGCGGTGAAGGTCCATTGGTTATTCAGGTAGCGGAAGGGTCCGTTTTCATAGGTGACGCGGATGCGCTCCGGCCGCTCAAGGCTGACGCGGGAGGTAAAACTCTCGCGGAACGGGCCGAAGCCGATGGTCAGATCGGCCAGCAACTCGCTTTCGGTGCGGCTTCGCACGTGCGCGCCGGTGCACCAGGGCAGGAACTCGGGGTATTTGCCCACATCGGCCACCAGATCGAAAAGCTGCTCGGGCCGATAGGGGATCGCCACGCGGTCGGAGAAGGTGGGCATGGGTTCAGGACGCCAGGCGGGCCGCGCGGGTTCTGGCCAACTCGGCGAAATCGGCGTCCGCGTGATAGGAACTGCGGGTCAGCGGCGAGGAAGCGACCTGGCTGAACCCCTTGGCCCGCGCCATGGTGGCATAGTCTGCGAACTCCTCCGGGCTGACGAAGCGGTCGATGGCGGCGTGGCGCGGCGTGGGCTGCAGATACTGGCCCAGCGTGATGAAATCGACATCGGCGATGCGCAGATCGTCCATCACCTGGCCGATCTCCGGCCGCGTTTCTCCCAAGCCCAGCATCAGGCCGGACTTAGTGAAAATCCGCGGCACAAGGCGCTTGACCTCATCGAGGAGGCGCAGCGACTGGTAGTAACGCGCGCCTGGGCGGATTGTCGGATAGAGACGCGGAATGGTTTCCAGATTGTGGTTGAAGACGTCCGGGGCGGCGGTGGCGAGCGTCTCGGCCGCGCCGGGCCGGCGGAGGAAATCAGGCGTTAGAACCTCGATTGTCGTGCTGGGCGCCGCGGCACGGATGGCGGCGATCACCGCGGCGAAATGGGCGGCGCCCCCATCGGGAAGGTCGTCACGGTCCACGCTGGTGATGACGACGTGGCGCAGGGTGAGTTTGGCTACGGCATCCGCCACACGGGCTGGCTCGGTGGTGTCGAGCGGCGCGGGCAGGCCGGTGGCGACGTTGCAGAAGGCGCAGGCGCGGGTGCAGATTTCGCCCATGATCATCATGGTTGCGTGACGCTGGGACCAGCACTCGCCGATGTTGGGGCAAGCCGCCTCCTCGCACACCGTAGCCAGTTTGTTGGCGCGCATGAGCGCCCGCGTTTCGTGGTAGATGGGCGACGTGGGCGCGCGGACGCGTATCCAGTCCGGCTTGCGCTGGATGGGCGAGGGTGGGCGATGCGCCTTTTCCGGATGGCGGACGCTTCTGTGGTCGATTTCGACGCGGAGGGACATCAGGCTGCGGATGTGGCCTGGCGGGCGTCGTAAGGCAATGGATGCCGCGATGGCGCCTTTGGCAAAACGCGTATTTCTGGAATCCGCATCCAGCCTAGCTGAGGCGACGGTTTGATTCGGAAAATTTTTCCGCTAAGGTTATGTCGTGCTTACCATCGACGATATCGTAAGCCGTCTCGGCGGTGCCGACGAAGCCGCGCGGCTCGCCGGGGTTTCTGCGGATGCCGTGCGCAAATGGCGTCAGGCGGGCATCATTCCCAGCCGGCATTGGCCGGCCATTATGGCGGCGACCGGCCTGGCCATGACCGACTTCCAAGCCGCCGAGCCGAGCCCCGCCCCACCCGGCGCGGACGCCGCCCTTGTCCTTTCGGACGGTCAGGTTTCTTGGGGCCGGGGCGTCGGCGCGCATACCGCTCCGGGCGCCGGCATCGGCGAAATCTGCTTCAACACCGGCATGACCGGCTATCAGGAAACGCTGACCGACCCGTCCTATGCCGGCCAGCTGATCTGTTTCACCTTTCCCCATATCGGCAACGCGGGCACCAACGCGCTGGACATGGAGGCGACGAACGTCGCGGCGCGTGGCGTGATCGTCAAAGCGGACGTCACTGAACCCAGCAACTGGCGCGCCACCGCCGGGCTGGACTGCGCGCCCTTGCGGCGTTCGGCCAGCAGGGCGTCGGTGTACGACTGGACCCGCGCCTGCTGCGCGGCGATCATCGGGGCCTTCGGCTCGACCGCGCGGTAGGCGTCGCGCGCCTGCCGGAGGAGCGC
>CAXUNZ010000068.1:7360-8350 GCA_964252525.1 uncultured Acetobacteraceae bacterium
GGCTCCGCGCGCGCGGTATCCCGGGCGTGGCCGGCGTGGACACGCGCGCGCTGACGATCCGAATCCGTGACGGCGGGCCGGCTCATGGCATCCTGTCCTACCCCGCTGACGGCAAATTCGACCTCACCGCCCTGCAAGCGGCCGCGGCATCCTGGCCAGGGCTGGCCGGCATGGATCTGGCGCGGGAGGTCACCTGCGCGCAGAGCTACAACTGGGATCAGACGGAGTATGCCTGGCCGGATGGCTATGGCACACAGGGCGAACCCCGCCACCACGTGGTCGCGGTGGATTACGGGGCCAAGCGCAACATCCTGCGTTGCCTTGCCTCGTCTGGTTGCCGCGTCACCGTGGTGCCCGCCACCGCCACGGCCGAGGACATATTGCGCCACAAGCCGGACGGGGTGTTCCTGTCGAACGGCCCGGGCGATCCGGCCGCAACGGCGGACTACGCCGTGCCGGCGATTGCGGGGGTCATGGCGGCGGGAAAACCCATATTCGGCATCTGCCTGGGGCACCAATTGCTGGCCCTGGCGCTCGGGGCGCGCACCTACAAGCTCGATCGTGGCCATCGCGGCGCCAACCAGCCCGTTGCCGACCTGGCGACGGGTCGGGTGGAAATCACCAGCCAGAACCACGGCTTTGCCGTCGATGACGCGTCATTGCCGGAGGGTGTGGTCGTGACGCATCGCAGCCTGTTCGACGGCAGTAACGAGGGCATCGCCTGCGCGCGGAGGCGCGCTTTCTCCGTGCAATACCACCCGGAAGCGAGCCCAGGGCCGGCCGACAGCCGTCATCTTTTCCACCGTTTCGTGATGATGATGGAGGAAAATAAAGCTTAAGGTTGATGGGCGGGAGAAGGCTGGGGAGCAGTGCCTGCCCTCCCAGACCCCCCCGCCTTCGATGGAGCGGCAAAATGCGCGTTTACATGACAACTTTGGCGCTGTTGGCGGCGACGCCGTTGCCGTACACGCGAACATCGCCAGCGGCCTG
>CAXUNZ010000068.1:8360-9386 GCA_964252525.1 uncultured Acetobacteraceae bacterium
GCCGGCTTTTGCGCAAACAGCGAGCGTGACCATCAATCCTGCCAATCTGGGTGCGAAGGTGACTGATCAGATATTGGGCATGAATATGGCCAACTGGTTCGACCCGACGCAGCAGGGCGCGGCGCCGCCCCTCAAGAAGACCGGCATCAAGGCCATACGCTGGCCAGGCGGCTCGGCGTCCGACACGTTTCACTGGGCCAGCAACAGCGAGTGCAATGGCGGCTACGTCGATGCCAACGCCACATTCGCCAATCTGTTCGCCGATTTCGTCAAACCCGACAAGCTGGATGTCGCGGTCACTGTCAATTACGGCAGCAACGCCGCTTGCAATGCCGGCGGTGACCCGACCGAAGCGGCCGCTTGGGTCGCCTCCGCCAAGTCAAACGGCCAGCATGTCAGTCATTGGACCGTCGGCAACGAGGTCTATGGAAGCTGGGAATACGATCTGCATTCACCCGCGCACGACGCGGCGACTTATGCCAGCGCGGTTGCATCGGGATATTATCCGGACATGAAGGCGGCGGACCCGAAGGCCCTGGTCGGCGTCGTGGCCGAGCCCAACTGGAACCCGCCTTGGGATCCGATCGTGATGGGACAGGCGAAATATGATTTCGTCGAGTATCACTATTACGCCCAGGAGCCGGGTCAGGAGAGCGATAGCTACCTCGTTGGCCAGGCGGCGCAGGATTTCGCCGCAAATCTGGCCGCGGTAAAGGCCGATCTTCAAAGCGCGGGCCGCGCCGGCACGCCGATCTATGTCGGTGAACTTGGTTCCGTTTCGTACAATCCCGGCAAGCAGACAACCTCCATCACGCAGGCGCTGTTTGCCGGCCAGGCTTTGGGCGAGATGATGAATGCCGGCATTTCGCGTGCGACCTGGTGGCTGGCCTATGGCGGGTGTTCGGATTCCAGCAGCGGCAATTTCAATGCCGGGCTTTACGGGTGGCAGAATTTCGGCGGCTACATGGTCTTTTCCGATGGCACGCCGGAATATGGCTGCCCGAATGCCACGCAGACGGCTTTGGG
>CAXUNZ010000068.1:9396-13599 GCA_964252525.1 uncultured Acetobacteraceae bacterium
TGCTGCCGACCTCGCGCGCGTACCAGTTGTTCGCGATGGTGGCCAAGACGGGGCAGCACGCGCTGGCGGCGAATTTGGGCGGCAATTCGGCCGATCTGCGCGCTTACGCGCTGACGCAGAAGGACGGAGTGGCGCTGGTGCTGTTCAACGTGAACGAGATGGCGACGCTGCCGGTGGCGGTGAGCGTGACGGGGTTGTCGCAAACCTCTTCCGTCATTGTGAATACGTATGACCGGGCGATCTACGACGAGTCGCAGAACAATGTGTGGGCTGGGCCGAAGGAGACGAAACTGGGCAAGCAAGCCCTGCCGGTGACGATCACGCTTCAGCCATGGAGCATGAATGTGGTAAGGGTTGCGAAGTAAGGGACAGCGGCCGATGAGCGACAGCATGGTTCTTGAGCATCTTCGCGCCATCCGCGACGACATTGCGGAGATGAAGCGTGACATCAAGGATCTGAAACAACGCGTGACGACGGTGGCGTGTCAATACGCAAGCCTCGCCTCCCGCGCGTCTGATTCGCATAGAACGACGATTGGACCTCATTTCATGAAGGCGTGCCTCTAGCCCACCAGCTTCCAGCGAAAAAGAACGACGGGGTCTGGGGGGCGGCGCGCCCCCCAGCCTTTTTCTTGTCTCTGACGAAAGCGCCCCATGCCCAAACGCACCGACCTCGCTTCCATCCTCATCATCGGCGCCGGCCCGATCGTCATCGGCCAGGCCTGCGAGTTCGACTATTCCGGCGCGCAGGCGTGCAAGGCGCTGCGCGCGGAGGGCTACCGCGTCATCCTGGTCAATTCCAATCCGGCCACAATCATGACCGATCCGGGCCTGGCGGATGCGACCTATGTCGAGCCGATTACGCCCTCCATGGTGGAAAAGATCATCGCGCGGGAGAAGCCGGATGCGATCCTGCCGACGATGGGCGGGCAGACGGCTCTGAACACGGCAATGCAGCTCGATGCCGCCGGCATTTTGGCCAAGTATGGTGTCGAGCTGATCGGCGCGCGCGCCGAGGTGATCGACCGGGCCGAGGACCGGCTGAAGTTCCGTGATGCCATGGCCGAAATCGGCATCTCCTCGCCGCGCAGCGTGATTGCGCATTCGCTGGCCGAGGCGCGCGCGGCGTTGGCCACGATCGGCCTGCCCGCGGTGATCCGCCCCAGCTTCACGCTCGGCGGCACTGGCGGCGGCATTGCCTATAATCGCGAGGAATTCGATCTGATCGCCGGCACCGGCCTGGATGCCAGTCCGACGACAGAGGTGCTGATCGAAGAAAGCGTGCTGGGCTGGAAAGAGTATGAAATGGAGGTCGTGCGCGACAGCGCCGACAACTGCATCATCGTCTGCAGCATCGAGAACGTGGATCCGATGGGTATCCACACCGGTGATAGCGTGACTGTCGCGCCCGCGCTGACGCTGACCGACAAAGAGTATCAGATCATGCGCAACGCATCGATTGCGTGCCTCCGCCGCATCGGCGTCGATACGGGCGGGAGCAACGTGCAATTTGCGCTCAACCCGGCCGATGGGCGTATGGTGGTGATCGAAATGAACCCGCGCGTTTCGCGCAGTTCGGCGCTTGCATCCAAGGCCACGGGATTTCCCATCGCCAAGATCGCGGCGAAATTGGCCGTAGGCTATACGCTGGACGAGCTGACAAACGACATTACCGGCGCGACGGCGGCAAGCTTCGAGCCGACAATCGATTACGTCGTCATTAAGATCCCGCGTTTCACGTTCGAAAAATTCCCTGGCACGCCGGCGCTGCTCACCACCAGCATGAAGTCTGTGGGTGAGGCCATGGCCATCGGACGCAGCTTTGCCGAAGCCCTGCAGAAAGGCCTGCGCAGCATGGAAACCGGCTTGTCCGGTCTTGATGAGATAGATCCGCCCGGCGATGGCGGCCTGGATGCATTCCGCGCCGCGTTGTCCGCGCCGCGGCCGGATCGGCTGCTGATGGCGGCCCAAGCCATGCGTGCTGGCCTGTCGGTGCGCGACATTCATGCCGCGACGAAATTCGATCCTTGGTTTTTGCGTGAACTCGAAAAGATCGTGGCCGCGGAAGCCATGGTTCGCGCGACCGGCGTGCCGCGCGAGGCCGGCGCGCTGCGCCGGCTCAAGGCGCTGGGTTTTTCCGACAAGCGCCTGGCCCAGCTGACGAAGCAAAAGGAAAGCACGGTTGCCGCCGCCCGAGAAGCTCTCGGCGTGCAGCCCGTCTATCGCCGCATCGACACCTGCGCCGCGGAGTTCGCCTCGGCCACCGCCTATATGTACTCGACCTATGAAGGTGGTTACGGCACGCCGCTCTGCGAGTCCCATCCGACAGACCGCGACAAGATCGTCATCCTCGGCGGCGGCCCCAACCGCATCGGCCAGGGCATCGAATTCGATTATTGTTGCGTGCACGCCGCCTACGCTTTGCGCGAGGGCGGCTTCGAAACCATCATGGTCAATTGCAACCCGGAAACCGTCAGCACGGATTACGACACATCCGATCGCCTCTATTTCGAACCGCTCACCGCCGAGGACGTGATCGCGCTGGTCCGCCGCGAACAATCCAGCGGCCGTGTGCTGGGGTGCATCGTGCAATATGGCGGCCAGACGCCGCTCAAACTCAGCCAGGCGCTGCCGGCTGCCGGCATTGCCGTGCTCGGCACCTCTGCCGACGCCATCGATATCGCGGAGGATCGCGAACGTTTTCAGGTGCTGCTCAAGAAGCTCGGCCTGCGCCAACCGGAAAACGGCATTGCCCGTTCGGCGGAAGAGGCCGAGGTGATCACTGAACGGATCGGCTATCCCGTCGTCATCCGCCCCAGCTACGTGCTCGGCGGCCGTGCCATGGAAATCGTCTTCGATCGCGCGCAGCTGCACCGCTACATGCGCGAAGCCGTGCGCGTCTCCGGTGACACGCCCGTGCTGATCGACCGCTACCTCAACGACGCCACCGAAGTGGACGTGGACTGCATCTGCGACGGCCAATCTGTCTATGTCGCCGGCGTCATGGAGCATATCGAGGAAGCGGGCATTCATTCCGGCGACAGCGCGTGTTCGCTGCCGCCCTACAGCCTGTCGCCGGCCATGATCACCGAATTGCGTCACGAAACCGATGCGCTGGCGCGCGCGCTCGGTGTGGTTGGCCTGATGAACGTGCAATATGCGATCAAGGGCGACGCGATCTACGTGCTGGAGGTCAATCCCCGCGCCTCGCGCACCGTGCCCTTCGTCGCCAAGGCCACCGGTGTTGCGGTTGCCAAGATCGGCGCGCGAATCATGGCCGGCGCCCGCCTGTCGGAATTCAAGCTGGACGACACGGCCATTGCCCCGCACGTCGCGGTGAAGGAAGCGGTGTTTCCCTTCGCGCGCTTCGCCGGCGTGGATACGATCCTGGGTCCGGAGATGAAGTCCACGGGCGAGGTCATGGGCTTGGACCACAGTTTCGAGCGCGCTTTCGCCAAATCTCAGCTTGGTGCCGGCGTATTGCTGCCATCCTCGGGGACGGTGTTTTTGTCGGTGCGCGAAAGCGACAAGGGTGCGCTGGTTCCGCTCGCGCGAAGGTTGACAGAGATGGGTTTTTCCATCCTCGCCACGCGCGGCACGGCCGCGCGCATCAGCGATGCGGGCCTGGCCGTCTCGACCGTGAACAAGGTACTCGAAGGCCGGCCGCATTGCGTGGACGCCATACGGAACGGCGCGGTGCAGATGGTCATCAACACCAGCCACGGCGCGCAATCCACGGCGGACAGCTTTGACATCAGGCGCAGTGCGCTGACCCATGGCGTGCCGCATTATACCACTGTGGCGGGTGCCAGGGCGGCGGTGCACGCCATTGCGGCGCTGAGGGGGGGAACGCTTGAAGTTGCGCCCCTTCAGTCGTATTTTGCTCGATCGTTCTAGGCGGCGCAGGTCCGGCGCGCCCCGCGTTTGGCTCCGCCGCGTTCCATCAACCCCATTCCCGGCCCAACGCCGGCCGATCCGCCTGAAGGACCGACCCCCTTGCAGAAATTTCCGATGACCGCCCCCGGTCTGCAGCGTCTTGAAGACGAGCTGCGGAACCTTCGCAGCGTCGAGCGCCCGGCCATCATCGTCGCCATCGCCGAAGCCCGCAGCCATGGCGATCTGTCGGAGAACGCCGAATACCACGCCGCGCGCGAGCGCCAATCCTTTATCGAGGGCCGTATCGAGGAGCTGGAGAGCGTGATC
>CAXUNZ010000068.1:13609-13904 GCA_964252525.1 uncultured Acetobacteraceae bacterium
GCGAGGTGATCGACCCGAAATCGCTGTCCGGGGACAGCGTGAAATTCGGCGCGCATGTCAATCTGGTCGATGAGGAGACGGATCGTAAGAGCAGCTACCAGATCGTCGGCGTCTATGAGGCTGACATCAAGCAGGGACTGCTGAGCGTGTCCTCGCCATTGGCCAAGGCGCTGATCGGCAAGAAGATTGGGGATACGGTGGCGGTGCCGGCGCCCGGAGGCGATCGCAGCTATGAGATCCTGGGAGTAAAGTATGCTTGAGAAGGTCTGGGGGGACCGAGCCGGTCCCCCCAGAC
>CAXUNZ010000069.1:0-1551 GCA_964252525.1 uncultured Acetobacteraceae bacterium
TACGCTTAGCTCCAGATATTGCCGTCGTGAGACGTTGCTCTTCCGCAAACCCCCTTTCCGTTAAGCCTGGAAAAGACCGATCCTTGGGCTGCACATAGATGAGGCTCCAAGGAAACATAATAGGATAATCTGCAATGCGCTGCCAAACGAGCGCGTAGCCCTTTCCCAGCCTGCTCAGCAGAAGATCGGGGTGGTCCAAACTAAAACGCAACACCGCAGCACGCCATGCATCAGACTCCGCAGCGACCGATGGCAAGTTCCAAGGCACGTTTACCCCGCCGAATTTCATGACCATCTTACTATCTTCATTACGAAGTTTTTCCGGCAGAACTTCATTTTTGCTGATTTCGAAAGGAAACTCGTAGTGGGTGCTCACCCTCCTGAACCAGTTTGGGTAATATCCAGCCGGGCTCCTGGCGATATCATGCATGAGTGTAAACTCTTGGTGTGCGAAATAGACGTTCTTTGCTAGATTCATACCGCTCCAGCTCGTAGTCTCCACTCTCAATTCACCGACCGATACAAAGTTTTTCAGAGACCAGCCTCCGATAAGAACCACTACGGCAAACAGATATGACCTAGCCTTCGGCGATGGCCAACTTACCAAACCGACTATTCCAACGACAAAAGGAAGATAGCTCATGGAAGATCGGGTGAAAGCCGCGCATGCAGCACTTACGCCAAGAATGATCGCGTCATTCGATCTCTTGGATGGGTTTGCCAATGATGGCCTGCAGACTTGAGCGGCGCAGATCAGAACAATCAGCATGTCAAGGTTTTCATAGAACATCTGGCCAAAGAATGCGTATTCGCAGACAACAAGGTCTGTCGAAAGAAGGAACCAGAGGGCTACGATGAAAGGTAGCAGGACGTCGCCTGTAAGTTTTCGTGCCAGATGGTAGAGTGTAGCCGCCGTGGCAATCGATGTCGCGCCCTGGATGAGGCACAGAACTTCTGCCATCGAGACGGGTTCAGGCGCGAATATTGTCAGCAGCTTGAATATGATATGTGGCAAGGGAGGTGTTTGTTGCAAAAGCCACAATGCAGTCAGGAACTCCCTGTTGTAAACTTCCCGTGGCAAAAGCTGGACAATTTGGAAATGTGGGTCTTGAACGACAAGGTGGGCTAAGTCACCTCGAAACCTTGCAAAGAGCACGAGGCGGTGCAACGCGCCCACAATAACAATACACCATCCAAGGCGGCCCTTTAGAGATGTCATAGCATCCCGCCGGCCGCGCTGGTTTGTGGGTGAAATTATGCTACTAAACACTTGGTATGGCTTTGTTCACAGACATTTCTCCATCCAGATAGGCAGGTTACTTGCCTGCTACAGACGGAAATCCAGAAACACTTGAGAAAGTCACCGAAAATCAAGGTTGGCAACGTGAAGCGACCATACGGTGCTATGGCGCTTCCAGATAAGACGGTGCCCGACGCGTTGCTTCCTGCCGCGCACAAAACGCCACCCCGCGAAATAACGACGGGGGGTCTGGGGGGACCGGCTCGGTCCCCCCAGTTCTTAAATAAAAAAAAAAGCCCCCGCAAAAACCC
>CAXUNZ010000069.1:1561-8075 GCA_964252525.1 uncultured Acetobacteraceae bacterium
GTCCGCCCGCCGGATCGGCGTCACGCTGTAGCGCGGCACGGGCTGGCGGCTACCCCGCAGGAAAGCGACATACGCGCTGACCTGCTGCTCCCGCCAGCTCCGGTCGGCCAGGGCGGCGTCGCGGCTGGGGTAGATCTCGGCGATGCGGTCGGCGCGGCCCATGCGCGCCATCACCGCCCACAGCGTGTCGTCGCGCACCGCCGGCAGGCGGATGATCTCGCTCATGCGCGGGCTTGGCGGGCCGGGTGCATGCCGGCACTATGCCCGCCCGGGCGCGCCGCGCAAAGCCCTACTCGATGGCGGCATGCAGGTCGGACGGTTTTGCGCGCGCGGGCCGGCGCATCAGCAGAACAAGCAGGCCGGCCGGCACCATGGCCGCCATCATCACCAGGAAATCGTCGGCATAAGCCACGACTTGCGCGTTGGTGGCGATGACCGCGTCCAGCATCGCGGCGCCACGCGCGGTGCCCGCATACCAGTATCGGTGCGCCGCCGGGCTTTGCAGCGCGCGGTTGAAGGGGGTGGCAAACCGCGCCAGGTCCGCGTGGGACACGGCCGCGTTGCGCACGAGCAGCGTTTCCATTACCGCCACGCCGATCGAGCCGCCGAGGTTGCGAAACAACGCCAGCACGCCGCTGCATTCGGTGCGATACCGCGCCGGCAGCGTGGAAAAGGCGATCGTCTGCAACGGCGTGAAGACCAGACTGATCGTCGCACCTTGCAACATCACGACCGGTGCCTGCTGAGCCAGCGAAATGTCGGGTGTCCAGAGGCTCATGCGCCAGGAACTGTAGCCGAGAACCGCCAGGCCGAACAGCATCAGCGCGCGCGGATCGACGCGATTGATCAGCCGCCCGACGATCGGCCCCGTTAGAACGGTGCCCAATCCACGTGGCGCCATGGCAATCCCCGACAGCAGAACCGGATAGCCGCCAAGCCCCTGGAAGTAGGGCGGCAGCAGCACCGCCGTGCCGTTCAGCACGATGCCGAACACGAACATCAGCCCCAGCGAGGTGACGTAATTCCGGTCCTTGAACGCGGCCATGGTCAGGAAAGGCGCAGGGCCCATCAGCATCTGCATGAAAAAGACGTAAAATCCCGCGGCCGAGCACATCGCTTCGATGCCCACCTCGGTCGAGTCGAACCAATCCTTCGTCTCGCCGCGATCCAGAACGAGCTGCATTCCGGCGATTCCAACCGCCAGTGCGAGAAACCCCGTCCAGTCGAAACGCTGCGCACGGTTGACCGGCGTTTCCGGCAGAAAGGCCCACATGCCCAGAAAACCCAAGATACCGACAGGAAGATTGACGTAGAAAACATACCGCCAATTGTAGGACTCGGTCAGCACCGCGCCCAAGGTCGGCCCGATGATCGGTCCCACCATGATGCCGATCGACCAGACCGCCATCGCCGAGCCCCGCTCATGCGGCGCATACATATCCAGCATGACTGCCTGCGACAGGGGTACCAGGGAGGCGCCGAACACGCCCTGGATTAGACGGAACGCGACCATCTGTTCGAGAGATTGCGCGGCGCCGCACATCATGCTCGCCGCGGTAAATCCGGCCATGGACAACAGGAACAGCCGCCGCCGGCCGAAACGCCCCGACAGCCAGCCGATCGCCGGCGTGGTGATCGCCGCCGCGATCAGATAGCTCGTCAACACCCAGCTGATCTGATCGGATGTCGCCGACAAGGTGCCCGCCATATGCGGCAGCGCCACATTGGCAATGGTCGCATCCAGCGACTGCAACAGCGCGGCGACGACGACACAAGCCGTAATGAACGCGCGCCTCGGGCGTGCGGCGGTTGCAAAGTCCATCGTCGAATTTCCGGCTGTCACGCATCGGCTCCGGCAAGCGGGTCACCAAAGATCACGCAAATTCCGCGCGTGGCCCGTATGTACCTCCACATCCACGCTCATGCCGTCCCGCAACGGCGGATCGTCCGGCCGCAGCGTCAGGCGCACCCTGATCGGAATGCGCTGCACAACCTTGACCCAGTTGCCGCTGGCATTCTGCGCCGGCAGCACCGAAAAGCTCGACCCGCTGGCGGGGCTGAGGCTCTCCAGCACGCCATGCCAGCGCGTGCCGGGATAGGTATCGACGGTGATTTCCGCCGCATCGCCCGGCCTGGCCCAGGTGAGCTGCGTTTCCTTCGGGTATGCCTCGACCCAGAAATCATGCGCGGAAACCAGGCCGAAGGCGGCGGTGGACGCGGCCAGGTACTGCCCGGGCTGCAGCGAATCGACGCTGGTGACCACGCCATCGAAAGGTGCAGCAATCTGCGTGTGCGCGAGCTGGCGTTCCGCCTCCGCCAGGCGGGCCGCCGCGTCGCGATATTCCGGCGTGGCGCGCACGTCTATGTTGGGGTCGTTGCCCAGCCGCGCCAACTGCACCTTCGCCTGCACATCCACGCCCGCGGCCATCTGCCGGTCCGCGTCCAGCTTAAAACGCGCCTGGTCGTATTCCGCGCGCGTGACAGCGCCGGTCTTCACCAGACCCGAAAAGCGCGCGAGGTCCGCCTCATCGGATTGCACCTGCGCCTGATGCGCCGCGCCTTCACGCAGCAGGCGCTGGTAATCGCGCTTCTCCGCTTCCATGCGCAGGCCCACGGCTTCCATGCCGGCACGGGCGCTGCGCCGCGCGTTCTCGAACGGCGCCGCATCGAGGCGGAAGAGCAATTGGCCGCGACGCACCATCTGGCCTTCATGGACGGCAACCGCGGCCACGATGCCTGACACGTCGGTCGAAACAGACAGCTTGGCCGCGCGCACATAGGCGTCATCGGTCGAAAAGCCGCCGCCGCCTTGCAGCCACAGGCCCGCCGTGACCGCGGCGATGGCCGCCACCCCCAGCACCATCAGGGCCGGCCGCAGCCCTGCCGCCAGGCGCCGCCGTGTCGTGGATGCCGCATCAATACCCGCCAGGTGCCGGGCTGCGACACTGTGCGACATCAGGCAGCCGCTCCCTCTGCGTCCGGCGGGGTCACCGGCGTGCGGCGCGCCTCGATGGCCATGGCATCCCGCATGCGCGCGAGCGCATCCTCCAGCATGGAGGAGGTGCGGGCATCGATGCCGGCCAGGCAGAGTTCGGCCAGCTCGCCCAGATGGCGGTCGATTTCGCCCATCAACGGACGGGACGCGTCGGTCAGATGCAGGCGCCAGCAGCGCCGATCGGCCGGATCGCCCCGGCGTTCGACCATGCCCCGCGCCTCCAGCCGGTCGACCAGACGCGCGACGGTAATGGGTTCGACCTCGAGGATTTCGGCCAGCGCCTTCTGCAGCAGCCCGGGCTGGCGATCGAGGTTGATCAGAATGCTCCATTGCGCGCGCGTCATGCCATGGGCGCGGGCGCGCTTATCCGCCTCGGTCTTGATCAGGCGGGCGAGCGTGACGATGGAGGTGATGATGTCGCGCCGCATCGGTCGAATTATAGTAAGCTGCGCTATCATCTGGCAAGACATCATGGGCCGGGGTTGCGGAACTCCGCGCCTGCAGCCTAGCTAGCCGCCATGCTGACCCTTCTGACCGGCGCCACCGGCTTTGTCGGCTCGGCAGTGGCGCGCACCCTGCTCGCCCGCGGCCACAGGCTGCGTCTGCTGGTAAGGCCAGGCAGCGAGCGCGCCAATATCGCCGGGTTGGATGCGGAGCTGGCGGAGGGCGACCTGAAGGATGGCGCTTCCCTGCGCCGCGCGGTTCAGGGGTGCCGCTACGTCTTTCACGTCGCGGCCGATTACCGGCTTTGGGTGCCCGATCCGGCCGCGATGATGGCGGCGAACGTGGAAGGAACGCGCACCCTGCTGCTCGCGGCGCAAGCGGCGGGCGTGGAGCGCATCGTCTATTGCAGCTCGGTGGCCGCCCTCGGCCTGACCCATGACGGCACGCCGGCCGACGAGACGACCAAGGTCCACGAAGACCGCATCATCGGCACCTACAAACTGTCCAAATACCGTGCCGAGCAGGCCGTACTCGATCTGGTGCGGGACCATGGCCTGCCAGTCGTCATCGTCAACCCCTCCACACCCGTCGGTCCGCGCGACATCAAGCCCACGCCGACAGGCAAGATGATCCGCGACGCCGCCGAAGGCCGCATGCCGGCTTATGTCGACTGCGGCCTGAACATCGTGCATGTCGACGATGTCGCCGAGGGCCACGCGCTGGCGCTGGAGCGCGGCACCATCGGCGCTCGTTATATTCTGGGCGGCGAGGATTTTGCCCTGGGCGAGGTCTTCGCCATGGCCGCGCGCGCCGGAGGCCGCAATCCGCCGCGCATCAAGCTGCCGGTCTGGCCGCTGCTGCCACTGGCACTGGCCTGCGAGGCGCTGGCCCGCTTCGGCATCGAACCCGTGGTGACGCGCGAGACGCTGGCGATGTCACGCCACAAGATGTTCTTTTCCAGCGCCCGCGCCCGCGCCGAACTCGGCTACGCGCCCCGGCCGGCCGCCGCGGCGATAAACGACGCCGTCGCCTGGTTTGCGGCCCATGGGCGCTGATGCTGTTTCTTGCGGCACTTGCGCTGGCCGTGTGGGTGTATCTGCTGCTGGGTCACGGCCGTTTTTGGCAGGGGGGGCCGATGCTGGCGCCCGTGGTCCCTGCCCTGCCCGCGCCTTCCCTGGCCGTCGTGGTGCCGGCGCGGGACGAGGCGGCCTCAATCGGGCGCGCGCTGCGCTCGCTGCTGGCGCAGGACTATCCCGGACCCTACCGCATCATCGTGGTCGATGACGGCAGCGTGGATGGCACGGCGGAAATCGCCACCGGCATGGCCGACGCGCGCCTTCACGTCATCACCGGCGCAGACCGGCCTGTGGGCTGGAGCGGCAAGCTATGGGCGCTGCAACAGGGGATCGAGGCCGCGGCGGATGCCGAGCTATTGTTGCTGACTGACGCCGATATCGAGCACCGGCCGGAGCACGCGGCGACCCTGGTCGCGCACGCCGAGGCCGCACGGCTGGACATGGTGAGCGAAATGGTGGCGCTGAACTGCGCAAGCGCGGCCGAGCGGGCGCTGGTTCCGGCCTTCGTCTTCTTCTTCGCGCTGCTCTACCCCTTCGCGCTGGTCAACGATCCCGGCAGCCGCGTCGCGGCCGCGGCCGGCGGCACCGTGCTGGTCCGCGCGGCGGCGCTGGCCCGGATCGGCGGGATTGCGGCCATGCGCGGCGCGCTGATCGATGACGTGACGCTGGCCGGCCTGGTCAAGCAAGGCGGGCATATCTGGCTTGGCCATAGCGCGCTGGCGGCGAGCATTCGGCCCTACCCGCATGTGGGCGACATCTGGCGCATGGTGACGCGCACGGCGTTCGTGCAGTTGCGGTTCAGCTTCTTGTTGCTGGCCGGCACCGTTGCGGGCATGGCGCTGGTGTGGCTTGTGCCGCCGGCCGCGGCAGTGTCGGGGCAAGGCATGGCACGGCTGGCAGGCGTGCTGGGCTGGGTGGCGATGGGCGCGGCTTACGCGCCCACGCTGCGGCGATTTCGGCTATCCTTGGCCTGGGCGCCCTTCCTGCCTCTGGTGGCGCTGTTTTACACGGCGGCAACGATCGGCTCGGCGGTCCAGGGGCGCGGCGTCGTCTGGAAGCGGCGGTCTTACGGCTAGGCTGACCGCGGCGGGTAAATTGAGGTAAGTCCTTTTACAAGATCGGGTGGTTATGCGGCATCGTTCTCTTCTCGTCCTCGGCGCAATTTCGTTCATGCCTGTCCTT
This sequence comes from uncultured Acetobacteraceae bacterium, assembly GCA_964252525.1. Classification (GTDB taxonomy): domain Bacteria; phylum Pseudomonadota; class Alphaproteobacteria; order Acetobacterales; family Acetobacteraceae; genus CAJCIS01. Next base: position 7,259 of record CAXUNZ010000069.1, read on the forward strand.
TGCGGATGCCAGGGAAATCAGGCGGCCCGCCCGTCCGAATCGACGAGCGCCGATACCGAAAGCGACGATCCCCATGAAGGCATCAACCGTCGGTTCTTTGCCGCAAACGATGTGCTGGACAGTAACGTATTAAAGCCGGTCGCCAGCGGTTACGTGGACACGTTTCCCTCCTCCGTCCGCCAGCATGTGCATAATGTCTTGTCCAATCTGGGCAATCCCGCACAATTTGCCAATGACGTGCTGCAAGCCAAGCCGCGCAAGGCCGGCAACACGCTGATGCGGCTTGTCATCAACACGACGCTGGGTGTGGGCGGCATTTTCGACGTCGCCACCGCCCTGCATTTTCCGGATCACGACACGGATTTCGGCCTGACCCTTGCGGTCTGGGGAGTACCTGAAGGGCCATACCTGTATCTGCCGGTGATCGGGCCGAGCGACCCGCGGGATGCGATCGGGTATGGCGCCAATTCCGCGCTCGACCCGTTCACCTGGGTCAGCTTCGGCGGCAGCGCCACCTTTGGCCTGTCACGCTTCGGCGTGGCCGCGATCGACGCGCGTTCACGCTACCTCGGCACCACCAACACCATCGACAAGACAGCGCTCGACCGCTACGCGACCTATCGCAGCCTCTATCGCCAGCATCGCGCGGCAACCGAAATGGCCGCGATGCAAGATCTTCCCTCAACGGTGCCCGACTGGTTTCCGGCAACGGAAACAACCCAGGCGATACCCGCAACGGATGTGCGGACGCCGCCCGCCGTCTCCCCTTCTCCAGCCACGCTACCTTGACGCCTTCCGAAAAGAAGACGGGGGGTCT
>CAXUNZ010000069.1:8085-13857 GCA_964252525.1 uncultured Acetobacteraceae bacterium
CCCCCCCCACACTCCCGCCACCCCAACAACCGGGGGGGGGGGGGGGGGGGCCCCCCCGGCCCCCCCCCCCCTTTTGTCAGTGCCGGCGAGTACTAAACACGAAAGACATAACGCGTGCCGGCATCCCGCTCGACATCGGGCGGAAAGGAATCATGTTTTTCATCGTAATAGACCTGTCTCCGATCGCCATACGAAGCAAGATTATAGGTCAGATAAAGAATTCGCCGGGGCTGGCCGGTAAAATTGGGCTTGGAGGCATGAGGGACGAAACTGTCGAAGAAAATAACGTCGCCCGGTCCGGTCGGAACCGGTTGCAAATCCAACCCCTCCTCGGCGAGCGGCTCCCACTCCGGGCCGATCAGGCCCTCCCTGTGGCGGCCGGGCACGATCTCAAGGCATCCGTTTTCAATCGTTGCATCATCCATCGACACCATGGCGGTGACGAAAAGCGGCGCGAATTTCTCCCAGCCCGCCTGCTGGTCCTGATGGGCCTTGAAGCCGGGCGCGCCGGGCATCTTGAAATTGATCTTCTCCTTGAACAGGACGACCGGGCCGCCCATGAGCGAAGCGGTCCACGCGGACAGACGCCCATGGCGGATCACACGATCGAAGTCTCCGTGGTAGGGACAGAAGTTTTCGATGCGCTGGATCACGCGCCCGCCGGGTTCGGACAGGCTGTCTTCCCAATACACCCAATGGCGCCCTGCCACCTCCGGCGCATTTGCCAATTCGTCTGTCCAGCGCAACAAGTCCGCAACCTCGGCGGCATCGAAGAAATGTCTGGCGATGAGGAACCCGTCCCGGTCCATGGCCGCGCGGGAGCCAGGGGGTGCCCCGGGGGAGTCGTGGCGCACGTGCCGCGTGATCTGGTTCATGCCAGTGCCGCCATCAGCCCGTTGGCCTTGACGATGTCTTCCGGAAAGTCGATTTCCGTCCAGGGCAGGCCGCTGATATCCTCATAGCCGAACCGGCCTGGCGCGCTTTGCATGATCATATCGCGAATGGGCTCCTCATACTCCAGGTCGCGGCGGCCGGAGCGGACATAATCGTCCACGCGGTCGGCCAGCTCGCGGGCGGCCGGCGCATCGAACCGGAAAAAGCCGACCGACTCGCCGTGCCAATCATGCGATACGCGCGGCCGCTTGTGGAAGTCCACGATGCGGCCGGCCGCAACGCAGATCTTCACCGGCTCGTCGCCCGGCTCGATCTCCCGATCCAGCAGCAGGCAATTGGCGTGGGCGCTGTTCATCAAGCGCGCCATCATCCTGTCATCGTAGAGCACGTCCGCATCCATCAAAATGACGGAGCGGCCGCAGCGCAGCACATCGCGCGCGGCCCATAAGGAGACGACGCTGCCTTCACGAAAATGCGGGTTGATCAAAAGTGATGTGGGGCAGGCACCGCCCGCCACATGCAAGGCCGCGCGCATGTCTTCGGCGCAAAATCCGGCAACCAGCGTAATATCCGCCACGCCCGCGCGCGCCAGACTCCCGATATGGCGCTCCAGCAAGGTCCTGCCGCCGAACTCCAGCAGCGCCTTGGGCCCGGAGGCCTTCCCCAATCTGCGCCCGATGCCCGCGGCCAGGATGACGGCGCGTGTGCCGACGTTCGCGGCGGTGTGTGGCGGCATGAGCGTTGGGGTGTCCCTGAGTAAGGAAGAACTGGGGGGACCGTGCCCGTCCCCCCAGACCCCCCGTCATCATTTTAGGGCAAGGCCAAATGATTGGCGGGGGAATGGCACAACTTCACGGCTTCGCTTCGAAAACCGCTATCCCTTGTTACACCCCGGTTACACCCACTATACAGGCGCGCCGCGCCGCGCCTAGCCCGAAAAAGGAGACGCCCGACTTGCCGAACGAATTGCCGGCCTGGACGACACCCGGCCTTCCGGCGCCTTCCCGTGCCTTGCGCCTCCGCACGCTGCTGTACAGCCCCGACCTGGCTTTCATCATGGAGGCGCATAGCGGGCTGTCGGCCAAGATCGTCGAGGAATGCGGGTTCGCCGGCATCTGGGCCTCAGGCCTGGCCATTTCCGCCATGCTCGGCCTGCGCGATAACAATGAGGCATCCTGGACACAGGTGCTCGACGTGCTGGAGTTCATGTCGGATGCCACAACGATCCCCATTCTCGTGGATGGCGATACCGGCTACGGCAATTTCAACAATGTCCGGCGGCTCGTCCGCAAACTGGGCGAACGCGGCACCGCCGGCGTCTGCCTGGAAGACAAGCTTTTTCCGAAAACCAACTCCTTTCTCGGCGAGCGTCAGCCGCTCGCCGATCTCGCGGAGTTTTGCGGCAGGATCAGGGCCGGCAAGGACGCGCAAATCAATGACGATTTCTGCATCGTCGCCCGCACCGAAGCGCTGATTTCCGGCCATTCCATGGACGAGGCGTTGCGCCGGGCGGAGGCCTACCATGCGGCAGGCGCGGACGCCATCCTCGTGCACTCCAAGAAATCGGACGCCTCGGAGATCGCCGGCTTCATGCGCCGCTGGGATCAACGATGCCCGATCGTGATCGTGCCGACGATGTATTACGCTACCGCGGCGGAGGTGTTTCGCGAGGCCGGAATATCCATGGTGATCTGGGCCAATCACCTGGTTCGCGCTTCGATTTCCGCGATGGCCGAAACCGCGCGCGCCATTGCCGCATCCGAGTCGCTGATCGGCGTGGAAGACCGCGTCGCCAGCCTGCGCGAGGTGTTCCGGCTGACCGGCAACGACGAATTGGAGGAGGCGAACCGCCGCTATCTTCCCGCCACGCGCCATGTGCGCGCCATCGTGCTGGCGGCATCCCGCGGCGAGGAACTGGGGCCGGGCACCGACGAGAAGCCGAAATGCATGCTCGACGTGCGCGGCAAGCCGCTTCTGCACCGGCTGCTGGGAACGCTCGGCCAATGCGGTGTCACCGATGTCACCGTCGTGCGCGGCTATCGCGGGGAGGCGATCGCGCCGGAGGGGTTCACAACCGTGGACAATCCGCGCTACGCCGAAACCGGCGAGGCTGCCTCGCTTGCCTGCGCGGCCGAGCGGCTGCATGGCGAGACGATCCTCGTTTACGGCGACGTGCTGTTCCGCCGTTACATTCTCGATGCGCTTCTGGAATCGACCGCGGATATCACGCTGGTTATCGATTCCACTCTGCGCGTCACGTGCAGCCCGCGTGACCTCGTGGCCGCCGATGGGCGCGATGCGGGACGGTATTTCGACGATGGCCCGGCAAGACTGACCGCATTGGCGGTTGACCGTGCCGAGGCGGCCGGCGAATGGATCGGCCTGATGCATGTCAGCGCGCGCGGCGCCGCCTTGCTGCGGGACGAATTGGCGGCCATGCGCGCGGAGAATGCGCTAGACCAGGCGGACATCCCGGCATTGCTGGCCCGCCTCAGCGCGCGCCATCCGATAAACGTGCAGTTCATCCGCGGACACTGGCTGGATGTCGATACGGCAGCCGACTTGGCGGAGGCGCGGAACTTTTCCTGATGCTGACCGCACCCGAGTTCCTGGCGGCCGCGGGCGCGGCGGGGATCGGTTTTTACACCGGCGTTCCGTGCAGCTTCCTGACCCCGCTGATCAACCGCACGGCGAGCGACCGCGCCCTGAGCTATATCGGCGCCACCAGCGAGGGCGAAGCCGTGGCAATCGCCGCGGGCGCCTGGCTGGCGGGGCGCGAAACGGCGGTGCTGTGTCAGAATTCCGGCCTGGGTAACGCGGTCAACCCGCTGACCTCGCTGAACGCGCCCTTCCGCATCCCCACGCTGCTGATCGTGACGTGGCGCGGACAGCCAGGCCTTGCCGATGAGCCCCAGCACGCTTTGATGGGCAGCATCACCCATCGCCTGCTGGACACGATCGAAGTGCCGCACCGGCGTTTCCCCACCGGCCCGGCCGATCTGGCCGATGCGCTGGCGCAGGCCAGGGGCGCCATGGACAGGACTCGGCTGCCCTTCGCGCTGGTCATGCAAAAGGGTGACCTGGCCGACGAAACCCTCTCCGAGCGCGCCCATGAACCCCTGCCACAGGGGCAGCGTATCGACCTGCGCGACGGCGCCGGCCTACCCCGCCGGGTGGAGATCCTCGAACGCTTGCTCGCCGCGGCACCGCAGACCGCGCCCATCATCGCCACCACCGGCAAGACGGGGCGAGAACTGTTCACCTTGGCGGATCGGGCGCAGCATCTCTATCAAGTCGGTTCCATGGGATGCGCCAGCGGTATGGGCCTGGGCGTGGCGATGACGACCGGAAGGCGCACCATCGTTCTGGATGGCGACGGCGCGGCGCTGATGAAGCTCGGCGCCCTGGCCACGATCGGGGCATACCGGCCGTCTGGGCTGATCCACGTGATTTTGGACAATGGCGTGCACGATTCCACGGGCGGGCAGGCCACCGTGGCGCCTTCGGTCGATTTCTCGGCTGTCGCCCTTGGCTGCGGCTATCGCACCGCGATTGCGTGCGATTCAGCGGCGGGATTTGCGGCCGCCTTCGGCGAGGCGCTCTCCACCACCGAGGCGCCGGGCGCCGGGCCGGTGCTGATCCATAGCCGCATCGCGCCCGGATCCCTGCACGCGCTGGGCCGCCCGACGATTGCGCCGCACGAGGTCGCGCAGCGCTTCCGCGGCTTCGTCGCTCAGGGTGGTTGAGCAGGTTTCCTCCGCGCCACATAGGCCGCGACCTCGCCGATTGCGCGCCGCATATCGCGGGCATCGATTGCGCCGATGCAGCCGATGCGAAAGCTGGCCTGCCGCGTCAGCTTGCCCGGATAGATGACGATGCCGCGTTCATTCAGGAAGCCATGGAGCTCGTCGAAATCGAACCAGCCGCCCGGGGGAACACGGAAAGTCACGATCACCGGCGCCTGCCATGTCCGGTCGATGTATGTGTCAAAGCCGAGCGCACCCATGCCGTCCAGCAGCACGGCGCAATTTTGGCGGTAGCGGGCGTGACGGGCCGGCACGCCGCCCTCTTCGTCGAGTTCGTCCAGTGCCTCGGCCAAGGCGGCGAGGACCTGGACCGGCGGCGTAAAGCGCCACTGACCGTTCGCGTTGAAACCTTGCCATTGCTCGAACAGATCGAGGCTGAGACTTCTGGCGCGTCCTTGGCAGCCGGCCAGATAGCGGTTTTCGGCCAGGACAAAGGACAGGCCGGGAACGCTTTGCAGCCCCTTGTTTGCCGACCCGACCATGGCGGAAAAATCCAGCCGCGCCGCATCGATCGGCACCGCGCCGAGCGAACTGATGGCATCGACCAGCAGCCGGCGGCCAGTGGCGGCGACAACCTGCGAAATCGCTTCCAGCGGATTGAGCAAGCCGGTCGTGGTTTCACAATGCACCACCGCAACATCCGTGATCGCCGGATCCACGGTCAGCACGCGCCCGACCTCTTCGGGCACGATCGCGGTATCTTCGGGCACGATCAGGCTCTCGCAGGCCAGACCCATTCTGGTTGCCATGGTGAGGATTCGCCGCCCATAGGCGCCATTGACCAGCACCAGCAGCTTGCCGGTCAGGGGCACCAAGGTCTGCAGCGCCGCCTCCATGGCAAAGGTCGCGCTGCCTTGCAGAAGGATTGCGGCGTGGGTAGTGGAGGCTCCGGCAAGGCTTGCAAGGCGCGCCCGCACATCGTTGCTCAGCTTCACGAAGTCGCCCTCTCGCGAGCCCCAGTCGCGCCCCAGTGCGGCGCGGATGCGTGCGGTCGTGGTCAGCGGTCCGGGGGTCAGCAACAAGCGGTCGGCCATGCGGCGCTGGTAGCGCGGAAGCTGAGCAGAGCCCAAAC
>CAXUNZ010000070.1:0-7842 GCA_964252525.1 uncultured Acetobacteraceae bacterium
GTGCTGGTGGAAGCACCGAACGTCTCTAGCTTTTTTCCAGAGCACGTTTTTCGAACGGGTGATCCCACTTGTCCGAACGTGCCCTAGCTCGGCACGATCGGCTGGCTGACGAACAATGGCCAGGACACGTGCACCAGCACCAGCACCAGCACGACGACCACCAGCGTGCGCACCGCCCCGCCGAACAGCTTGACCACGGCCACGATGGTCAGAAGCGGGATCATCATCAGCACGAGCGTCTGCAGCGCGCCATGAATGCCGATCGTCTGCAATGGCGTGCGCAATGCCTGTTCGACGAAGTTCATCATGCCCAGGAACAGGCGCAGGCCCGCGTTCAGAACCCGATCGAAAGATCGGGCCACAAGGTCGACGAATTCCAAAAAGCATACTCCGGTCGTTCGTTGACACCGGATTAATCCAAGAGGCGGGTCCTATGCCACTCCTTCGACCGGCCCTAAGGCAATTTTGTGCCGGCTCAATGCATCTGCGCGGTTTGGCTGGCCGCGTAGTCGCTGAGCGCAGCCACGGCGCGCGCGGAGGGATCGAGGTCCGAGCCCGGCGCGCGGGCGAGATCGACCAACGCATGCCGCGCGCGCTGGTCGAGCCGGGTCAGCTCCAGCGTCACGGTGGGATCGGCGCCCGACCGTTCCTCGTAGGACAGCACCATGCCGTGGGCGATCAGGTAGGCATCGAAAATGGCCCGCGGATCGTGGCCATCGATCTGCCATGATGGCATTGCGGCGCAACCGGAAAGGAACAGGCAGAACAGGGCGGCGCGCATGGCAGGCAGCCTAGACCGGCCTTTGGCCAATGACCAAGGCGCGTGGAGAGGGGCGACTCCAGCCCTCTCCTGTCAGGGCTGGTTGTTGCCGACCGCCGGCGCGGGCGAGACCGCACCCGCGGACAGGCCAACATTGGCACCGCCCGTCGTGCCGGTAGAGGGTGAAACGCCGGTGGCGGCACCGGCAATTCCCGCGCTGGTGGGACCTGTCGGCCCGGGCGAAGAGACGGCGGGCGGCGCCGTGCCGACGGCGGACAAGGCCGGACCGGTCTGAGGCGCCGCGGGCTGATAGACCTGCGGACCGCCGAAAGGCGGGTGCATGACATAGGTACTGAGCGGCGTCAGCCGCGTCATGCCGGAGAGGAAGGGCACAAACATGCCTATGAACAGCACGAAGCCAAAGGCAGCCATCCAATAGGCGCCCGTGCTGACCTTGTTCTCATACTTGGCCAGCCACTCGCGTATCAGCCAGATCGGCGGATGCGGCGCGCCCGCGACGATGCCGCGCACCACCAGGCCGGGGCGGCCGGTGTAGCGCTCATTGATCAGATCGCGGATCTCCTCCGGCCCGCGCAGCTTCAGCGCATCATACCAGCGGAGCATGTCTTCAGGATTGAAGCGGCCATACTCGTAATCGCCGATCAGTTCGCGCCAGAACAGCGATATGCCCACCTCTTCCCGGATGTCGCGATCGGATTCCTGGGCCATATCTGTTCCGCCTGACTACCCGCCGTGCATGGACCTTTCAGGCCCCGTATCCGCGCAGGAAAAGCTTAACCGCCTCTTGTACGACGCGGTCGATCTCCGCCTCGCTGACCGTGGGCACCAACCCCATCCGCCGCTTCATGACAAGCGCCGTGGTCATAAGCGCGAAGAGTTGCTCGGCGGCAAAGTCGGGATCGGATACGTGAAGATGCCCCGTTTGGGCCATTTGCGCAATCAGCGCGCTCAGCCGCGCGAGCGCGCGCTTGGGGCCGGCGTCGTGAAAGGCCTCGGCGAGTCCGGGGAATTTTTGCGCCTCGGCCACGACCACGCGGTAAATTGCCAGGCCGGTCTCGCTGACCAGCATGTCGAGGATACGCCGGCCGATACGCAGCAGGGTGGCCTCGGGGGGCGCCTGCCCGTCCAGTTCGTCGAAGACCAGCAGCAGGCGCTCGGCGCATTCGCGCTGGACGAAGGCGGCGAACAGCGCCTTCTTGCCACAAAAGTAATTGTAGAGTGTGCCTTTGGAGACGCCGGCCATCGCGGCGATGGCGGACATGCTGGCGCCTTCGTAGCCATCCTGCGCGAAGGCCGCGGCCGCGCCATCAAGGATCTGGCGTTCCTTTTCCGGCGATCGGACATCCTGATCGGCTGCGGCTGCCGGGTGGGTCTTTTGCATGTGGCATTGACGATCACGGCAAAAGCCCTAGCTTGTCAACGCTGCCCGCACCGATCGGTCAGCGTTTTGCTCGGGTGTGGGCGCTTTGCTAGGGAAGCCGCCATTCCTTATGCCCGCCCACGCCGTTTTGCTCGGAGCCTGCTTCATGCGCTGCATACCTCTGGCCTTTGCGCGGCGGGCGGCCTGGCTGACCCTGCCCACGCTTGCCGCAGGTTGCACAGTGGGCCCCTCCTGGACCCGGCCCAGCACATGGTCCCCAACCCACTGGTTTTCGGCCGCGCGCCCCGTCCCGCCAGCGCCCGTGCAGAGCCTGCCGGTGACGGAGAAGATCGATCCGAGCTGGTGGAACCTCTTGCACGACGCCGAGCTGACCTCGCTGGAGAACCGGGTGGCCGCGGCCAACCTCAACGTGCGCATCTCCACGATCCGGCTGGCCGAAAGCCGCTCGCAACGGCGCATCACCGGGGCGGACCAGTTTCCGACCTTGCAAGGCGATGGGTCCTACACGCGGGAGCGCGTCTCGTCGAAGGGCGTGCTCGGGCTGTTCGGCGGCGCGAGCAGCGGCGGCACCAGTTTCGGCAGCATGGGCGGCATGGCCGGCGGAACCTCTGGCCGGTCGGGCGCCATCCCCAGCTCAGTCACCGGTGGGACAACGGTTCCGCCCTTCAATTTGTGGCAATATGGCTTCGACGCGTCTTGGGAGCTGGATCTTTGGGGGCGGGTACGGCGGGAGATCGAGAGCGCCAATGCCGCGCTGGAAGCCAGCGAGGATGCGCGGCGCAACAGCCTGCTGAGCGTGGTGGCCGAGGTGGCTCGCGACTACCTGCAACTGCGCGGCGTGCAGACCCAGCTCTCGATTGCGGCCGACAACATCAAGACCGCGCGCGAGAGCCTGGATCTGACGCAGGCGCGCTATCGCGGCGGACTGACGACGGATCTGGATGTCGCCAACGCCGCCGCCCAGCTGGCGACCGACCAGGCCGACGTGCCGCAGCTTGAGCAGCAGCAGGATCAGCAGATCAATGCGCTGAGCTTTCTGCTCGGCGAGGCGCCGCAGGCGCTGCGGGCCGAGCTGATCACGCCGGGTACCGTGCCGCCGGTGCCGCCGCGCGTGCCTGTCGGGCTGCCCAGCGAGCTGGCGCGGCGGCGGCCGGACATTCGCCAGGCGGAGGCGCAGCTGCACTCGGCCACCGCCGATATCGGCGTGGCGGTGGCCGACTTTTATCCGAAGGTGACGCTGGACGGCAGTATCGGGCTGCAGGCGCTCAAAGCCAAGGATCTGGGCAATTGGGCGGCGCGCCAATATGGGCTGGGGCCGACGATCAGCATTCCGATCTTCGAGGGCGGGCGGCTTCGGGCGACGCTGGAATTGCGCCGCGTCGAGCAGCAGGAAGCGGCGCTGAACTACCAGCAGACCGTGCTGCAGGCCTGGCACGATGTGGATAATGCGATGACCGCGTACGCGGCCGAACAGCGCCGGCGGGATGCGCTGGCGGAAAGCGTTGTGCAGAACCAGCGCGCGCTGGATCTGGCACGCCAGCGTTACACCCAGGGCGTGGCTGATTTCCTCAATGTTTTGGATGCCGAGCGCGCCCTGCTGCAGGCGCAGCTGCAGCTTGCCGAAAGCACCACGATTGTGAGCCAGAATCTGGTTCAGCTTTACAAGGCGCTAGGTGGCGGCTGGGAACCCACCTACCCGATCCAAGACCGATAACGGGTGGTACGGGGGCACGTCGGCCAAACCCCTGATCCTTGTCTTTGGAGACTGCGATGCCCTTGAACGAGACCAGTCTTGACGCGCTGTTCCGCCAGGCGAGATCGCACTATCACTGGACCGGCACGCCTGTTTCCGACGAAACCCTGCGCGAGCTTTACGACGTCGCCAAATGGGGTCCTACCTCGGCCAATGGCAGCCCGGCGCGCTTTGTCTTCCTGCGCACACAGGCGGCAAAGGAGCGCCTGGTGCCCGCGCTTTCGGCCGGCAATGTGGAAAAGACGCTGACGGCGGCCGTGGTGGTGATCGTGGCCTATGATCCGAAATTCTATGACAGATTGCCCGAGCTGTTTCCGCACGTGGATGCGCGGGCCTGGTTTGCGGGCGACCATGCGCTGTCGGAGGAGACGGCGTTCCGCAACGGCACGTTGCAGGGCGCTTATCTGATCATGGCGGCGCGTGCGTTGGGGCTGGATACGGGCGCGATGAGCGGCTTCGACCGCGCGATGGTCGATGAGGCGTTTTTTAACGAGTCTGGGTGGAAATCGAACTTTCTGCTGAATTTGGGCGAAGCGGACACGCGTGAGCAGTTGCCCCGTCAGCCGAGGCTGCCGTTCGAGGATGCATGTGTTTTGATGTAAAACAAGGTCTTGGCTTGAGTAATAACGAGCAAAAGTTTTTTGCTCCTTTTTTTCAAAAAAGGACTGCTTTCTTCCTCGCCTATAACGGCACGATCTTCCTGTCCGCCTTTCTGCTTTTCTCCGTCCAGCCCATGGTCTCGCGAATGGTGCTGCCCAGGCTGGGCGGCGCGCCGGCGGTGTGGAACACCTGTGTCTGCTTTTTCCAGGCTGTGCTTCTGCTCGGCTACGCGTATGCCGACATCTCGGCCACCTTTCTAGGGCAGCGCGGGCAACTGATTGTCCATGCGGCGGTGCTGCTGACGGGGCTGGTGCTGATGCCGCTTTCGATCGCGCCGGGCGTGCCCGGGCCGCACGCCATTCCGGCCTTTTGGCTGATCGGACGCCTGAGTGTCAGCATCGGACCGGCCTTCCTGGCGCTGTCGGCGACAGCGCCGCTGCTGCAGCATTGGTTTGCGCGCAGCGCGCATCCTCGCGCGCAAGACCCTTATTTCCTGTATGCGGCCAGCAATTCGGGCAGCCTGCTCGCGCTGATCTGCACGCCGCTTGTTCTCGAGACGCTGTTTGGCCTGCATTTCCAAACGCGCTTGTGGTCAGACGGCTTGGCGCTCTGCGCGGCCATGGTCCTGGGCTGCGGCCTTATGGTGCGCGGCCAGGGCGCGCGCCACCCTGCCGCCGCGCGCCTTCCCGAATCCGGTTTAATTCCGGCATCGCTGCAATGCCGCTGGATGGCGCTTGCCTTCGTGCCGTCCGGTCTGATGCTGGCGGTGACGACCTACATCACCACCGATATCGCGGCCGCACCGCTGTTCTGGGTCATTCCGCTGACCATCTACATCTTGACCTTCATGCTGGCTTTCGGGCGCACCCGGCGCGCCATGCCGCGCCACCTGCCCGCCGCGCAGGCGGTGGCTCTGGCTGTGGCGGGCGTCGCCGCACTGATGGGCGTGCCGAACCTGCTTGCGCTGTTCGTGGCGCTTGTCGTCTTTTCATTGACTGCCACCGTCTGCCATTTGCTGCTGGCGGCATCGCGCCCCGATCCGGCGCATCTGACCCGCTACTTCCTGCTGATATCCATCGGCGGTGCATTGGGCGGCGTGTTCAACGCCTTGGTGGCGCCCATGCTGTTCAGCGGACCGTGGGAGTATCCACTGCTGCTGATTGCCGCCTGTGCCATGCGCCCGGCGCCGCCCGCGCCCCATGCGGCCGCGCGCGAGAGGCCCGGATTTCTCCGGCTGCTTGCCATTGTCTGTGCCGGCGCGGCGTTGATTTATGCGGCCTCCCCCGCCGCGCCTGCGGCCCTTCGTACCATCGGCCCGTTCTTGGGCGTGGCTTTACCCGGCGCGGCGCTGATCTGGCTGTCACGGCGCGGTACCTATCTGGGCATCGGCCTGGCGGGCCTGCTGGTGATGCCGCTGATTGTGCGAAGCGCCGGCGCGGCCTACAGCACGCGCAGTTTCTTCGGCACCTATCGCGTGCTGCAATTTCCCGCCGAGCATCTGAGGATCTTGCAGCACGGCACGACGGTGCACGGCGTGCAGAGCGACCTGGCGGGTGAGGCGGAAACGCCGCTCGGTTATTATTCGCGCTCCGGTCCATTCGGCCGTTTGTTCGCCGATCTGCACAAGGGCCGGCCGTCACTGGGCGCGGTCGGCGTCATCGGCCTGGGCGCCGGCGCGCTGGCCTGTTACGCCGCACCCGGCGAGACCTGGCTATTCCGTGAAATCGATCCCGCCATCGAGCGCATGGCGCGCGCCTCCGGCTATTTCCATTTTCTGAAGCTTTGCGGCAACGCGCCGCGCGTGGTGATCGGCGATGCGCGCGTGACGCTGACGCAGGATGTGGCCGCGCGCTACAATCTGTTGATCGTCGATGCCTTCAGCTCCGACAGCGTCCCCGCGCATCTGCTGACGCGCGAGGCGCTGGCGCTGTACCTGGCTCATCTCTCGCCGGGCGGTATCGTGGTTTATCACATCAGCAACCGCTATCTCGACCTGGCACCCATCGTGGCACGAACGGCGCTGGATGCGGGCGGCGCGGCGCGTCATCTGCTGCTGGGTCCGTCCGGCGAGGCGTTGCGCAATGCCGGGGCCGAGCTGATTGCCGTGGCGCCCGCGCCGGCCTCCCTCGATGGGCTGGCCGCAGATGGTTGGGATGTGCCCAAGCCCGGGCCTGTGCTGTGGACCGACGACCGCTCCGACATTGCGCGTGTCATCCGGTGGTAGGTCGGACGCTGGCGATCGGCTCGGCGTCCGGCGGCTGCGTGGCCGGCGTGGTCGAGGACGGGTTGGTGCGCGCGTTGGTGCGACTGGATGGTGCCCAAGGTTTGGTGGGCGCCATTCCCCCGGCGATTGCGGCGCTGCTCGGCAAAACGGGCAGGCCGGCCTTGGTGGCGGTGGTGGTGGGACCCGGTAGCTTTACCGGCCTGCGCGCGGGTATCGCGATGGCGCAGGGTATCGGGCTTGGCGCCGGTGTGCCCGTGGTTGGCGTCAGCGTGGCCGAGGCGCTGGCCGAAGCGCTGCCTCATCTGGGCGGGCGCGCGCTCTGGGTTGCGCTGGCGGCGCGGCCCGGACGGGTCTTCATCGGCCGGGAGGGCGCGCTGGAGGCCTTTTCATCGGATGATCTGCCGCGGGCGAGCGGCCGTGTCGCGGTGGCGGGGGATGCAGCCAATGCGGTTGCGGCTACACTGGCGGCGCGTGGCGGCGATGTGATGCTGACAAGTGCACGCCTGCCGCGGCCGGCCCAGATCGCAAGCGTGGGGCTTGCCCGCGCGGACGGGCAGATTGCGCCCTTGGCGCCGGTGCCGCTCTATGTCGATACGCCGGAGGCACGCGCGCCGGAAGGTGGGCTGCGGCCGCCCCGCTATGACGGCCGCCGCCATCCAGCGCGCGGGACCGGCCCATCCCGTCGTGCTGGCGGCCATTCACGCCGCCGCCTTTTCGCCGGCCGAGGCGTGGAGTGCGGCAATGTTCGCCGCCCAGATGGGGCTGCCGGGCGTTTTTGCGTTGTTCGAGGCGCAAGGCGGCCTGATCGTGGCGCGGATGGCGGCCGATGAGGCGGAGATGCTGACGCTGGCCGTAACACCGCCGATGCGCCGGCACGGCATTGCCCGCCGGCTTGTGGCGGAAGCCGCGGCGCAGGCGGCCGCGCTTGGCGCTGGCAAAATGTTCCTGGAGGTCTCCACCGCCAACGCGGCGGCGCAGGCGCTGTATGAGAGTTGCGGGTTTGTCGAGGTGGGGCGGCGGCGGCGCTATTACGCGGATGGAACAGATGCGCGCGTCATGGCGATGACGGCGCCCTTTGAGGCGCAGTAGGCGAAGCGCTGCTT
>CAXUNZ010000070.1:7852-13760 GCA_964252525.1 uncultured Acetobacteraceae bacterium
CCAGTCTATTCTTTCAATAAAAGGCTGGAGGAGCAGTGCCCGCCCCCCAAAACCCCCGTCTTTCGTTTACCGGTGCCGTAATAAAATCATCATCGTGCCGTCCTCTTCCGTGATTTCGGAGAGTACCGCGTGGCCTTGTTCGACGCTGGTGCGAGGTATGTTGCGCGCCGCTTCCTCGCCACGAAGGCGAACGGCGAGTATCTGGCCCGGGCCCAGCCGGTCCAGTGCCAGGCGCGTGCGCACGAAGGTCATGGGACAGGTCTCGGCGGTGATGTCGATGTGCAGGTCCGGCGCCATCTGGTCGGGCGCCGCGGCGGCCGCAATGCTGGGCAGTAACGACACGGTAAAATCCCAATGTTGAAAACGCCCGTTGCAGTCCCGGCCGGTCACGCCCTTATGACGGCGCGTCTATCTCCAGAATCAAGGTTGCGTTCATGGCCGACAATCCAGCGTCGATGGATGTCCTTGGGCTTACCGCGCAGATCGTGTCGGCCCACGTGTCCTCCAACAGCGTTCCGGCCAGCCAATTGCCGGCGTTGATCCAGGACGTCTATCGGACGCTGTCCGGCATGGGGCGGGACGCGCCGGTGGCGGCGGTGGCCGAAAAGCCGGCGCCGGCTGTGCCGGTGAAGAAATCGATCTTCCCCGATTACCTGGTGTGCCTGGAGGACGGCAAGAAACTGAAGATGCTCAAACGGCACCTGAGCACGGCGTATGACATGACGCCCGAGCAATACCGCGAGAAATGGGGTCTGGCTGCGGACTACCCGATGGTGGCGCCGAATTACGCGAGCCATCGCTCCTCTTTGGCCAAACAGATCGGACTTGGGACCAAGCCCAGGAGCCGCACGTCCAAATGAGCCGCCGTCCGTTGCTCGGCTATTCGCCGGCCTGATCGATCGTGGCGCTGCCGCCGCGGCGCTGTGACCGGCGGCGGCCCAAACTCGGAAGAACGGGCAGCAGGGCGACCAGGTCGCGCTCGGCCACACAGCACAAATACTGACCGCCGGCGGCCGCGGCATCCGCGGGCAGACCATCCGGTCCCAAAGGCAACGCGGTCAGGCCAATATCGGCATACACTTTCAACAGGTCGCGGCCGGCGCGCCAGACCGCCGCGTGCCGTCCTTCCTGTTGCGCCAGGTCGCGCAGGCGCCAGATGGCCGATATACGGTCGCTGTGCGCGCCGGCCGGATCGCCCAGGCCCAGAAGCACGCCACCCGAGCGCTGAAAGGCAATGCCAGCGCGGCCCGCCTCGCCCATGACCAGGCCGTCAGCCACGGGGGGCGGCAGCGCACCCAGGGCGGCGTAGCGCAACCGGCCTTCCGCGTTCCAGGCCAGCGCCACGACCCGGCCGGGGCGGATGACGCCCCAGAGCGCGGACAGCAGCAGGATCACCGCGAGGCCGACCGCAAGGCGCACGGAGGTGGGGGTCTCGCGGCTGAGCACGACCGCCCACCAGCTCGTCTGGGCCAGGCGGTGGACCTTGGGCTCGAAACTGGCGAGCCAGACGACGCTGCCCAGAAGCGCGAACAGCGGCAGGAGCGTGCCGGGGCGCAACGTGTGGCTGATCAGGCGGGCGTGGCGGTAATAGGCGTCACGGAATGGGGCGACGGAGAGCGCGGCCAGGATCAGTCCGATAAACACCCAATTGGGTTCGCCCTGCACGGAAGTGACCGCGGCGCCCACCAGCAGGAGCAGGATGGTCGCGCCCCAGGCCAGCGTGACGCGCAGGGAGAGGCCGATTGCCAGCACGATGAGCGCGGTGCCGAGCAGGCTGGTGACGTATTGGCCGGCGCTGGCGGCGAAGCTGGCCAGGGCCGGGGCCATCCAGGAATAGTCCGGGTGCATGTCCAGCATGCCGATGGAGAGCAGCATGGCGCCGCACACGGCCACGAGGCCGGTGCTGGCGGCGACGGCGAAGTCGGGCTCGCTCCAGCGGCTCTGGCCAGGCGCGCGGCCCATGATGCCGCGGCCGCGCATGATCACCTCATTGCCGGCGAAAAGGGCGCCGGCAAGGAAGAGCGGAATGACGTAGTAATAGAGGCGGAAGATGAAGGTGGTGCTGAGCACGCCCGGAGCCGGCAGATAACGCGACAGGCCGAGCAGGATCGCGGCGTCGAAGACGCCCAGACCGCCCGGCACGTTGGCGACCAGGCCCACCGCGTAGCTGGCGAGATAGACGGCCAGGAAGCGCAGCCAGGTCAGCCCGTGCGCCTGGGGCAGCAGGGCGTAGAAGATGCTGGCGGTGACCGCGACATCGACGGTGGCCAACGCGACCTGGGTGAGCGCCATGCGCCAGCCGGGGAGTTCGATGGTGCGGCCGCGGAAATGCAGGGTGGGCGTGCGCAGGGAGACGAAGATATATGCGCCCACGATCGCCCACAGGCCGACGCCGATCAGGGTCAGGGCCCAGATGGGCAGGTGCTCGCCGAACCAGGGAACAGCGTGGGGCTCGCCGAAGAGGATGGCGCCGCCCAGCGACATGCCGCCGAGGCCGAAGGTGAGGCTGCAGAAGGCGATGACCTTGGCGATCTGCTCCGGCGCGAGGCCCCAGTGCGAGTAGAGGCGGTAGCGGACCGCGGCGCCCGAGACGGCGGCAAAGCCCAGATTATGGGCGAGCGCGTAGGCGCAGAAGCTGGCCAGCGCCGTGCGGGCGTAGCTGACGCGGTGGCCGGCATAGATCGTGGCCAGGCGGTCGTAGAAGGTCAGCACGCCGTAGGCGAGCAGGTTCCACACCGCGGCCACCAGCAGCGCGTGGGCGGGGATGTTGCGCATGGCGCGGCCGACATCGCGCAGGTTGAGGTGACGGAACTCGCGCTGGACGACGTAGATGGCGCCGATCAGCAGAACCACGCCGAGCACGGCCGGGATGTGCCTGGCGGCGCGGCGCAGGGTGGCGAGGCGGTTGGCGCTTGGGGGGGTGTCGGCGGGAATGGGCAGGCACCGCGGTGTTTGTGACGGGACGTAACCGGGTGGTTTTCGGCGGTTTTGAGCTTGGGTGCAAATGTGGAGGGCACGACGATTGAAGGCGAACTCCACCGCCGGGGAACTGAGGGCTATTACCGGTCGTTCACCTATGTTAGACCGTGCCGCTTACGAGCTAGCTAGGGCATCGGGCGCATCACACGTGAACGGGGAAAAACGCTTATCGGCTCGCAACGCCTATCTTGCCGCCGTCGCTCTCTGCCTAGTTCACAAAGGCATTGCTCGAGCGGATGCGCCCACCTCTAGTGGCAGCGTCTCACGCCCAGCTCCTCAGGCCGAGTTGTCATCTGCACAAATGCCTCAGCAGTGGCAAGAGTGGGACATGCGCCTACGCGCGCACTTGGGCAAGCGAGAACGATCCGATCTCGACATGATCGAGGCGATCCCAGCGTTGACGGCGCCGGCCCTGTCCCGCACACGAGATGCGTTCACGCGCGCAGGTTGGCCGACGGCCAAACAGGTATTCAGGCGGATTGTGGTCAGCCAGTTGAGAGGATGGGCAGACGATGAAAGCGTGACGGCGTGCGAGACAGCCTGGTCGGAGATATTCAAGACGTTGAGGCTGGAGCCGGAGCAATGTCGCCTGGCGATCATCGGCGGCCAGGACGCGATTACGACCCCGGCTGCCAGTAGCGCCATTACCAGCATGAAGACAGCATGCGCCGCGCTGAGTCGAAATGGCTTTCTGGCCCGCCGACAGGGCCAGTCGCCGCCGGCGATGGATCGTCAATCATGGTATCGATTTCAGCAATCGGCGATGGCGCAGCCGGAGGCGCTTTCGGCGGCGGAGCGGGATGCCATTGACGCACCGGCTCAGGCCGACGCCTCGATCGCGTGTGGCGCGCACCTCAAAATGGACCGCAACTTGCAGGCGCATGGCGCCGCGGCATTGGCCGCCTTCCGCCGCGGGTCGTATCGCTTCCAGGTAGATGATGACGTTTTGGCCGAACGGCAGGCCCCAGCGAGACAATGGGCGCCGGCGCCGGCGGATTTCACCTGTCCGCCAACTGGCACGGCATTTCGGCTGAGCAATTTCGGCCCTGATGGAAGACCAGTCATCCACACAGTGTTGGGCCGATTGGATTTCGATTGCCATATTGTAAGCTCAGTCTCCGGTGAGCGCGGCATGCTCTTCCCGCTCTACCCGGAAAACCCTTCTCGTCCACGAAACAACTTCTTGCGCGCGCTGTGGCCCTTGGCGGTAAACAAGTCCGTACGCTTCGAGTCTCATCCCTCATTCGGCGACGACATGGACGTTGAAGACAAAGTGACGGCTTTCGGCCCTCATACCTTCTGCGGCAAGCAGATACAAGCATTCGAAATAACCGAGGATATTTCGTTCAACGGCGGCGCGCGTCGCTATAAGACAATCAATTACTGGGCGCCGCAGATCGGCTTTCTCATCGGTCAGCGGACCATTGTTTTTCGAGGCCCTTGGCCAGAGGAAAATTCCCGGGATTGGGACATCCTTGCAATGCGGGCTCCGCCTGCTTCAAGGAAGCTATAATGGGGGGCGCTGCCGCCAGCTTGTCCAGGGCAGCGCCCTGGCCGCCGCAGGCATTGCTTCCACGCGAAACTATCTCGCCTCAAGCCGCGCTCTCCACTCGCCTCACCAGCGCCGCCTCGATCAACACCACTGTCTCCGCCACGCCATACAGCGCCACAAACCCGCCGAAGCGTGGTCCCTCCTGCTGACCGAGCAGCACCTGGTACAAACACCCGAACCAATCCTTTAGAGCGCGGAACGGGTGGCGCTTGCCGACTTCATACACGGCGGTTTGGATGGTTTCCGCGTCCGCTTGCGTGTCCATGCCGCGCAGGGTTTCGGCAAGATCGGCGAGTGCGGCGCGTTCGGTGCCGTCCGCCGCGCGAAAGCTTTTCGTCGGACGCACGATGTCGCGGTAATACTCGATGGCGTGTCCGACCAGACGAGCCAGAAAAGGCTGAGTCTCTGCGGAGGCATCCGCAATATAGCGGCGAATAAAGCCCCAGAGGATATCGGGCGTCTCCGCATTCACCACGCTGGCCAAATTGAGCAGCATATTGAACGGAATGGGACTTCCCGCGTGCGCGGGGATGTCTCCGGCGTGGAAATGCCAGACGGGGTTGGATTTCTGCGCCTCCGCGTCCTCCGCCCGCGCGCGTTCGACATTGGCCACGTATTCGTCGGTCGCGCGCGGGATCACGTCGAAATAGAGCTTCTTCGCACGGTGCGGCTGGTTGTACATGAACTGGCTGAGGCTTTCGGGAGGGGCGTAGCGCAGCCATTCCTCGACCGAGAGGCCGTTGCCCTTGGACTTGCTGATTTTCTGGCCGTGTTCATCGAGAAACAGTTCGTACGTGTAGCCGATCGGCGGCTTGGCGCCGAGCACCTCGCACACGCGCGTGGACAGCTTCACGCTATCGATCAAATCCTTGCCCGACATTTCGTAATCCACGCCCAGCGCGTACCAGCGCATCGCCCAATCGGCCTTCCACTGGCATTTCGCCGCGCCGCCATAGACGCTGGTCTCGAAACGCTCGCCCGCCTCATCGGTCCAGAAGATCGTGCCGGCATCGGCATCGGCGCGGTCGATATGGACCTGCATGACCACGCCGGTGCGCGGATGCAGCGGCAGCAGCGGCGCGTAGGTCGCGCGCCGGTCGGGGCCGAGCGTGGGCAGGACGACCGAGATGACCTCGTCGAAACACTCCAAAATGCGCTTGAGCGCCGCATCGAAGCGGCCGGCCGCATAATACTCGCTCGACGAGCCGAACATGTAGTCAAATCCAAAGCCATCGAGAAAGCCGCGCAGGCGCGCGTTGTTGTGCGCGCCGAAACTCTCATGCGTGCCGAAAGGGTCGGGGATGCGGGTCAGCGGACGGCCAAGGTGTTCGCGCAGCATGTCTCGGTTGGGCACGTTGTCGGGCACCTTCCGCAGAC
>CAXUNZ010000071.1:0-13427 GCA_964252525.1 uncultured Acetobacteraceae bacterium
GGTGATCGGCGTGTGGGTGGGCAATGATGACGGCGCGGCGATGCGGGGCGTGATGGGCGGAGGGCTGCCCGCGACCCTGTTTCGCCAGATCGCCGCGGCGGGAGAGTAGCAAGTGCCACCCATCATCCGCCTCTGCCGGACTCCCGCCACAGCCGATAGGCATTGGCGCACAGGCTGATCCATGGGGATAGGTCGAAACTCTGCGCATTCTGTGCTGGCGCAAGTTGCCGCACGTGGCCCTGGAACAAATCGCTTTCCAACTGCAGCAAGGCGCCTGGCGCGTGTTCCCCCAGATCCGAAACGAATAACAACACGTTCGGTCCATAGCTGCGCAGCAGGTTGAGGATCGGCCGCGCCATGGCCGCCGTCTGCGCCGCCGGATGCTGGAAGACAAATATCCTGTTGCCCTTGGACAGATGGTCCAGGAAATGTTGACGCAGGAAGGTCAGGTGCCGCGAAAACTTGCGCAACACGCGCTCCTCGCCGATGCGGTCGTGATACAAGCCGGTGTGAAAATGCGTCCCGTAGCGGCGGTCGCGAACGATATATTCCCGGCCCGCCGCCTCCGCGTTCACCGGGGCGTCGGCCACGCTGACCTGCAGATTGTCCGGCGCGTCGATGCCCTCAAATCCCAGATCGATCCCCTCCATCAAGCTGCGGACGGGAATGCCGGCAAAGCGAAGCAAGCCGAGCGCCTCCGAGCCCATTCCGCGTTGCGCCAGACCGAACTCGCAATTATGACCGATGCTTTGAAATTTCGCGGCCAGATCGGCAATCTCCAGCCCTGTCAGGCCACGCACAGCCGCTTTTGTGTCCATTCCGGACAAGGTCATGGGCGGCCGAAAGCGGGGCGTGAATGGTGGACCCAGCGAGGCGCTGAATACGACCAGCTCGCGCATCATCACGCCCAATTGCCGCCCTTCGTGGAATGGGCCGATGGCGGAAGGTGTGGTGGCCGTTGGACAATCCAGTCGCACCTCCAGCCGCTCGGCGCCCCGGATGGCCGTCTCGGGCACCTCCAGGGCCATCGTGCAATCGTCGGTCAGTGTTTCGTCGCCTATTTGCTGGTCGTTGACCGAAACGATCAGGCGCTGGCTCTGCGGGCCGGGCGTGCACACCAGGGGATGGAGATGGATTTCCAGCACCATTTCTCCCTTGCCCCGGAAAGCTGGCAACGAAAGGCGGCTGCGTGTGCCTTGTGTCCAGCAAAAGCCGTCTTCCGGGTGCGACCAGCCCTCCCGCATGAAGGGCAGAATACTGCCTGCCACGCCGAAGCTGTAGTGCGCGACGGGCTCGATCACGCAGGCCCACCTGTTTGGGGCGGCGAGCATAGGTGTGGGCGCGCACGCCGATCGAGGCACGGCAGCCTGCCCCTGATCGAGGATAAGCGCGCTTGCGGCGCCGGCCGGGCGGGGCGCCGTGCGCCACCGATGCACGAGCAGAGATGCATGCGCCTTCGTTTTGCGGAGCATGTCGCAAGAAGCAAGATGCTGGTCTTTGATGAATATGATTGTGCTGACGGACTGGCGGGGCGCGGTCCCCCAGACTGCTCCGGCCACTCTTCCCCGGCCGTCATCCCCACACTAGATAGGGCGCCCCGACCGACCCGCCGCCATCCAAGCCGGAGCCAGCCATGGCCAGTTACCAGTACGTCTATGTCATGAAGGACCTGACGAAAGCCTATCCAGGCGGCCGGGAGGTCTTCAAGGGCATAACCTTGAGCTTTCTGCCCGGTGTGAAGATCGGCATCCTGGGGGTCAACGGCGCCGGCAAGTCGACGCTGCTGAAGATCATGGCTGGCGTGGAAAAGGAGTTTGGCGGCGAGGCCTGGGCGGCCGATGGCGTGCGGGTCGGCTACCTTGAGCAGGAACCGCAGCTCGATCCGGCAAAGACCGTCGCCGGCAATGTCTCCGAAGCCTTCGCGCCTTTGAAAGCGGCGCTCGAACGCTTCAACGCAATCTCGGAAAAATTCGCCGAGCCGATGGACGACGACGAGATGAACGCCCTGCTCGCCGAACAGGCCGAATTGCAGGAAAAGATCGATGCCGAGGATGGCTGGGACCTCGACCGCCGCATCGAAATCGCGCTGGACGCGCTACGCTGCCCGCCGCCGGATGCGGATGTGACCAGGCTTTCAGGCGGTGAAAAGCGCCGCGTGGCGCTGTGCCGGCTATTGCTGGAAAAACCCGATCTGCTTCTACTGGACGAGCCGACCAATCATCTGGACGCGGAAAGCGTCGCCTGGCTGGAAAAGACGCTGCGTGACTTCGCCGGCACGGTCATGATCATCACGCATGACCGCTACTTTCTGGACAACGTCACCAACTGGATCCTGGAAATCGAGCGCGGCCGCGGCTACCCGTTCGAGGGGAATTACTCCTCCTGGCTGGTGCAGAAGCGCAAGCGCCTGCAGCAGGAGGAAAAGGAGGAAAGCGCGCGCCAGCGTTCGCTCGCCGCCGAGTCCGAATGGATTTCGCAAAGCGCCCGCGCGCGTCAGACCAAATCAAAGGCGCGCATCGCCAAATACGAGGAAATGCTGCAAAAATCTCAGGAAATGCAAACGGGCGTGGCCGAGATCGTCATCCCGCCTGGGCCTCGCCTGGGGGGCTTGGTGATCGAGGCCGAGGATCTGCGCAAGGCCTACGGCAACCGCCTGCTGATCGATGACCTCGATTTCAAGCTGCCGCCCGGCGGCATTGTCGGCGTCATCGGTCCCAACGGCGCCGGCAAGACCACGCTCTTCCGCATGATCACCGGCGGCGAAGAGCCGGATTCAGGTTCGCTGCGCGTGGGCGACACGGTCAAGCTCGGCTATGTCGATCAATCGCGCGACAGTCTGGATGCGTCCAAGACCGTGTGGGAAGAAATCTCCGGCGGCACGGACGTGATCTATCTCGGCAAACGCGCCGTGCCCTCCCGTGCCTATGTCGGCGCATTCAATTTCAAGGGTTCGGACCAGCAGAAGCGCGTGGGCATCCTCTCGGGCGGCGAGCGCAACCGCGTGCATCTCGCGAAAATGCTGAAAAGCGAGAGCAACGTTATTTTGCTTGACGAGCCGACGAACGATCTTGACGTGGACACGCTGCGCGCGTTGGAAGAAGCGCTTGCCGAATTCGCCGGCTGCGCGGTCATCATCAGCCACGATCGCTGGTTTCTCGATCGGCTGGCGACACATATTCTGGCCTTTGAGGGCGACAGCCACGTCGAATGGTTCGAGGGCAATTTCCAGGCCTACGAAGAGGATAAGCGGCGCCGCCTCGGTAATGATGCGGTCGAGCCGCATCGCATCAAATATCGGCCGTTGGCGAGATGAGGAGCTGGGGGCAATCTGGCTGACTCATACCAGCAACCCCCCAGGTCCTCCGTCATTTTTTGACGGCTAGGCTTGAGTGACGGCCCCGTTCATCAGAACAGCTAGGCTGCATTTGCGCCCGGTCAGCGCGGCCGACCTGCCTGGATTAATGGCTCTGAAGGCCGATCCGCTGGTTTTCGCGCAAATGCTGGGCGGCGTGCGCTCACCTTGGCAGACCGTGGCCGAACTCGCCGAGGACATCGCCGCATGGGCGCAGCGCCGCACCGGCATGTTCGCGATCTACGAAGGCACGCGTTTTCAGGGCATGACCGGTATCGCCGACCGGCCCGACGGCCGCGGCCTAGCCCTGCGCTTCGCCGTCTGGCCCGAAGCGCGCGGCCGTGGGCTGGCGCGCGAGGCCGCCTCGGCCGCCTTGCGCCACGCGCATGATCGCGCCGGCATTCCGCGCATCATCGCCGTTGCGCGGGCGGAAAACTTCGGTTCGCGCATGGTGCTTGGCTCGATCGGCATGATCGAGTGCGATGCGTTCCTGCGCGACGGACGCGTTATGATTGTCTACGACAGCTTGCACGGGCCGCGCGATGTCCACCGGCGATAAATGGGGCAGAGGTTTCGGAGGCGGCACGGTTCTTCGACATGCCTAGTCGCGTGGGAACGTCGTTGATGCTGACGTGAACGCCAGGATGAAATATCCCGCTCGCCATCGAGACGGGCCGGAATACGCCTGGGCGCCGGCGCTGAAACACACGGCAACCGGAGTGTGGCTGCGGTGAACTGTTTCGAGCGCGCCAGCTTGACCCGGGAGGCACGCCGACGCCGCCGCAAGAAGGGATTACTGCCCCAATTGACGTCTAAGCGCGGCGATCAGCGCATCCAGGTCGCTGCCATGGTGCGACAAGTAGCTGGCATAATCCTGTCGTTGTGTCAGGCGCAGGCTGGTGCCCTCCGCGACCACGTCCAACACTTTCGGCGCGCCGCCGCTTGTCCGCACCACCCATTGCACGTTGGCCGCCGGCGCGTTGGGCCGGTTGATCAGGGTGCCGACCAGCGTGTCGTCGCCCTGGGCGTGGCTGCCGGTCATGCTGTAGCTCACGCCTTGGTAATCGCCCAGGTGGCCGCTGATGTTGTTGAGCAGCACTTGATGAAACAGCTGCGTGTAGGCCGTCTGCTGCGCCGGTGTCGCGCTATTCCAGAACCGGCCAAGACAGAACCGGGCAACGGTTGGCACATCCACAGACTGATCGATCAAAGGCGCCAGCGCCTGCTGTTTGGCCGCCTGGCTGCCGGGTCCGTTGACGACGGCGACCAGCCGGTCGGCAAAATTTTTGACGAAACTATCGGCCACCGCCTGCTGCGCCGCTGCGGGCCGCGCGGCCAGAAGCCCAAGCAGCAGAGCCCCGCCCATAAAGATGCGGCGTCTGAATTCGGGGCGATGCAGGCGGGCCATGGCGGTGTCTTTCGTCATTATTGTGCATACCAATCGGGTGTCGTGGTCGCGGTATCGGCGCGCGCGGCATCGATGCGGCTTTGCGTGTTCTGGCGGTAGAGGCTGCGAATGGTGGCGTAAGGGTCCAGCGCCCCCGCCTTGACCTTATCCAGGTCGGTCAACAGGCCGGCCCGCGTATCCGCCGTCGTCAGGCCGTAGCGCGCCCAGTTGAAGGTCCGCAGATAGATGCCGTGCGGGACGTAGGTGAAGGGATCGGTCGCCTGATCGACCGCAAAGCCCGTGGCGGCCCGGGTGCTGCTCGGCCCCACCACGGGCAGATATAGGAACGGTCCTGGGCCCACGCCCCAGACGCCGAGGGTCTGGTTGAAGCCGGCATCGTGGGCGGGATAGCCCAGGCCCTTGGCCACGTCGAAGACCCCCAGAACACCAGCGGTCGAGTTGATGACAAAACGCATGAACGTGGTACCGGCGCGGCGCGGGCGCGCCGCCGCCATGTCGTTGACCAGGACGGTGGGTGTGGTCAGGTTGGCCAGGAAATTGTGCACGCCGCTTCGCACCGGGCTTGGCACGACGGCGACGTAGCCCTGGGCCACCGGCTTGAGCGTGTAGGTGTCGAGCGTGTCGTCGACCTTGTAGAAAAAACGGTTGGTCGGCTCCAGCGGGTCGTTGGTCTGCTCGTACTCGGCGGTGGCATCCGCGTCCAAGGCCGGGGGCTTGGTCGCGCAGGCGCCAAGCAAGAGCGGCAGCAGCGCGGCCGCGGCGGCAAACGCGGCGGTCGGGCTTGACGACGGACGGGGGCAGGGCATGGCGCGGGGGAACTCTTATCGCTGGCAGCGCGGCCCAGCCGCGGGGTTGCTTTGGCCCACCCTCGCTTACGCGCGTGGCGGTGCATAGGATGGGTGCCGGCAGCTTCAATGCAAGCGATGTCTCGCGGTTGCGTGCGTGGCGCGGCCGGGCTGAAAATCGGCTGGGGGGCTGACCTATACGGCCGCCCCATCTTCTCCAGCCTGCCGCGTCCAAATCACGAAAGCCGCGCGCGTCGGTAGAGCATGACGCCCATCACCGCCGATGCGGCAAACAGCGCGCCACCTACGCCCAGCTGCGCACCGCGCCCGACCTGCGTGCCACCGCCCAGCACCGCAAACACGATCGTCTGCGGCAAATACCCAATCAGCGTCGCGCCGAAAAACGCTGCCGGGTTGAGCCGCGCCGCGCCGGCCAACACGTTCAGCATGACGTTGCTGCCGACCGGAAGCAGCCGCAGGGTCAGCGTTGCCGTAAATGGGTGCGCGGCCAAAAGGCGTTGCGCGCGCTGCCCCGCCGGCCGCGCCAGCAGAAGCCGCACCAGTCCGGCAGCCAAACCCCGCGCCGCCACGTAATCCAGCAAGCAGCCGAGCAATTGGCCAAGCAACGAAATCACGGCACCCGGCCCCGCCCCGAAAGCGTAGCCACCGGCGAAGGCCAACACCTGCCTTGGCAATCCCGCTGCCACCATCGCCCCGCCAATGCCGACCAGCAAAACCGCCCCGCCCAGGCTCGGCCGCACGGCGTGCAGAAACCCCGAACCCGTGGATCGCAGAATCAGGCCGGCCGCCACCAGCCCGCCCACCAGGCAGCAGGCGCGCAGGAGCGCCGGCGTCACGTTCGCGGGCGCCGGCGTGGCCAGTTCAGCCGGTTGAGCCAAAACCACCTTCACCGCGATGAGACACCGCCGAGAACGCCTCGACACGCCGAAGCACCGGCCGCACCACAGGCACGAACATCATCTGCGCAAAACGCTCGCCGGGGCCTAGGCTGACCGGCGCGCCACCGCGGTTCCAGGCGCTGACCATGATCGGCCCCGTGTAATCGGGATCGATCAGCCCGACCAGGTTGCCCAAAACCAGCCCGCGCTTGTGCCCCATGCCCGAACGCGGCAGCACCAGGGCAGCAATATGCGGGTCGGCGATATGCACGGCAAAACCGGCGGAAATCAGCGCCGGCGGCGCGCCGGGTGGAATGACAAGCACATCGTCCAGGCACGCGTGCAGGTCGATCGCCGCAGCCGCCGTGCTTTGGTAGCTCGGCAGGCCCCAATCGTGCAGGCGGGGGTCGAGCAGTTTGATTTCCAGGGTTGGCGTCAAGGAAGAAGGCCTTCTTT
Source organism: uncultured Acetobacteraceae bacterium (assembly GCA_964252525.1). GTDB lineage: Bacteria > Pseudomonadota > Alphaproteobacteria > Acetobacterales > Acetobacteraceae > CAJCIS01. Next base: position 6,901 of record CAXUNZ010000071.1, read on the forward strand.
TTTGAAGAAAAGAAGCAAAAAACTTTTGTTAGTTAAGCCGGATGTTGGTCCAACACGTGGCCGAATAGACAAAAGTTTTTTGGTTCTTTTCTTCAAAAAAGAACGCCCTTCCTAAACATACCGCGCGGCAAGAAACGCCCACAATCCCTGAACCGCCAGCAACAGCATCGACGTCAGGAGCACGCCCGCGCCGATATGCGGACCTTTGCCGCCGATCGTCATCAGACCCACGACGAGGATCGCCATGGCGGGAATAAACGCAACCGCGACGCCGCGGCTGGCATACCAGGTCGGATGACCGGTCAAACCCCACTGCATCGGCAGATTTTCCATTCCGGCCCAGGCGAAATACAAATAGATCGCCCACGCGCACATGGCCAGGACCACGCCCCAGGCCGACACGATATACGTCATGTCATCCTCCGCCAGATCTATAAAGCCGCCGCAATCCGCGCCGCCAGCCGCGCCGCCACTTCCGTCTTGGGCAATGGCGGCCACGCCTCCTCGCCCTGCGCCGAGAACAGCGTCACGCAATTATCCGCCCCACCCATGATGCCCGTCTCCGGCCCCACATCATTGGCCACGATCCAATCCGCATTCTTGCGCACGCGCTTGGCCGCGGCCTGCGCCGCCACATCCTGCGTCTCGGCGGCAAATCCGACCACCAGGCGCGGCCGCGCGGGTCCGTCCGCCGCGAGCAACGCCAGAATATCCGGGTTGGCGACCAGTTCAACGGCCGGCGCGCCGCCGGCCTTTTTCATCTTGTGATCCGCCACATGCGCGGCGCGCCAATCGGCCACCGCCGCGGCGAACACGGCCGCATCGGCCGGCAATGCCGCGCGGCACGCCTGAAGCATTTCCACCGCCGTCTGCACGCGCACCACGGCCACGCCGGGCGGATCGGGCAATGCCACAGGTCCGCGCACCAGGGTCACGCGTGCGCCAAGCCCAGCCAGCGCGGAGGCAATGGCAAAACCCTGCCGTCCGCTGCTTCGATTGCCCAGGTAACGTACCGGATCGATCGGCTCCTGCGTCGGCCCGGCGGTCACGAGCACGTGGCGGCCGAGTAGCGGGCCGGGCGCGAAATGCGCCTCGATCGCGGCCAGGATCGCCTGCGGCTCCGCCAGGCGGCCAGGGCCGAACTCGCCGCAGGCCATCTCGCCGTCCTCGGGTCCCACCACGGCCACGCCCCGCGCGCGCAGGGTCGCGAGGTTGGCCTGGGTGGCCGCGTGCTGCCACATGCGCACGTTCATCGCCGGCGTCACCATCACAGGCTTGTCGGTGGCCAGCAACAGGGTCGTGGCCATGTCATCGGCCAAGCCCGCCGCCATGCGCGCCAGAATGTCGGCACTGGCCGGCGCCACGACGATCAGGTCGGCGGCCCGCGAGAGCTCGATATGGCCCATCTCGCTCTCATCGGTCAGCGACCAAAGGTCCGTGTACACGCGCGCGCCGGTCAGCGCCTGCAGCGAAAGCGGTGTGACGAACCGCGCGCCTGCCTCCGTCAACACGCCAACCACGCCATAGCCGGCGCGGCTCAGCAGCCGCACCAGTTCAAGCGCCTTGTAGGCCGCTATTCCGCCCGAAACGATCAGCAGGATCCGCCGCGTCACAGCCGCCAGCCGCTATGGATCGCCGCAATGCCGCCGGAGAGATTTTCATGGGCCACGCGCGCCAGCCCCGCCGCGCGCATCATCTCGGCCAGGCTTTCCTGGTCGGGGAAGGTGCGGATGCTCTCGGCCAGGTAGCGGTAGCTCTCGCCGTCGCCGGCAATCAGGCGCCCGACCCGCGGCAGCACGCCGAAAGACCAGCTTTCATACAGCCCCTCGGCGACCGCAACCTGCAGGCGGGAAAACTCCAGGCAGAAAAAGCGCCCGCCAGGCCGCAGCACGCGGCGCGCCTCGGCCAGCACCGCTTGCTTGTCGGTGCAGTTGCGCAGGCCAAAGGCGATGCTCACCACGTCCATGCTGCCGGCCGGGATGGGCAGTGCTTCGGCATCCGCCACCACATAGGCGATCTGGCTGACCAGCCCCCGCCCGATCGCCCGATCCCGCCCGGCCGAGAGCATGGCCGCGTTGATGTCGGTCGCCAGAACGGGGCCGCCGCCCAGCCTGCGCCAGTTGGCGACGATATCGCCAGTGCCCGAGGCCAGATCGAGCAGCGTGCGCGCGGGGCCAGGCCGCAGGCGCGTGGCGAAGATGCGCTTCCAGACGCGATGGATGCCCAATGACATCAGATCGTTCATCACGTCGTATTTCGGCGCCACGCTGTCGAAGACGGCACGCACCAGCGGCTTCTTGGCCTCGCGCGGAACGCGGCGGTAGCCGAAATCGGTCTCGGCCGGCCCGGGCGGAGCGCTCGTCTGGTCTGGGGTCATGGCCCGATATAGGATGGGCCGCCCCATGCCGGAACTCCCCGAAGTCGAAACCGTCATGCGCGGCCTTGCCGCGCGCCTGACCGGGCGTGTTCTCAGCCGCGCGGCGGTCAACCGCGCCGATCTGCGCGGGCCGATCCCGCCGGGCCTTGCCGCCCGCCTGACCGGCGCGCGCGTGCTGGGCTTCAGGCGCCGCGGCAAATACATCTTCATGCGGCTCTCGGACGGCGACAGCCTGCTGCTTCATCTGGGCATGTCCGGCCGCGTGAACGTCACGCCGGACATGGCCCACAAGCTGCCGACGCTGCACGAACACCTGGTGATGGTCACGGACGATGGCTGGCGCGCCGCCCTGGTCGATCCGCGGCGCTTCGGCAGCCTGGACCTCATCGCCACCGCGCGGGAGGACCAGCACCCTTTGATCGCGCCCATGGGTCCCGAGCCGCTGGGTGGGATTTTCACGCCGGCCTACCTCTCGGCCGGGCTGGCGGGCCGCCGCACGCCGATCAAGGCGGCGCTGCTGGACCAGCGCCTGGTGGCCGGTTTGGGCAATATCTATGTCTGCGAGGCCTTGTTTCGCGCCCGTATCTCACCCCGGCGGCTGGCGGCCAGCGTGGCCGGCGCGCGGGCCGCGCGCCTGGTGCCGATGATCCGCGCCACGCTGAACGATGCGATCGCCGCCGGCGGGTCGAGTCTGCGCGATTACAAGCAGCCCGGTGGAGAACTGGGGTATTTCCAGCATGCGTGGAAGGTTTATGGGCGCGAGGGTGAACGTTGCGAGGCTTGCCCTGGCACGCCTGCCTGCGCGGGCATCAGGCGCATCGTGCAGGCGGGGCGGAGCACGTTTTTCTGTCCGCGGCTGCAAAGGTGAAAGAACTGGGGGGAACGAGCCGTTCCCCCCAGACCCCCCGTCGATTGTTTGGCCTGGTCTAAACTGAAGACGGGGGGTTTGGGGGGGCAGGCACTGCTCCCCCAATCTTCCTGCAGGCAAACGCAATCAGCCCAGCCCCTGCAAGGATCATCGGAAACGACAATATCTGCCCCATCGTCGCCCCCTGCCACAAATACCCAAGAAACGGATCCGGTTCGCGAAAAAACTCCCCCGTGATGCGCGCCACGCCATAGCCGATCAGGAACACGCCGGTCAGAAAACCGAACCGCGCCCGCACCGTAACGAAGCGGGAAAAGACAAACACCACCACGAAGAGCAGCAGTCCTTCCATCAAAGCCTGATAGATCTGGCTCGGGTGCCGCGGCAAACCCAGCCGATCGTTGGGAAAGATCATCGCCCATGGCAGATCCGGCGAGGCCGGCCGGCCCCATAATTCACCGTTGATGAAATTGGCGATGCGCCCCAGCCCGAGGCCGTACGGGCTGACGATGGAAAGGCGGTCGGCAAATCCCAGCACGGCAATATTGTTTCGCCGGCAGAAAATGACCAGCGCCGTCACCATGCCCAGCATGCCGCCGTGAAAGCTCATCCCTCCTGTCCATAGCGCGACAATCTCGAACGGGTGCGCCAGGTAATGGCCTGGCTGATAGAACAGCACGTAACCCAGCCGGCCGCCGAGCACGACGCCCAGCGTCGCCCAGGTCAAAAAATCATCGGTCTGCTCGTGCGTGCAGATGACCGGCGGCAGGCGCACCAGGCGGCGCATCGCCCACCAGCCGCCGAGCAGCCCGGTGATGTAGGCCAGCGCGTACCAGCGGATCGCCAGCGGGCCGATATGGACCAGCACCGGATCGAAATTCGGAAACGGCAGGACGCCGGCAAGCGCGCTCATCGGTAGGTATTCGCCTGTGCAAGGTAATCGCGCACATAGCGCCCAACGCCATCCTCCAGACCGAGGAAGGGTGCCGTGTAGCCGGCCGCGCGCAGGCGATCGATGCGCGCGCACGTGAAATTCTGATATTGCGGCGCGAGCTTTGCCGGCATGTCCACGAATTGCACGGCCCGCTTCACGCCGGCCGCATCGCAGACGGCGTGCGCCAGATCCTGATAGCTGCGGGCCTGGCCGGTGCCCACGTTGAACAGGCCCTGTGCGCCGGGATTGTCCAGCAGCCACAGCATGACCGCCACCGTGTCATCGACATGGACGAAATCGCGCGCCTGCGCGCCGTCGGCAATGCCGGGCGAGGTGGCGCGGAACAGCGTGGCAGGATTGCCGGCCGCCACTTCGCCATATTTGACGTGCACCACGGAGATCATGCTGCCCTTGTGGTACTCGTTCGGGCCATAGACGTTGAAGAATTTCAGCCCCGCCCATTGCGGCGGCCGAGGCCCGCCGCGCCGCAGCCGCTCGATCACCCAGCGGTCGAAGACATGCTTGGACCAGCCGTATAAATTCAGCGGCACCAGCGCACCCAGCGCCGCGGGATCGTCTTCGAAACCTCGCGCGCCATCGCCGTAGGTCGCGGCGGACGAGGCGTAGATGAAACGCACGCCGCGCTGGGCGCACCACTCCCACAGGCGTTGGGACAAAGCGACGTTGGTCGCCCACACCTCATCGCCGTCCACGGCCATCGTGTGGCTGATGGCGGCCATGTGGAACACCGCCTCGACCGGCGGATGGCTGGCGAGAAAATCGTCCAGATCCGCCGGATCGATCAGTTCGGAAGGCGGATGGGCAGCCAAGTTGCGCCACTTGCCCTCGGTGCCGAGCCAGTCCGACACGACGGTCTGCTGCCCGCGCGAGAACAACCCGGCCTGCAGACACGAGCCGATGAAGCCGGCGCCGCCGGTGATGAGGATCATGGCCGGGCGTGTAGAAGTGTCACGGCGCGCCGCCAAGTGCCTGCCGCGCCGGCCTTCATGCAAGTAGGCGTGCGGTTCGCGGCCGTGATACCCATATGCCGCTCACCCGCCCACCCACAGGAGCTTGCCATGGCAGAACGCCCGCGTTTCTTCGAGGATCTGGCCGGCGTGGCGGGCGGCGCCATTTCAGCGCTGTCAGGGCTGCGCGAGGAGATGGAGGCGATGGTGCGTGCGCGGATCGACGAGGCCATCCGCAAGCTGGAGCTGGTGCGGCGCGAGGAACTCGATGCGGTGACCGAGCTTGCCGCCCGCGCCCGGGCTGGTCAGGAGGCGGCGGAGGCCAAGCTGCTGACCATGGAAGCCAGGCTGACCGCGCTGGAGCAGGGCATGACCGGCGGCATGAAGGCGCCGGGCTAAGCGTTCACGCCTTGGTGGCGCGCCAGGCCAGCTTCAGCCGGCGCCGGGTGAATTTGGAAGGGAGTTGCAGCAGGGCGAGCCCGCCCAGCGCGTGAGGCGGAACATTTCGTGCCGGGTCGCATGGCGCTTCCATGCCGGCGCCCTCCGTGGTCAGGCCGGAAGAGGCCGCGAGCAGCATGGCGAAAAACGCGGCCGAACCACGCAGTGCTTTGCCGTATCCCGGACTCATCACCCCCTCCTTCGCCTCCACCACCCATCCTCGCACGCGGGTGATCAAGACGGCATGAACGCGGCAGCACTATGGCGAAGCTTCGAGTCGCGGGCAGGAGATTTGATCGGGTGTTTAACTCCTATGCCCAGGCGGGCCCGGCCATCCTCTCGGCCTTTTTCGCCTCGCTCGTGGAATGCATAGAGGCATTGACCATCGTGCTGGCCGTGGGCGCGGTGCGCGGCTGGCGGGCGTCCCTGGGCGGCGCGGGTGCCGCCTTCGTGCTGCTTGCCGTGCTGGTCGGCCTGGCCGGCCCGGCGCTGGGCCGCATGAGACTGGCGCCGATCCAGCTTGTCATGGGCGCGCTTGGCCTGGCCTTCGGCCTGCGCTGGCTGGGCCGGGCGGTGCGCCGTGCCGCCGGGGCGTTGCCGCGGCGCGACGAGGCGCGGGCCTATGCACGCGCAACCGCGCGTCTGGCGGCCGGGGCACCGGCTTTCTCGGCCTGGGACCCTGAGGCAATGGCGACCTCGTTCCGCGTCACCGCGCTGGAGGGGATCGAGGTGGTCTTCATCGTCATCGCCGTCGGCGCGACGGGTCCGCATATGCTCGCTCCCGCGAGCCTGGGCGCATTGGCCGCGATCCTTGCCGTGGTGCTGCTGGGAGTGGCACTGCACCGGCCTATCCAGGCGATCCCCGAGAACACGCTGAAATTCGCCGTCGGCGTCATGCTGTGCGCGTTCGGCACATTCTGGTGCTGCGAGGGTGCGGGGATG
>CAXUNZ010000072.1:0-13342 GCA_964252525.1 uncultured Acetobacteraceae bacterium
TGGCCTAACAATCGACGGGGGGGTTTGGGGGGGCGGGCACTGCTCCCCCATTTTTCACTGAAAGCGCATGAATCGCGGCCAAGCAACGTCGAGCGGCACGCGCAAGCCGCGGCAGACGAAGATCGGGCGATCGTTCTCGTAGGGCATGACCAGCGGCGCGCCAAAATGGGCCACGATGTCCAGGCTGGCGCAATTGGACCGCCATCGTTCAGGGTCGCCGTTGATGTGGATCAGCACACTACCGTCATAGCCGCGCGGTCCCCAGAGGTAATATTGGTCCTGGCCGCTGAGCGCGGGGGGCAGGTTATCGGCAGCGCCATAGACATCGATCGCCGCGGCTTCACCGTAATCGACAGCGACGATGGCGGCGCGGCGGCGATCGTCCGGCGGCAATGCGCGATAGACGCTGGCCACGGTTTTTTCCAGTGTCCGCCAGCCGAGTTCATCGGAGAAGACCTGCGTCAGCGGCGCGCCGACGCCGGCGGCCTCGCTGGGACGCGGGTGCAGATGGTGGCGGTCGAGATATGTGGCGAGCACCGGGGGCGCGAGAATTGGCAGAACGACGGGTGCGATGAAAGCCGTTTGCGCGGTGGCGAGCGTCAGCCAGGCGGCGGTGGCCCAACGCGGCAATGGCGCGCAGGCGGCGGCGCCGACGGCAAAAAGCGTCGGGTAGGCCGGGTAGAGATAATAGCTCTTGCCATGCGCGGCGATGTCGATGATCGCGGCCACGATGTAGGCGATGGCAAGGAAGCGGGCCGGTGCCAGGCGTGCACGCACAAAAGGTGCGATCAGGCCGGTGAGCCAGAGCGGCGCCATGAGAAGGTTGAGCGCGAATGCCTGACCGACTTCGAAACGTATCGGCGTGCCGGTGTAATTCTCGCCGCCGACGGTGTGATGTAGCATGACCGCAATGAACGGCCAGCCGTGCAGGCTCTGCCAGATCAGACTGGGTAGCGAAATGACCGCGAACAGCACGAGGCCGATGGCGCAGCCACGCGTGCGCAGGATGGCGCGCGCGGGCGTGGCGAGCAGGCCCACCAGAAGGCCCGCAAGCCAGATCGGGACGCCGTATTTGGCCTGCATCGCAATGCCGCTGACCACACCGGCCCAGATCAGGCCGCGCGGATCCTGCGCCAGGGCGGCACGGGCGATGAAATAGGCGCACAGCGTCCAGGCCAGCGGCTCGAACGTGGAGGTCGTCATGATCTGCGTCATGCCGAGCAAGGCGGGCGCAATGGCCACGGCCATCGCCGCCAGGATCGCCGAACGCCCCGAGCCGCCGAGCAGGCGTGCAAAGCTGGCCGTGAGCGGCACCAGCGCCGCGCCGGCGAGTGCTGCAGGCAGGCGCAGCGCCCAGAGATGCAGGCCGGCGAGTTGTGTTGCGGCGGCAATCAGAGGGACCAGAGGCGGCTGGTCGGCATAGCCGAAGGCGGGGTGGCGGCCGCAGACGATGTAGTAGAGCTCGTTGCGGAAGAAATCGTATCGGCCGGACAGCGCAAGCTGAACGGCCAGCAGGGCGAGCGCAATGACCCAGACGACAGGGTCACGGCGCACGGCATCAGCAGATGAATTAAGCACATGCGTATCTTTTGCAGTTCACTCCTTGCTATAGCGGAAGACATTTCATACGCAAAGGCTTATTCCGCATGTGGCAGCGCGTCGACTTGTCAGGCTGCCGCCACCTTGCCGCGGCGGCAGCCGAATCCGGCGCGCGGGCGCGATGCCGCCCGGCGGGGCCGCGCGCGGCGGTTAAAACCCCAGCGTGCCAAGGCGCTGTTTTATCGCGCTTGCGAACTGAGTTTGCGCATGGCAGAGGAACGCCGGGCCGGGAGGGGAAGAATGCCTGAAGACGGATCGATCGCGAGCGCCGTGCCGCACCGGCTGATTTCCTATCAGGGCGGTATCGGCGGCTTGTACCGCATCTACATCCCCAATCTGTTGCTGACCATCGTCACGCTGGGGGTCTGGCGTTTCTGGGGCGTGACCAGGATGCGCCGCTACATATGGGCCAATACATCGATGGAGGGTGACCGTTTTGAATATGACGGCACCGGGCTTCAGCTTTTCCTAAGTTTTCTGCTGGCGGGCCTGGTCATTGTCGTCCTGTCGGTGACTGCCGGCGTCTCTGCGGCGCTGCTTGGCCGGTATAGCCGGACGCTCGCATTGCTGCCGGTCAGCATCCTGTATCTGGCCATCATCATCTTGGCCCTGGGCGCGCCGTTTTCCGCGCAACGCTACCGGCTGAGTCATTCGTTGTGGCGCGGCATACGCGGCGGCATGGAAGGCTCGGCGATCCAGTATGGCATGCGCAGCCTGGCCTATTACCTGCTGGTCGGCCTCACGCTGTACCAATTGCTGCCATGGGCGAGCCTGCGGCTGCGCGAAAGGCTGATCAATGCGAGCTATCTGGGCGATGTGAAATTCGTCTCGCGCGGGCGGCCTTGGCGGCTGTATTTCGTGTTTCTGGCAACCTTCCTCGGCGTGATCGCGCTGGCCGCTGCCGTGGCGTTCGCAGTCTGGACACTCGATGCGGCAGGATTGCGGGCGATGGCCGAAGCAAGCCGCCTGCCGCACGGTGAGGCGCCCGATCCGCAGGTGCAGATTGTGACGCGCCACGCGATCTACGTCATCCTGGGCGGCTATGCGGTGCTGGGCTTGGGCGGCGCGCTGATCAGTTGCGCCTACACCGCTGCGTTCTGGCGACACCTTCTCGGCCACACATCCTTGGGCGGCCTGCGTATGGGCAGCGATGTGCGCGCAATGAACGTGCTGCTTCTGGTGTTGGGCAATTTCCTCATCATCGTGTGCACGCTGGGGCTTGGCCTGCCGGTGGTGGTGCACCGGAACCTCAATTTCACCTCCCGCTATCTGCTGGTGAGCGGAACGCTGGACAGCGCCGCGATACGGCAGAGCGAGCGCGCCGTGTCCGGTTTGGGCGAGGGGATGTTCCAGCAACTGGATGCCGGGGCCGGGCTGGTTTGAGTCAGGCGGCCCGGTATTTCGACGGCCTGACCGCGGCCGCGCGTGCGGTATCGGCCAGGCTTGAAGGCGGCATGCTGGTGCTGCGCGGTGAGGAGGGCGCGACAGCCGCGTGCTGGCCGGTGGCCGAGGTCGAACGCTGCGACGGCGGTTATGCGGAAGCCGCCACGCTGCGCCGCAGGGGCGGCGCCGAACGGTTGCAACTGGATGATGCCGGTCTGCTGGAAGCGCTGCGAACGCAAGGTGCCCCGATCGGCAGGCGGACGCGGTGGGATGCGCGGCATTGGGGGGGAATGGTGCTTGGGCTGGTGGCCAGCCTCGCCGCTGCGGCGTGGCTGCTCGACCGGCTGCCCGCCATGCTGGCGCCCCTGGTTCCCCATCGGCTGGAACGCGCCTGGTCGTCCAATGCCCAGGCGGTGCTGACAGGCGTGGCATCTCCGTGCGCGGGTCAGGCCGGCATGGAGGCGTTGCGCGGCCTGGTGGGGAAACTCGCGGAAGCCGCGGGTGTGTCGCCGGCGCCGCTGGTCGTGGTGCTGGATAATGACCTGGTGAATGCGTTCACGCTGCCCGATGGCGAGATCGTGGTGATGCGCGGCCTGATCGATGCGGCGCAGGATGGCGAAGAACTGGCCGGCGTGCTGGCGCATGAAATGGGGCATGTGCAGCACCGCGATGCGACGCGGGAGATGTTGCGGCGCATCGGGCTGAACATCACCGCGCGCAGCCTGGGCTGGGGCGGAGATCTGGCGGGCACGTTGACCGGGCTTTCCTATGGACGCCAGGCGGAGGCACGGGCGGATGATGCGGCGCTGGTGACGCTGTCACGCGCGGGGCTGCGGGCGGACGGTCTGGGGCGGTTCATGGCGGTGCTGGAAGCGCGCGGCGGCGATGCCGGCATGCCCGCGTTCTTGTCGGACCATCCTGGCACCGGGTTCCGGGCGGAGAGGTTGCGGCGGCCCGCGGTCGGCGCGGTGGCGTTCGATGGAGCCGCTTGGAGGTCGGTCAGGGGCGTTTGCGGGTTTAGGTAAGCGGGGGGAGAGGGGCCATCTCCCCCCGTCAATTTTCGATGTCGCTTAAATAAATGAGGGTGGGTTTGGGGGGGATGGCACATCTCCCCCAAACTTTGCCTTTCTCTTTGCCCTATCCTGCTTCAACCGTTCCGCGGAAGCCCGCAGCACCGCCGGCACACGCGGCCCCATCGCCTCGGCCACCAGCGCTTCGGTTTCCATCAGCAGCGAATCCTCGTCGGCCGCGGTGCGCACGCTCTCCCGCCCGATATCCAGCAGCACCGGCACCGCCAGCGGCGAGACGCGATCCAGCACGCGCACATGCAGCCTTCCTTGCGCGCGATCCAGCATCAGCCCAATGCGCGAAAGGTCGGTCAGCCCGCCGGCCGCGTCGGCGCGCGTGGCGCGCAACAGGATGTGGTCGGGCTGGTGGCGGCGCAGAACGTTGTAAATCAGATCAGTGTTGACCGTGACCTGGCGGCGGGTCTTCTCGCCGCCCGGCTGGTTGCGTTCGACCAGTCCCGCAATCACGGCGACATTGCGAAACGTCCGCTTCAGCATCGAGCTTTCGGCCATCCACGCTTCGAGGTCGTCGCCCATCAGGTCGTGGTCCAGCAGCGCGGCCACGTCATGCGGCTCGTTGGCCGACCAGACGCCGAGCACATAATCGGTGGCGACGAAGCCAAGGGGTGCATCGCCCAGCCGCTCCATGCGGCGGGTGATCAGCATGCCGAGCGTCTGGTGGGCGTTGCGGCCCTCGAAGGCGTAGATCACCGTGTACCAGCGGCCTTCGCGTGGAAACACTTCGACCAGCAGATCGTCAGGACCCGGCAGCGCGGAACGCTCGCTCTGCAATTGCAGCCATTCGCGCACCTGGTCGGGATAGGCGTGCCAGGACGAGGGATCGTGCAGCATGGCGCGCACACGCGCGGCAAGATTGCTGGTCAGCGGCAGGCGCGTTCCGGCGTAGGCCGGTACGGCGGGAATGCCGGTGCCGCCATCGGCGCATTCCAGCGTGGTTTCGCGTATGCGGATGAAGCGCAGCAGACGGCCGGCGAACATGAAGGTGTCGCCTTCGCGCAGCATGTTGGCGAAGCTTTCCTCGACCTCGCCCAGGCGCTGGCCGCCGCGGCCGGCGAGCTGCACGCGCAGCAGCGGCGCTTCGACGATGGTGCCGATATTCATGCGCGCCTGGCGCGCGATGCGGGCGCCGGTGATGTGCACCCGTCCTTCCGCGTCCCGGAACAGCTTGCGGTAGCGTTCGTAGTGGGAAAGGGCGTAGCCGCCGTCTTCGACGAAACGCAGCACGTCATCGAATTCCGTGCGCGACAATGCGCCATATGGGGCGGCGCGGCGAATTTCGGCAAACATCTCATCAGGCATGAACGGGCCGGCCGCGGCAGTCAGCAGCAAATGTTGCGCCAGCACGTCCAGCCCGCCGGGGCGTGGCGGATCGCCGTCCAGCTCGCCCGCTTCGATGCCGGCCATGGCCGCCTCGCACTCCAGCACCTCGAAGCGGTTGGCGGGCACCAGCATGGCTTGGCTGGGCTCGTCCATGCGGTGATTGGAGCGGCCGACGCGCTGGAGCAGGCGCGAGACGCCCTTGGGCGCGCCGACCTGGATCACCTGATCGACGCCCCCCCAATCTATGCCCAGATCGAGCGAGGAGGTGGCGACAACGGCGCGGAGCTCGCCCGCGGACATGGCGGCTTCGACGCGGTGGCGCTGGGCGAGATCGAGGCTGCCGTGATGCAGGGCGATGGGCAGGGTTTCGGTGTTGAGTTTCCACAATTCCTGGAACAGCAATTCGCCTTGGGCGCGGGTGTTGACGAAGACGATGGTCATGCCCGAGGCGCGGATGCGGGCAAGCACGGCGCTGGCAGAGGCCAGGCCCATGCGGCCGGACCAGGCGATGCGCTCCTCGGGCAGCATCATGGCTACCGCGGGCGGCGCGCCTTCGGGAATTTCGATCAGCCGGGCCTGGCCGCCGGCGCCGACGTAATCCAGCAATGGCTGGCGGTGGGCGACCGTGGCCGAGAGGCCGACGCGGCGGCTGGCTGGGGCGAGCGTGGCCAGGCGTGTCAGGCAAAGAGAGAGCTGGTCGCCACGCTTGGTGCCGGCCAGCGCATGGATTTCGTCGATGATCACTGTGGAGAGGTCCGCGAACATGGCGGGCGCCGCTTCCTGGGAGAGCAGCAAGGCGAGGCTCTCGGGCGTGGTCAGCAGCATGTCGGGGGGCTTGTCGCGCTGGCGGCGCCGGGCGTCCTGCGTGGTGTCGCCGGTGCGGGTTTCGATGCGGATGGGCAAGGCCATGTCGGCCACGGGTGCTGTGAGGTTGCGGGCGATGTCGGTGGCCAGCGCCTTGAGCGGGCTGACATAGATTGTGTGAAGGGCGGGTCTGGCGCGGGGGGTTGCCAGGGCGACCAGGGACGGCAGGAAGCCGGCCAGCGTCTTGCCGCCGCCGGTGGGCGCGATGAGGAGGACGTTTTCCCCGGCCTGGGCGGCGGCGAGCATGGCGAGCTGGTGGGGGCGCGGGCTCCAGCCGCGGGTGGCAAACCATGTGGTGAAGCGTTCGGGCAATGTTCCTGGCATGGGGATATCAGGACCGAATGCCCGAAGGAACGGGCTGAACAAACGGATTGATGACCTCAACGTCGAAACGAGCAAAATCACGCGTGTTGCGAGTCACCACCTTGAAACCATACACAACCGCGCAGGCCGCAATCATGGCGTCGCCATATAGGTGAGTTGGCTTGCCTTGGAGCAATTTCGCCCAAACACGGAAACACGCCGCATCCATGGGAAAGACGCTGAATTGCCCAGGCACTGAATCAATCCAGGTCTCCAGCGCCTCAGCCTTGTTGGGATCGCTTGCACGCGTACGCTCCACACCCGCTTGAAGCTCACCGATCGTCACGGCACAAATGTGCAGCTGTGACACGGGCGCGGCTCGCACCCAGGCAAGTACCCCGCCATGGGGACGCGGCCGCCGCAATTCGGAAACCACGTTGGTGTCGAGCAGATACATGGCGGCGGTGGGGGATCAGTCGAAATCCGGAGGATCGCGGAAACGCCATTCGCTTCGCGGCGGAATATCCAGATCGGCCCGAGGATGGTCGGCCAGCAGCCAATCCTTAAGCGTGGGGGCAGGTGCCGCTTGCAACCGCCGCCATTCCTTCACCGGCACCAGCACCGCCGCTTCTACGCCCCGCCGGGTGACCACCTGCGGTCCATCCGCCAGGCAGCAATCCAGCATCTCCGAAAACCGCGCCTTCGCGTCCTGAACCGGCCATTTCATCGCGCGCACTCTGACATCTGGTCAGCAAGCTAGTCAGCCGCTGGTCTGCCTTCAACCTGCCATGATACCCGCTGCTTCCACACCCACATGGCGCACTCCGGCACGCGGCTCTGTGTCCGTACGAAAGCCTCTACTGCTAACCCGGTAATGGCCATCCGCGCACAAAGACCCCCAAATGGAGTTGCCCTTGCCGAGTGTCTCTACCATGTAGAGACATTCGGTAAGGAGATCGGCAGTGCAAGGTGCGGTGAAGAAATGGGGCAACAGCGCGGCCGTGCGCATTCCGGCGGCCGTACTTCAGGCGGCGCATCTGTCGATGGATGACGCTGTCGATGTGCGGGAAGAGGGCGGCCGGATCGTCATCGAAGCGGCACGGCCGAGGCAGTACGATATCGACATGCTTGTTGCCGGCATTACGGAGGATAACCGCCACGCGCCCATCGATATCGTCGGCACCGTGGGCAACGAGGCGTGGTGATGGCGCGTGCCTACGTGCCCGATGCCGGAGATCTCGTCTGGCTGCAATTCGATCCGCAGGCCGGGCGTGAGCAGGCCGGGCACAGGCCGGCCGTCGTGCTCAGCCCTGCCAATTATAACGCACGCGCGGGAATGATCGTCTGCTGCCCGACGACGACCCGGATCAAGGGTTATCCGTTCGAGGTTGTGCTGTCCGGCGCGCCTCCTCGCGCCGTCCTTGCCGATCAAGTCAAAAGGCAGGATTGGTGCGCGCGCAAAGCCATCCGCAAGGGCCGTGTCACGGCTGGAGAGTTGGCCGAAGTTCGGGCGAAGCTGGTTGCGCTGATTGGGCAAAAGTCACTTCGCGCGCGCGAATGAAGCGCTCATGTCAAGCGCAACGACACATTCAGCGTCGGCTATGGAGATGGCCTCGATCAATCAAACAGCATCCGGCGGCAAATATGTTCCGCCGCACACGGTCGCCCCATCAGAAACGTATCATTGTGGTGCCGGCGTGGTATTGTGGGTTTTTGCAGACAAGATAGGCGGCAAAATTTCGCCTGAGTGTGATCTTGTCGCCTCAAAACGGGGCGCCGTCTCGCGCTCTCGCTGGATTTTAGCTGCAAAGCTTGAAACGCCCAGAGCGCCCGCAAACATGATGGTTGCCTTAATCAGTGGCGAAATAATTGATATTGCGTGTCCCTGGCCAGACAAAAAAATACATGCCTATTTTCGACAATTAAAGTAAGGAAAACGACTGTCCCATAAGCCGCGATCAGACGCCATCGATATGTTATGATCATCTGTCGCAGGAGCATCCTGGTTGCCTCACAGATCAATCAAAGACAGAAGCGAGTCCTTTAGCGTAGGCTCGCCCCTCGGCGCGACATTTGGCTAGCATATCCGAAAGCTGCGGATCGGGGTCTTGCATCGTCATCGCTGAACGGTAATTGCCGCTGTCGCGCACTTCAAGGCCTTACTCAGCACCCCACCTCCACACCCACATGCCCCATCCCGACACCTGGCTCTGCGTCCGCCCCGAAGGCCTCTACTGCCGCCCGGGCGATTTCTTCATCGACCCGATCCGCCCCGTTCCCCGCGCCGTCATCACGCACGCCCATTCCGATCATGCCCGCGCCGGTCACGGCGCGGTGCTCGCCACGGCCGAAACGCTGGCCATCATGGGCGTGCGCATGGGCGAGGCGTTGGACGCCTCCACCCTGCAAGCCTTCGAAGGTGCTGAGCCCGTGCGCATGAACGAAGTCAGTGTACGCGCCGTGCCCGCCGGCCACGTGCTGGGCAGCGCCCAGATCGTCATGGAGCACCAAGGCAGCCGCGCCGTCGTTTCGGGCGACTACAAACGCGCCCCGGATCGCACCTGCGCACCCTTCGAACCTGTCACCTGCGATGTCTTCGTCACCGAAGCCACCTTTGGTCTCCCCGTCTTCGTCCATCCGCCCGCTTCCCACGAAGCCGCCAAGCTGCTGGAAAGCCTCGCCCTCTTCCCCGAGCGCACGCACGTCGTCGGTGCCTACGCGCTGGGCAAGGCGCAGCGCGTCATATCCGTGCTGCGCGATCTCGGATGGGACCGGCCGATCTATCTGCACGGCGCGCTGCTGCCGCTCTGCGGGCTGTATGGCCGGCTCGGCGTCGATCTGGGCGAGCTGAAACTGGCCACGACCACCGCCCGGGCCGAACTCGCCGGCCAGATCGTGCTGGCGCCGCCCTCCGCGATCGCGGATCGCTGGGCGCGCCGCCTCGCCGAGCCGGTCACCGCGCTGGCCAGCGGCTGGATGCGCGTGCGCCAGCGCGCGCGGGCCGGCGGCATCGAGCTGCCGCTGATCATTTCCGATCACGCCGACTGGCCAGAATTGCTGGAAACCATCGCCGATGTGGCCGCACCCGAAATCTGGGTGACGCATGGCAGCGAGGAAGCGTTGATCCACGAAGTCACCAAGCGCGGCCTGCGTGGGCGCGCCCTGCGCCTGATCGGCTATGACGATGCTGGCGAAGAGGGGGGCGAGCAGGCGGCATGATCGCCTTTGCCGAACTGATCGAACGCTTGACGCTGACACCGGGGCGGCTGGCCAAACTGGCCCTGATGCGGCGTTTCTTCGAAGTCGAGGCTGATCCCGACCGCGGCTGGGCGCTGGCGGCGCTGACCGGCGAATTGTCCTTCACCGCCGCTAAACCCGGCCTGATCCGCGCACTGGCCGAATCGCGCACCGATCCCACGCTCTTCCGCTGGAGCCACGATTTCGTGGGCGATCTGGCCGAAACCACGGCGCTGATCTGGCCCTCGGGGAATCAGGTGCATCCGCCGACGCTGACCGAAGTCGTGCGCACACTCGCCAGCGCGCCCAAGACGGCGCTCCCGGCGATCCTGGCCGGCTGGCTCGACGCCTCCAGCGTCGATGTGCGCTACGCCATCCTCAAGCTGATCACCGGCGCGCTGCGCGTCGGCGCCAGCGCGCGCCTGGCCAAGACCGCGCTGGCCGATCTGGCCGCCAGCCACGGGCAAACCATCGCGCCCGACGATATCGAGGAGGTCTGGCACGGTCTCGCCCCGCCTTACGCATCGCTGTTTGCCTGGTTGGAAGGGCGTGCAAGCGCGCCCGATCCCGCCGGCGCGCCGGTGTTCCGCCCGCCCATGCTCGCCCATCCGCTCGAAGCGGAAGATGCAGCCGCGATCGATCCCGCGGAGTACGTGGCGGAATGGAAATGGGACGGCATACGCGTCCAGCTCGTGGCGACCGCGGGCGGACGGCGCATTTTCTCGCGCGGGGCGGACGACATTTCCGCGGCCTTTCCCGACATTGCCGGGTCGCTGGATTTTCATGCCGTGCTCGACGGCGAATTGCTGGTGATGCGCGGCGGCGAGGTGGCGCCGTTCGCCGATTTGCAGCAGCGCCTGAACCGCAAGGCGCCATCCGCCACGATGCTGCGAGACTTCCCCGTCGGCGTGCGGCTCTACGACATGCTTTTCGATGGCGAATTGGATCTGCGCGCCTGGCCCTTCGATCGCAGGCGCGCGCACCTCGAGGCGTGGTATGCGCGCACGCGCCCAGCACGGATGGATCTGTCCGAGGTCATTGCCTTTGCGAGCATGGAGGAATTGGCTGGCATTCGCGCCGGCACGCGCGCGGCCAGCATCGAAGGGCTGATGCTCAAGCGGCGCGACAGCGCCTACGTGCCGGGCCGCCCGAAGGGCTTGTGGTGGAAATGGAAACGCGATCCGCTGAGTATCGATGCTGTAATGATGTATGCGCAGCGCGGCCACGGCAAGCGCAGTAGTTTTTATTCCGACTACACGTTCGGTCTGTGGCGCGAGGATGGCGAGTTGGTGCCGGTCGGCAAGGCCTATTCCGGCTACACCGATGAGGAACTCGCCAGGCTGGACAAATGGATTCGCAACCACACGGTGGCGCGTTTCGGTCCGGTGCGCGAGGTCGAGCGGGCGTTGGTGCTGGAAATCGCCTTCGATGCGGCGCAAAAATCCGGCCGGCACAAATCGGGGGTGGCGCTGAGATTTCCGCGTGTGGCACGGCTGCGGTGGGACAAGCCCGCGGCGGAGGCTGATCGGCTGGAGACGCTGATGCGGCTGATATAGAAAATCAAAGACCTAATGCAAAGGCTGGGGGAGCCGCGCCTGCCACTTCCACACCCCCGTCATCATATTAAGTGAAGCGCAAAAATAGATGAGAGTCTCGCCTACAACACGTTTTCCGCTCGTCCGCCCGCCAGCACCGCGGCAATCCCATCCAGCACCGAATCCGCCATGCCCGCACGCGCTTCATCCGTCGCGCTGGCGATATGCGGCGTCAGCACGACGTTTTCCAAACCGAGATAAGCCGCTGGCACCGCGGGTTCGCGCACGAAAACGTCAAGGCCGGCCGCGCGCACATGCCCTTCGCGCAGGGCCGCGGCAAGCGCCTCGTCATCGACGAGGCCGCCGCGCGCGGTATTGACCACAACGGCGCCGCGCGGCAGCGCCGCAATCCGCTGTGCATTCAGCCAGCCTTGCGTCTGCGCTGTGAGCGGGGCGCAGATCGCCAGGAAAGCGCAGTGCGAGAGGAACGGATCATCGTTGCCGTGGTAAGTCGCGCCATGCTCAAGCGGCTGCGGCAACCGCGCCCGGTTGCGGTAATGCACCTGCATATCGAAACCCCGCGCCATGCGGGCAAGCGTCTGGCCGATCCTGCCCATGCCGAAGATGCCCAGGGACTTCCCCGTCACCTGCGCGCCCTGAAACGATTCGGGCGCCGGCCCCAGCCATTGGCCGGCGCGCAACAGGCGTTCCGCCTCACCGGCGCGCCGCGCCGCCGCAAGCATCAGCAGCATGGTAAATTCCGCGGTCGCCTCAGACAGCACACCTGGCGTGTGCACGATGGCAATGCCGCGCGCGCGTGCCGCGGTAAGGTC
Source organism: uncultured Acetobacteraceae bacterium (assembly GCA_964252525.1). Taxonomy (GTDB): domain Bacteria; phylum Pseudomonadota; class Alphaproteobacteria; order Acetobacterales; family Acetobacteraceae; genus CAJCIS01. The sequence continues at coordinate 12,163 of CAXUNZ010000072.1, forward strand.
GATATGGTCGAACCCGACGCTGAACGTGCCGATTACGCGCACGCAATCCGGCAGCGCGGCAATGGCCACCGCGTCTATGGAGATGGCTGGGTTGCATAGAATGGCGTCCTGACCAGATGCGGCCGCGGTGAGCGTTTGCTGCCGCGGGTCCCAGCGCGTCAGCCGGTATTCGGACAAGACTCGCTTCTCCAGATGGGGCGGCAGACGGCGTGTCGTGAGGAGGCGGGGCTTTTCCATACGTATGTGCTCACTTGCGGGGTAAATGCACTGCCCGCACATTGCGGGCTTGTCATGACCGTCTCAGTGTGTTCAAGAAGGCGTGAGTTTATAGACGGGTAAGGAAGGCACAGCGCGTCTGTTGTGGTGCTTTTGCAACGCCTCGGGGTCTTCTCACCACAAGCCTCTCGATTGCCGGATATAATCGGCCTAGTTCACCGTTATCGGGGAACGGCCACCCGTCACCGCGCCGCGCCGGTTGTACCATCACACGTCTACAGGAGATTACCCATGAAGCTTCGCACTGCCCTTCTGGCGGCGACCGTATTGGCCGCACCCGCGGCAGCAATCGCGCAGCCTGTTACCGGCCCCTATGTCAGCCTTGGCGCGGGCGCAAACATCTTCCAGAACCAGGACATCAAGGATTTCAACATCCCCGCCCTGGGGGACTACGCCGGCACCAATCGGACCACTGGGCATATCAGCACGGACGCCGATGTCATCGGCAGCGGCGCCATCGGTTATGGTCTTGGTAACGGCATCCGCATCGAACTGAATGGCGACTACTTCCGCAACGCGCAGCGCTCCTTCGGCGGCGTGCATGCGACGGGCTTCCAGGAAGTCTACGGCGGCTTCGTCAATGTGCTGTATGATTTCGATCTGACGCCATTCGGCTTGACAGGCCTGTCGCCCTATGTCGGTGTCGGCGCGGGTTATGCACAGAACAAGTTCCAGAACGGAACTGTTTCGACGTATGGCGGAGACGTTTTCCTGCGTAACACCAGCACGGATGGTGACTTCGCCGCTCAGGGCATCGTCGGTCTGGCCTACAACATCGCTGCGGTTCCCGGCCTGGCGCTGACGGCGGAGTATCGTTTCACGACGATCCCGGAAAACGAGAACTTCCACGCGCAGTATTTCGCGCCCGGCGTCGCCACGCGCGCGAACTTCCGCACCGATGCGC
>CAXUNZ010000073.1:0-13226 GCA_964252525.1 uncultured Acetobacteraceae bacterium
GTAGGAGAACATGCCCGTGTACCAGGTCTCGTGCGCGGTGACGATGGCGATGCCCGTTGCCGATGCTTTTTCGATGGCGGTGTCGGTGACACGCGTGGCAACGAGATAGCCGACCTGATCGCCGCCATCGAAGGCTGCGGAGAACGGCGTCTCACGCAGCTTGGTGATCGGGCGAGGTGGACCATCGGAGGCTGCCAGCCGGTCTAGAATCGAAAGACAGCGGGCGAGGCCGCCATAACCCAGGCCGCGCAATTCGCAATCCATCAAGTGGTCGGCAATGATCGAGGCTTCGCCCCTGGTGTAACCGTTGGCGGAGAGTGCCCGTTCGGTCAGCGCCTGCGCATCAGCGATGCCCAGCTTCATGGCTTAATGGCCGGAGGCGCGCGCCAGGAGCCCTCGGCGACGCGGCTTCCGGCCCGCGCCAGACCGGCCTCCAGCCCGACCCTGTCCAGTGCAACGCAGTAGGCGGGTTGCGCGCGTTCGAACCGCCAACCCTCTGCGAGCGGGCCGGCATCGACGATGTCAAAGCCCAGCTCGTCGAACAAGGCGGTGACGCGCTGCTTGGCGTTTGCATTGTCGCCGGCAATCGGCAGCGCGCGGCGGCCGGGCGTGCCGGCGGGCTTGGCATCTGGCTCGATATCGCGTTCCAGAATTGCGTTCCACGCCTTGACGATCCTGGCCTCGGCAAGGTGGCGCTGGACGATTTCGCTGGTCGTTGTCGTTTCTTGATCAAGCGCCGGCACGGCTTCGTCCCGCCCGGGATAGTAGTTGCACGCGTCCATGACGATCGTTCCGGCAAACGCCGCGGGATCGAGATCGGGGATGGCGAAGAACGGCACGGCGAGCAGCGTCAATTCACCGAATTGCGCCGCATCGCCGGCAAAGCCGATATTGCACCGCAGCGACACCATGGCGCTGGTGAGCGTGCGCGGGTGCCGCGAATTGCTGATCATCACCTCATGCCCTCGCGAGACGGCCAGTCGTGCGACGGCGCGGCCTATGTAGCCTGCGCCTACGATGCCTAGTTTCATCAAATTCCCCCGCTTTTAAGAACTTCTTTTTCAAGAAGAAGCAAAAGACTTTTGAATGTTTGTCTCCGGGCTCGCCGAAGGCGAACGCCAAGGAGCAAAAGTTTTTTGGTTCTTTTTTTCAAAAAAGAACTGCTTTTCTAAACTTGCCGCTCGACCCGCAAACCCGCCGCCACATGGTCCCACGTGTCCCCGGTCAATCCCTGATCCCGCAGCACCGCCTTCTGCACCTTGCCTGTTGCCGTGCGCGGCAACGGCGTCAGCGCGCGATAATAGCGCGGCACCATGAAGCGCGGCATGCGGGACTTGCAGTGGTTGAACACGGCGATCCAATCCAGCTCAACCGTGGCGTCCAGCACCACCATCACCTCGTCTTCGCCGATATCCGATGACACGGCGATTGCGGCCGCTTCAGCCACGCCTGGAAATGCCGCGAGCACGCTTTCGACCTCGGCCGAGGAAATGTTCTCGCCGCGGCGGCGCAGACGGTCGGCGGTACGATCGTGAAAGTAGAAAAACCCGTCTTCATCCATCCAGCCCATGTCGCCCGTGCGCCACCACAGGCCACGCATGTTGGCGAGCGTCTTTGCCGGCTCCTTGAAATATTCCTTCAGCATGATGTTGGGCATACGCGGCCGATAGGCGATCTCGCCCACCTGCCCCGGCGCCACGGCATGGCCTTCCTCATCGTGGATTTCCAGAATGGTCGTGGCGGTCGGCTTGCCCATCGAGCCGATCTTGCGGCCTTGCACGGGGTTGTAGAGGACGTTCTTGATTTCGGTCGATCCATAACCCTCGATCACGTGCACGCCGAAGCGCCGTTCGAACCTGTAGAGCACGTCCGCCGGCGCCGGAGCGGAAAACATGCGGCTGACCTTGTGCTCGCGGTCCAACTTGTCGGGCGGCACCGTCATCAGCATGTGCATCATCGAACCGAGGGCACTGGCTTGCGTGGCTTCAGACTCGCGGATTTCGTGCCAGAAGCGCGAAACGCTAAAACCGCGGGAAAGAACCATCGTGGCGCCGGCATACATCGCGGCATAGCCGGTGGTGACCTGCGCCATGCCGTGAAACAGCGGCATGCAGGTGTAGAGCCGGTCGCGCGGGCTAAGCGCGAAGGCTTGCGCCGCTTCCCGTCCCATCACCAGGCCCTGCAGGCTTGGCCCAACAACGCCCTTGCTGCGGCCGGTGGTGCCGGAGGTGAAGCTGATGGCCACCGTATCGGACGGCCGGATGACGGGAAAGACCTGGCCCTGGGCGCCGGCGGCAAGCAGATCATCCCACGAGCGCGCGGCCACGCCGGGCGGCACCTTCTCGGGCACGCCATCGATATAGATGATCGTTGTGAGTGCCGCGGGAAACGGGTCCATGGTCATGACCGCCTCGCCCAACCGGGCTTCGGTGATCAGCAGCCTTGCGCCGCTGTAATCGATCGGAAAATGCAGGAAGGCGCCCTTGAAGGCGGTATTGCACGACACCCCCACCAGCCCGGCGCGGTTGGCGCCATAGGTGCTGAAAAGGTATTCGGGACGATTCGTCATGAAGCTGGCCACGACGTCTCCCGGCCTGAGGCCGAGCGCGATCAAACCCGCGGCGATGCGGGTGGCATAGGCGTCCCATTCGGCAAAGGTCCAGCTTTCGCCTTCAAAGATGAGGGCAATATTGTCCGGCGACCACAACGCGCGGTCCGACAGCATGCCGCTTGCCGAACCGCCGCCGAGATCATTCAGATGATGTGCATACATGGCGCGTCCGCTCACTTCGTCTGCCAGGACGCCGCACGGCCGGCGCTAGCTTGTGGCATCGGTGGTGCGCCGGTCGGCACCATGCCGGTGCGGCGTACAAAACCCAGCCCGGTACCCCCAAGCACGCCATCCAGCCAGTTGGCCGCATCGATCAGCGCCTGCAGGTCGACGCCTGTGGCAACTCCCATCAGTTCCAGCATCTGCACCGCATCTTCCGTGCAGGTGCCGCCGACCAGAGCGTCAGGCGCCGCGGGATGACGACCCGAGCCGGCCAGCGACGTATCGAGCCCGGTAACGTCCAGGCGGCTGAGTTCGGCCAGGTTGGCGAGCCCCATGCCCCGGCTATCGTGAACCTGCACGCGCAACCGAGCCTGGCTCACGAAGCCGGCGGCGAATTCCACCATCGCACGCATTTGCGGCGGCGCGGCGTAGCCGTTGGAATCGGCCAGTATCCAGTCCCGCACGCCAAGCTCGACAAGGCGGGCCATCAGGGTGCGCAGATCGTTCGGACCGCGCGACGGGCCCAGGGGACCGCCAAAGGCATGGATCAGGTAGGTGCCAAGCCGGATCGTAGACCCATGTGCCGCCAATTGCATGCGTTCCAGTTCGGCAAGCGATTCCTCGATGCCGCGCCCGGTATTCAGGCGGGAAAAGCCGTCATCCACCGCCAGAAGAAACCACGCGGCGTCAGCGCCGGCATCCGCGGCGCGCTTGATGCCGGTCACATTGGCGACGCAGCATTCCAGGCTGATCCCGGGCGCACGGCGCACGCGGGCAAAAACATCCGCCGCGTCGGCTAGTCCGGGCACGAGCTTCGGATTGACGAAGGAGGAGACTTCGACCGCGGTGATGCCGGAAGCGGTCAGGCGGTCCACCAGTTCGACCTTGACGCTGGTTTCGGCCAAATGCGCCTGAAAGGCGAGCCGGGGGGCTATGTCGCGGATGCGCACCATGGCCGGCGTTACAGCTCGCGCTTGACGCGCAAGGCGAAGTCTTCGAGCGAGGGCTCCCAGAAGCCTTCTTCGCCCGTGGTCAGGAGAAAGGCGCCGATGCCGAGATCCCGGTAGGACCGCAGCGACTCGAACACCCGATCAGGCGTGCCGACGAGTGCGGCCGAGTTGGCAAAGCCGCCGAGAAGCTTCACCAAGCCGGTCCAGAAACAATCATCGTGCACATCCTGCCGGGTGGTCGCCAGCTGGCGTTCGCGGCCCACGGATTTGTCCGTGGCCGAGGAGCGGAGAAAACGGCCGGTGCCTTCGGCCTCGATGATCTTGGTCTCGACCGCACGCGCTTGCGCCCAGGCCTGCTCGTCCGTGTCGGCGATAAACAGGCGCAGGGACAGCGAAAAAGCGGGCTTGCGTTCGTGCCTTTCAGCGGCCGCACGCACGCGTTCTATGCGCTCGCGCGTGCCGGCCACCGGTTCGCCCCACAGCATGTAAGTGTCGGCGTGTCTGGCGCCGAATGCCACGGCCTCGTCGCTTTCGCCGCCCATGAAGATGGGAACATGATTACCGGGCGGCTTCATCAGCAGCCGCACGCCTTGCGCGCGGGCGTAGGGGCTTTCGTAATCAAACGCCCTGTCTTCGCTCCAGGCGCGCTTGAGGAATTCGACGTAATCCGTCGCGCGCGCGTAGCGCTCGGCCTTGGGCGTGTAGTCGCCCTCCCGCGCCAGATCCTTATCGGACGACCCACTGACGAGATTTAGCGCGAGACGATCGCCGCCCGAAAGAAAAGCCAGCGTCGCGAACATGCGGGCGGCATGGGCGGGATGCATAATCCCCGGCCGGTGCGCGACGATCAGGCCCAGGCGCCGCGTCATCGACGCGATCATCGAGGCGGTCACCAGATTCTGCGGCCAGACCGAGGAATAGCCGATCAGCACCATGTCGATCGCCTCGGAGGCTTCCCACTCGGCCGCGCGCCGGCGGAGCGCGTCGAGATCGGGAATACCCGGAGCGAACGGGTTGCCGGTGGTGAAGATTTGCAAGGTCTATCCTTTCCCGGAACTTTTCGGGTGGGTCAGAATTCGTATGAGATGCTCGCCGAGAAGAAATCCCGATCGATCAGGCCGTAGAACTTGCCGCCGGCGAATATCGGGAAGTGGTTCGTGTATTGGACGTTTCCGCTCCAGGACTGGAGATAGTTGAACGTCACCCCCACACTGGCGGCCGCCGTGTTTTCGGTAAAGGTGTTGACGCCGATTGGACTCGTGCCGACGAAATCGTGCCGAAGCGAGAGCGTCGGGCGCATATCCACGCCGTAGGGCAGCAAATTCGGCATGTCGAACACCGAACCTATGGTGTACGATCCGGAAAATTGTGTCGCCAGTCCTTTGCGGGAGAGCGGCTCGCCGCCGATCACCGCCGATTGGGTAAAGGCGGAATCGATGTTGGTCGAATAGGACTGACCGAGAATCCCGCGCTCCCTGGGAAAGTCGGCGACGTAGTCGAACCCGATTTCGCCGGCGATCGAAACGCTGGTGACGCCGAGGGAGGGGATGCCGCTCAGCACCTTGGTGGCCGTCTGCTGCATCTGCACGACAGGGTAGCGTTTCCAGCCGTCGATGATGGCGTCCGACACCGGCAAATTCCCCAGCGCCTGAACGGTTGGGTCAGACAGCGCCTCGTTCAACGCGGTGATCAGGGCAGGCAGCGGGCCGAGCGCCTTGATGGCGCCGCGGATGGCGGGTATTTCGGCGGCCAGCGCCACGTCCGATGAGGCAAGCTGTATCGGCTGGTTCAAGCGGCTGGAGATTTCGCCTTGCAGGGCCAGGCCCGCTGGCCCCTGAAAGTTCCAGCTCGCACCGACAAGATGAATGTCCTTCGGGTAGTCCGCGAAATACGAAGCCGTCGTGTTATACGTTCTCCCGGCGTAGCTCGGCTTGAAGATTGCGCTCAACGGCACCGGCAGGGCGTCCTGTCCGTCCCCCGCGCGGTATGAGCCGAAAGGCGTACGGCTATGATAATTCTCGAAATACAGGCCGAATTCGGCATCGCCCAGGCTGGCAACGGTCTTGCGCAACGCCACGCCGAATTCATCGAGTGTCGTCGGGTGGCGATCGAGGCTGCGCGGAATGGCCGCACCGAACAGATCGTTGCCTGCAAGGTCCACCCCATAGATCGCCCGGGCGTTGTCGGGAAACAGATTGTCCTGGAAGGCGTAACGGCCGCCATCAAACACGTCGTCATTGAGCGAAAAATACGACCCGTCCGGTTCCAGCCGGGTGCGCTTCCAGGCGAATTGCCAAAAGGCTTCGATGCTGAAACCCGCTGGCAATGCGGTTCTGACATCGATGACGGGAATAGGCAGAAATGCCTGCCGCAACTCGGATCCGGGCGCACGCAAGGCGGTGACGTCGAGCGCCTCGATCGAGTTGATCCCGAAGGGGATGAAGGTGCTCTCGCCCCAGTTCAGCGCCTGGTTGCCGACACGGATATCGAACGCGTGTCCCCAAAGATACGGACTTGCGAACACGTAAGCGTCGAGCAGGCGCAAATCGGCGCCTATGTCCCGCTCCGCGGCCCGGCTCAGACTCTTGAAGGCGACATCCTCGCTGTCCAGCACAGGATCGATAAAGCCCGTGCCGCGAATGAAGAACCCGTAATCGTCGCGTTTGACCAGAACCTCCGTGGTGATGCGCTGCTGAGCGGCCACCACGTCGCCCGGTTTGAAGTTCAAGTCGCCATCATCGGCATTTGCCAGACCCAGCCTGCCGCCGTTCACCGTGCCGATAAAACGGGGGTCCTGATCGGACGTGCGGAGAGCGACGCCGGAGGACAAAGTGGTGTCGATGTTGACTTGCCAGCCCTCGATCGTGGTGTCGTAGGCCGCGGCGTAGCCCGGCAACAGCAGCGCAGCCAGCGATACGCCCAGTCCGATGGACCGGGTACGTGCCGCCCGCGCACAGCAACACTTCGACATTCAACTCCCCGTTCCGCCGCCGGCTCTTCGTCCGGCTGGTGAAAAGGGAAATGGCAAAGGTGGGCGGCGCGGTAAAATAGCGATGCGGCATGGAGGTCATGCCGGTTTTTGATAATGGTTCGTGAATTCGAGGACACTCGCGCGGGCGAAGGCCGCGGTTCGTCTGTTCAGGTCGTCTTTACCAGCCGCAGCCTCGTCGGCTTCTGTGCCGGCAGCTTCGCCCAGGTTTCCTCCTGCGCGCACAACGTCACCGGGCCGAAATGTTCGCTGCCGACAAGGGCGACGGCTTCGGCCCGGGCCAGCCTGATGAGGGTTCCGATCTTCATCTCGTCCAGCAGCGTTGTGCGGGTGACGATGCTCATGGGGCGCGCGATGGACGGTGTCGTTTCGCGCACGTGAAGCTTGTCGGCTCTGATTTCGGCCAGGCAGCCGCATGTGGGCATGAGCGTGTAGCCCAGCCCGGCCCTGACCATGGCCAGGATCATGGCTGGTCCATCCGCCTCGATGACGGGCCGCGCCTTCAACTGCGCGCGGCCGAACGCGGCGTCGATCAGCTTGCGCAGCGTGTAACGCTGCGTCGGCAAGACCAGCGGCAGCAAACCCGCTTCCGCAAGGGAAAGCGCTTTCTGGGGCGAAGCGCGGTTCAGCGCGGAACCGGGCGGGCCGATGAGTTGCAGCGTCTCGACCCAGAGCGGCATGATCGTCAGCCCATTGGCGTGCGAAGGGCTGTCCACGACCGCCACATCGAGCTTTTCGCCGAGCAGCCCGTCGGTCACGTCCGCGCTGTAGCCGTCCACCACATGCAGGGCGACGCCGGGATGCGCCTGCATGAATTTGCCGACCAGGCTTGGGATCAAAAGCGTTGAGAGCGGCGCCTGGACGGCCAGATGAAGCGAACCGGCGACCTTGTCGGAGAGATTGGCGACATCGCGCCGAACCTCCGCGAGATCGCTTTCCAGATGCGCAGTCCGGTCCAGCAGAAGCTGCCCTGCCGCCGTGGGCCTGACGCCTTTATGCGTTCGGTGAAGCAGTTCGACGCCCAGATTGTGCTCCAGCTTCTGGAGCTGCCGGGTCAGCGCGGGTTGAGCGATGCGCAAATGCGATGACGCCTTGGAGATGTTGCCGAGCAGGGCCACGGTTCGGAAACACTGGAGCGCGCGGAGGTCCATGCGTAAGTAGGTCTCTTTTGCCCCAGGCTGTCGAGCTTCCGGCGCAATGCAGGGAAAGTTTGAGTAAAAACAGGAGAAGAGCCGGAAGTTGTGCCATCCCCCAGGCCCACCGTCGATTGTTGGTTTGGCTTTGGGTAATGACCTTGGAAGCTGCTGGGATCACTTGTACGTCAGCCGTATTCCTCCCCTCAGGCCCTCAATCTCTCCAATCGCCTATCCTGGGCGAAAATTTTGTGCCCGCAGATGGAATTAAGAACGGCCTTGCTTCGTCCTTTGCGCACGACCTTATGGACAACGTTAAATTGGGAGCGATTATGACAGCTCAAACAGCACTGCTATTGACAGCCTGCGCCCTCGCGCCAATCGCCGTCGGCGTTCCGCAATCCTCGGCGTTGGCCGGAACTTTGAAATATCTCTACACATTCTCCGTTTCCGGCGAGCCGCACGGTGAAAACTACCCGGTCGGTCCGCTGGTGTTCGCGAACGGACTGCTCTACGGGACCGCGCAAGGCGGGGGCGAGTCCGGCCTGCAAGGGGCGCTGTTCAGCGTCGATCCGGCGACCGGCGCGGAAGCCAACCTCTACACCTTCCCCTACAGCCAGAGTGACACAAAGGCCGGGGAACAACCCGATTCAGGGCTGGTTGCCGCGGGCGGCAAACTCTACGGCACCACACTCGAAGGACACGGCGCAAAGACCGAGAACCAATATTATCAAGGCTATGGCCTCGTCTTCAGCTTGAACCCGAAGACCGGGAAGGTTGCCACCGTGCACGGCTTCAATGGCAAGGATGGATCCCAGCCGGGCGTGTATCACCCTCCTCTGGTCTACGCCGGCGGTGCATTCTACGGTACGACGTATTTCGACGGACCGTCGGGCGCGGGAACCGTCTTCAAGCTCGTGCTGGGCCACGGCCTCTCGGAAGTCTATACCTTCCCCGGCACTGATAGCGGCTGCAACCCGACCGCCATTGCGGTCGACTCCGGCATCCTCTACGGCACCACCGCCGCATGTGGCGCCAATGGGTCGGGAACCGTCTTCCAGATCGATCTTTCGACCGGCGCCGAAAAAACCCTCTACGCCTTTCCGGCCAATACCCTCGCACTCGGCCAACCGCTCATCAACGCCGGCGCGTTGATCGGCGTGACAGCCTCGGGCGGCGCCAATGGCGTGGGTTCGATCTACAAAATCGACCTCACCAGCGGCGCCTACAAGCTGCTGCATAGCTTTTCCACCTCGGGCAGCGACGGCAGCACGCCCTCAGCCGGGCTGACGATCAACAATGGTGTTGTCTATGGCGTTACGGAATTCGGCCCAGGGCCGAATTATTATGGAACCCTCTTCAGCGTAAACACCGACACCGGCGCCGAGACCGTGCTTGAGAACTTCTCCTACAGCGGCGAACCGATGGGACCGCTCATCTCGCACGACGGCGTGCTCTACGGGACCACGACCAACTACCTGGACGAGAACAGCATCAATAACGGCACCGTCTTCCAATACACGCCTTGAGCTAACGTCACGCGGCGGCATCCCTTGCGGATGCCGCCGACGCTGCGACGCCGTTCCAACTGGCCGATTGCGCTACGACACGTGTCACCCAGCGCGGTTCGAAAGGGATTGGCCGGTATCGCGCTCAAGCTCCCGCCGGTGTGAGCAGGTCGCGCAATCCGATCTTCTCCAGCAACTCGCGGCGCACCCGGTCAGCAACCCCGTTGACAACCTCGGCGCCGTCACCGGCGAGATCGATATGCAGCCGGAACGGGCACTTGCCGAACGGCGTGTTGAACACCCGCACGATCGCGCGCGCGACCTCGCCCGGATCAGCGTCGGCGCTGCTATGGCAAGCGGCCCAGCCGGTGGCGTTCGTGGTGATGACGGGTGTGGTGTTCTTTTCCTGGGGCGAAATCTACTCGCTGTTTCCGGCGACGTGCGGGAATACGTTGGGGCGGAAATACGCGGCACGAATTATGGCCTGCTTTACATGGCCAAGGGAACGGCGGCGCTGTGGGTGCCGTTGGGGAGCGTGTTGCGGGAGGCGACGGGCTCGTGGCTCGCGGCGCGGTATGTGGCCGCAGGGGTGAATGTGCTGGCGGCGGTGCTGGCGCTGGTGGTGCTCAAGCCGAGTCGGCGGGGGTTTATCGGGCGGTCGATGGCGGCGCGCGCGGAGGAGCGGGTGGCGGCTTTGGCGTGGGGATAGAACGGTAAGTAAGCCGTTCTTTTTTGAAAAAAAGAACCAAAAAACTTTTGTCAGTGTGGTAGGGAGTGCGCTCGGGAGTATTTCATGACCGATTTGCCTTGTATTACCACTTTTGGGTGGGTGCCTCCGTTCGCGCGGGGATTTGTGCGGGATTTGCGCCCGCGTTGGGCGCTTGAGGAAGTCGGGCAGCCCTACAAGGTCAAATATATTCGTAATGCAAAGACGGCGGATCACCGGCATTTCCAACCGTTTGGTCAGGTGCCCACCTATCGTGACGGCAACGTGGAGATTTTCGAATCCGGCGCAATCGTCCTGCACATCGCCGAACGCGCGGGAACGCTGTTGCCCGCAGATGCCGGCGCTCGGGCGCGCGCCATTCAGTGGCTGATTGCAGCCCTTAATACCGTCGAGCCCGCTGTCATGACGCTCGTCGTCAACGACCTCTTCGAGGCTGACCAACCCTGGTCGGCCTCGCGGCGGCCGGTCGCGCTGTCTTATCTCGCCATGCGGCTGAGCGATTTGCAAGACCGGCTGGGCGACAGGGCATGGCTCGAGGGGGATGATTTTACGGCGGGCGACTTGATGATGGTGTCGGTGCTCGGTGGGCTGAGGGGCACAGGCGTTCTGAATGGTTTTCCAGGCCTGGCCGCGTATGTGGCGCGTGGCGAGGATCGGCCGGCGCACAGGAAGGCGATGGCGGATCATCTTGCGGTCTTCGACGGGGCCAGCCTGACTTGAAGCGGGGGTTTCGTGAGATCGTGCTGCGAAACAGCTTGCGAATCTCGCGGCCAATACCAACTCGGGTAAAGAACGACTTCCGGAATAGGCTAGGGGCACTGCCGCCTCGCCGCCGGTTCAAGCGCCGGTGCCGAGAGGGCAGCGCTCCTCGCTCATCCCTCACCCCCGCCGGCGCCCAGACCAGTTCGTAATCACATCGTGCACGCCGCCGGCCGCCTCGCTGGCCACCGCCTCGGCCACATCGCCCCACATGTGATCCAGCGCGCCTTGCGCCACATCGTGGCCCTGCGCCACGTCGCCGGCCTCATGCCCAGCCCGGTCATAGACCAGCCAATGGATTTCCACCTGCTGCTGGTGGCCGGCCAAATCGGTGATCCGCACCACGCCGCGCACGGTAAAATCCGCACTCTCGGCATAAGCCACGATCATGTCCCCCGTATCGGGCAGCTTGATGCGCATCTGGCGCGCCAGGCTCATATTGCCGTTGCCCGGCGCGCCCTCCACGCCGGCCAGGAAGATGCGGGCCGGGCGGTTATAGAGACTGTTGGGGTCGCTCTGCTTGATGGCGGCGTCCACCGATCGCAGCAGTGCCGTGATTTGCGGGGCGGCATTGGCTGCGGCTTGCTGAAGGGTGGCCGGATCGCCGCCGGCCCAGGCGCTGGCCGCCACAGGGCTGCCGTGGATTTCACCCTTCGGACGCAAACCTGCGTCGAGCAATTCAAAGCGCGGCGTGACCGTGCCCGCGGCCAACTCCGCCGAAACGCGGATCTGCCAGTCGCCCGGCTGGGGCGTGCCGTTGAAGGCGGGGAGTTCCTGAGCCACCAGCGCGTCGGAGAGATCATGGGCGAGCGCATTGGCCTGGGGCGCCGGCAGCAGGGCGGCGCTGGGCGCGGGCACGACCAGGCGGACGGGCGGCGGGTTGGCCAGGCGCAAGGCGGTCGCGCCCGGGCGGCCGGCGAAAGGCTGCGGCAGATCGCCGCAGGCTGCCAGAGCCAAGACTGGCAGCAGGGCGAAGGCGGCGCGCATCATGCGGCGGCGGGGGTGGTCAGGCGGGCAAGGCGCGCGCAGGCCTCGTCCAGCACTTCCTCGCGCTTGCAGAAGGCAAAGCGGATGCATCTTGCGGGCGGGTCCGACTCGTAGAAGGCGGAGAGAGGGATGGCGGTGACGCCTACGTGCTCCGTGAGGTGGCGGCAGAAGGCCACGTCGTCGCCCGCGAAGTCCAGCGCGCTGTAATCGGCGATGACGAAGTAGCTGCCATGGCTGGGCAGAACGGCGAATCCCGCGCTTGTCAGGCCGGCGGTAAGGCGGTCCCGCTTGGCGGCGAGTTCGCCGCTCAGCCGGGCAAAGTAGGACTCATCCTGCGACAGGCCGTAGGCCACGGCGCGCTGGAGATTGGGCGGCGTGGTGAAGGTCAGGTTCTGATGGGCCTTGGTAGCGAGGCCGACCAGAGCCGGCGGGCCGCTGACGTAGCCGACCTTCCACCCGGTCAGGGAGAAGGTTTTGCCCGCGCTGCCGATGCGCAGGCTGCGCCCGGCCATGCCCGGCAGCGTCATGAGCGGGATGTGGCGGGCAGGCGCAAAGACGAGGTGTTCGTAGACCTCATCGCAGATGGCGTAGGCGTCGTGGCGCGCAATCAGGTCCGCGATGAAGGCCAATTCGTCAGCGGTGAAGACGCGGCCGGTGGGATTCATCGGCGTGTTGAGCAGGATGGCTTTGGTGCGGGGGGAGAATGCCGCGGTCAGCGCCTCGCGCGGCAGCTGCCAATGCGGGGGTTCGACGCGCACCAGGCGGGGAATGGCGCCGAGCAGGCGGATGATGGGCAGGTAGGTGTCGTAGAGCGGCTCGATCAGGACGATTTCGTCGCCGGGATTGAGCAGGGCCATCAGGCAGGCGGTGAGGGCTTCGGTGGCGCCGCTGGTGACCAGCACGCCGGCATCGGGATCGATGGCCAGGCCGTAGAAGCGGGCATTGGCCGCGGCGACCGCGGCGCGCAGCTCGGGTAGGCCGGCGAGCGGGGGGTATTGGTTGCGGTGGTCGAGCAGGGCATCGGCGGCGGCGTGGATGACGTCGCGCGGGCCTTCGGTATCGGGGAAGCCCTGGCCGAGATTGATGGCGCCGTGGCGCGCGGCCAGCGCCGACATGGTGGTGAAGATCGTGGTGGGCAGCGCGCTGAGCAGGGTGTTGGCAGGTTTCATGGGCGTCTATGGTTGGGGTGGCGTTTGCCTATTGCATCGGCGGCGCCGGCACCAGCCTGGGCGGCCAAGTTGCGGGTCCGGCACCGCGCATGCAAACTTGCGGGCTATGTTGCACGCACGTTCTGGGGGGCGGAGATGAAAAAGATCGAGGCCGTGATCAAGCCGTTCAAGCTCGATGAGGTGAAGGAAGCGCTTCACGAGGTCGGGCTGGCCGGGATCACGGTGCTGGAG
>CAXUNZ010000074.1:0-3107 GCA_964252525.1 uncultured Acetobacteraceae bacterium
TGCCGTAACCATGGGGCGAAAACATCGAGCTGATCGCATCGGCCGCGAGCACGCCTCCGGCCACGCCCGCCGCGGTCGTCAGCGCCGAGCCCAGGAAGCCCGAGCCGCCGGACTGGAACATTCCGGGTTGGTAGCCGGGTGGGTAGGAGGCCTGAGGAGGCGGCGCGTATTGCGGCTGGTAGGCAGGACGCGGCGCGCTTTGCTGGCCACCGCCGAACAACCCGCCGAAGAAGCCTTTGGGTTGGCCCTGCTGGGACGCGGCCTGGGCCTGGGCGCTCTGGGCGTTTTGCAGATCGTATTCCAGGCGCTTGATGCGGTTCTGCGCCTCGGCCAGGGCGGCTTCCTGCACGAAAGCCATTTGCGTGACGCGGTAACGGGCTGCGGGATAAGCGTTGAACTGCTCGCCGATGAAGCGGTCCGCGTCCGGATCGATCGCCGGCAGGGCGGCCTGTGTGGCAGGCACACTGGAGGCGCCTCCGCCGGCCTGGCCGCCACCGCCCACGCGCGCGATAAAGCGGCCTATGATGTCGCGTTCTTCTGGGGTCACGGAAAGAACTCCTTGGCGAGAATGCGTGCGCCAGACGTGGCAGGTTAACGACAGGCTATCAAGGCCCGCGCATCACGCGGCATTGGCCTGGAAGCGCGCCAGTCCCAGACGTGGCAGCTCGATCTTGGGGCAACGGTTTTCGATCACGCGCAAACCGGCTTCCCGCCCGCGTCGGGCGGCGGCCTCATCGGCCACGCCGAGTTGTAGCCAGACGGTGCGCGCGCCCAGCGCAATCGCCTCATCCATGATGGCCGAGACGTAGTTCGAGGCGCGGAACACATCGATCAGGTCGAGCGGCCCGGCCTCGGCCAGCGTGGCGACGACCGCCCGGCCCTGGATCGTCTGGCCGGCCAGCCCCGGGTTGACCGGGGTCACGTCATAACCATGCGCGAGCAGGCTGGCCATGACGCCCCAACTCGGCCGGTCGGGCTTGTTGCTGGCGCCGAGCAGGGCGATGCGCCTGGTGGTGGTCAGCACGTCCTTGATCTGGTCGTCGAGTGGTTGCGCGGCGCTCATCTTCTTTCTCCCTGGTTAGGCGAGAGCGGGATCGGGTGCACCATCATCCGCGGACGCCCGTCCCTTGTTGACCTTCGTGCTTTTGGGTAACCGGGCGCTCATGCGCCGGTTCCTGCTGCTGCTTTGCCTTTCCGGGCTCGTGCTGGCGGCGTGGTACGTGCCCAACAGGCCAGTCGATCCGCCGGGCGGGCTGGCGGGCGAGAGATTTGCCTCCCTGTCTTTCGGCGCCTACCGGCCATGGGAATCTCCGCTGACCGACACCTTTCCGACCGAAGCGGAGGCGGACGCCGATATGACGCTGATCGCCCGCGAGGCGACCGCGGTGCGCACCTACGCGGCCGTGGAGGGAAATTATGACACGGCCGCACTTGCGCAAAGGCATGGTCTGAGACTCTGGCAGGGCATTTGGTTAGGCGGCGACCGCGCGAGCAATGAAATCGAAATGGCGCGCGGCATCGCGCTTGCGCATAAATACCCCAACACCATCACGCGGCTGATCGTCGGAAACGAGGTGCTGCTGCGGCGGGACCTGCCCCCCGACGAGCTGATCGCCGACATCGAGCGCGTGCGCGCCGCCGTGCGTCAGCCCGTGGCGTATGCGGATGTGTGGGATTTCTGGAAGCAATTTCCGCAAATCGCGCCGCATGTCGATGTCATGCTGATCCATTTGCTGCCGTATTGGGAGGATGTGCCGACCGGCATCGATGGCGCGGTGGCGCATGTCAACGCCGCCTATCGGGAAATGCGGCGTCTCTTTCCCGGCAAGCAGATCGCCATTGGCGAGACCGGTTGGCCTAGCCGCGGCCGCCAGCGCGCCGATGCGGTGCCGAGCCGTGTCAATGAAGCGCGTTTTCTGCGCGCGTTCCTCGCGCTCAGCCGCGCGGCGCATTTCGATTACAATTTCATCGAGGCGTTCGATCAGGTCTGGAAATACAAGAGCGAGGGGATCGTCGGCGCCAGTTGGGGCGTGTTCGATGCCGGGCGAGCGCCGAAGATCCCGGTTTCAGGACCGATCGTGGAGGATGCCACCTGGCCATGGCACGCGGCGGTCTGCGTTGCGGCGGGCCTGGCGCTCAGCGCGCTCGGCGTGGCCGCGGGTTCGCGGCGGCGCGACATCATCTGTGTCGGCGGCATGCTGCTTGGCGCGGCGTGGGGATACGGCGCGTCCGTGGCGATGGAGACGCTCTATGATGTGCATCTGCAGATTGCGGCCACGGTAAATATCGCGGGACAGGCGGTGCTTGCCGCACTGGCGATGCTGCGCCTGTCCGGGCGCGTGCCTGCGTCGCCGGCGAGGGGGGCGCGCGCGACGAGCGAGGCCGTGCGGGCGCTCCTGACCCGAGGGCGCCTGCCGCCCGTGGCCGGCACGTTCGAGGATGTGTGCTTCCTGTTCGTCTGGACCGCGGTGGTGATGCAGATGCTGCTGGTGTTCGATCCGCGGTACCGGGAATTCTCGCTATCCACCTTTGCGGTCCCGCTGTTGGTGGCGGCAGCCCGGCTTGCTTCGGGAGATGCGAGCACGGCGCGCGGGGGCCGGCTTGAGCTGCTGAGCGGAGGCATGCTGTGTGCCGGTGCGCTGGCGAGCGCGGTTCAGGAAGGCTGGCTGAACGGGCAGTCCTTGGTGTGGAATGCATGTGCGCTGATTTTGTCGGCTGTGCCGCTTTGGCAGTGTTGCGGGCCTTGGGCAGGTGAAGGGAAGGTTGGGGGGAAAGTGCCATCTCCCCCAAACCCACCGTCGTTTTGTTAAGTGGTTTGGGGTTCTAGGGCGTCCTTCATCTCCTCCCATTCGCGCTTGCTCAGCCCGCTTCCGGCCTGACCCACCGCCTCGCCGGCCAGCATCCGCCGCAGCACGCCCATCATCTGGCCCGAGAACGTGACCGCGCCCAGCCGGTAATCCACGAACGCCTCGTAGGCGGCCGGCACCCAGGCGCGCACCGTGTCCAGGATGGCTTGCGCATAAACACGTATTTCGTATTGGGCGTGCCGATCGGCCCGCAGCGCGCAAAAATTCAGCAGATTGTGCAGATCCGTCTTCCAATACCAC
>CAXUNZ010000074.1:3117-12824 GCA_964252525.1 uncultured Acetobacteraceae bacterium
GGTATTCAGCGTCAAATTCATCCGCGCGAGTTCGCGCGCCAAGCCGGCGCGCGCGGGGTCCGCCGCATGCTCATTCAACATCTCCTCGTAATGATCATAGCACCGCTCAGCGTCGCCCCGCAGCAGTTCCAGAACATGCGCGGCCTCCTGCCCCGCCAGCACATCCCCCCGTCCCTGCCGGTTCGCGCCGGACTGGGCGGCAAGTTGCTCGGGCGCTGGGATATAGAACTCGCGGTCGAGCACGGAGTAGCGCGCGGAATATTCGTTCACGTTGGCCATGCGGTGCCTGATCCATTGCCGCGCGACAAAGATCGGCAGTTTGACGTGGAACTTGATCTCGCACATTTCGAACGGGGTGCTGTGCCGGTGGCGCATCAGATAGCGGATCAGCCCGGCATCTTCGGATACGCGCCGCGTGCCGCGCCCGTAGGACACCCGCGCCGCTTGCACGATGGCCGCGTCATCGCCCATGTAGTCGATGCAGCGGATGAACCCGTGATCGAGCAACTTCACGGCCTCGAACAGCCTGGCCTCCAGCGCCGGCACGGTGGCGCGGCGCGTGGGCGCGGTCGCCTCCCGGGCAAGCGCGATCTCGGAAAGCTGTGCGTCGGTCAGAGGCATGGCACCCCCTAGCACCGCGCCCGTGTTTGGCCTATATAGGGCGGGCTTGCGCAGGTAAGCTATGGCGATAAACGATACGTGGAATAAGCGTTGTGGACCCGGGGGCAGTGCCCGGCGCCTCCACCAATCCCTTTTTGGTGCCTTGGGGGCGACACAGGCTCGACACGCGTAGTAAAGACCTATCTTTTGCCCGGCATGATACCGCCGTTATCGGGTCAACAACACAAGTGCGAACGATAACTTCGAAGCACTCGCGATTGCTGCGTAAGCAGTAACACGCGCGGTTAGGGGGGCCCCGGGCAACAGAATGCCCCCCACTTCGGCCACTTTTCCGCCCCGCACTTGCCACGGCCCGCGCGCACGCTATGGATGCTGCCACCAAGGATCGCCGATGGAAGAAGACACCCCCCCGGCAGAGAGCCAGCTGCCCTATGACGAGTGGATGGAGGAAAGCCTGCGCCACGTCATCGTGCGCGCCGTCCGCCACGCTGCAACGCCGCAGGGCCTCCCCGGCAAGCACCATTTCTACATCACCTTCCGCACGGATTACCCCGGCGTCGTCATCCCCGCGCGCCTGCGTGAGAAATACCCACAGGAAATGACCATCGTCCTGCAGCACCAGTTTCGGGATCTGGTCGCCGACGAGGCGTCGCGCACCATCGGCGTCACCCTCTCCTTCGGCGGCGTCTCCGCCACCCTGACCGTGCCGCTGGAGGCGATCAGCGCCTTCGTGGACCCCTCGATCCAATACGGCCTGCGCTTCAACGTGCGCATGCCCGAGCCGGCCGAGATAGCGGCCGTGCCCGAGCCGGAGGATGACACGCCGAAGCCTGACGCCACGCCGCAGGTCGTCAGCCTGGATGCCTTTCGAAAGCGGAAGGACTAAGCGGTTCGTGGCGTGCGGGGAAGGCGGTTTTTAGGTAGTTTCTTCATGGATGCTGGGGGGGTCTGGAGGAATGGCTTCATTGCACCCAGTGTTTTGCTTTTCGTTCGCGCGCACTGGACCGCGGCTTTGGTTACACTCTGCGCCGCCATATTGGGCGCGGGCTGCGCGCTGGCCTTTGCGCGCGCCAGGCCGGTGCTTCGCGTCCTGTTGCTGACAGCGCTCATCTGCTTGCTGGCCCTGCCGGCGCCGCCCCCTCCTGCGCTGACCGCGTCAGTGCATGAGGGGCTGTCTATTGCCGGCGCGATGGGTCGTGCGCTCGCGTTGGTCGCGCTGTTCTGCATTCCGAGTGCGGCGGCAATTCCGCCCGGGTTGCGCCGCGCGGCACTTTCGGCCGGTGCGACACCGCTGCGCGCCTGGCGCGACGCGATCTTCGCTCAAATCTGGCTTCCCGCCGCACTCGGGCTGCTCGCCGCCTGGGTACGCCCCTGAGGGCTACGATTTTACGGCACGTCCGCTTGCGCGGCGGCGGACGCCGGGCTGGCGACATTGTTCTGATCGATACTGTAAACGCTGTAATAATGCGTGCCCGCCGGTACGCCGCTATCGGTACAAGAGCCCTTTGACGTGGCACAGGCGCTGACCTTCGCTCCATCCCTGAGAACTTGATAGGTGAAAGACTCGTCATGGTTGTTGCCGTTGCCCAACGGGCGCCAGGCGATCGTAACGGCCGTCTGCGTGCAGTCCTGCGGATTATTGGTAGGATCGGTGCTGCCGCAGGTAATCGAAATGCCGATCGGGATATGGGCTGACAGCACCAGCGGAGGCAAAGGCGTTTGGCTGAAATCCAGATCGTCTTCCAGCACGCCGACATTGACCAGATCGCCGTTGATGAAGCGAACCCTTGTCACGCGGTCACGCAAATCGGGCCGTTTGTCCGGTTCGCCCATCGCGGTAGGATCGAGCCGTGTGCCGCCGAGGAACACGTCCTCGATAAAGCGGGCATAGCTGTCCATGCTCAGGACGGAATGATCGATGTAGCCCGGCTTTGCGTATGGGCTGATCACCAAGCCAGGCACGCGCAATCCATAACCCTGCACGGGATAAGGCGATGAATTGGTGTCAACGAGGGGCGGGACGACGTGATCGTAGAAGCCGCCCCAATCGTCCCACGACAAGAATATAACGCTACTGGACCAATACGGTGATTGCATCACCGCATTGACCAGCGAGGTGACATAATCCTCCCCCGCGGTCACGCCGGCGGCCGGGTGTTCGCTGAGTGGGTTTGACGGGACGATCCAGGATACGGCCGGCAAATTCCCGGTCTTGATGTCCACCAGAAACTGGTCGAGATCCGGATTATGCTGAGCGATGTAGCTTTGCCCCTGCGCTTCGGCCCAGGCATACCCCGGCAGCGGATTCCAGTAGGAAGCGACTTGCGAACTCTGGAGCTGCGGATCGCAGGTCATTTCGTCATCGTTGCAATCGGGTTCGAGGCCGGAGCCGAGGTAATATTTCCAGCTCACACCGTTAAGGTCGAGCAGCTGGAACAGATTGGCCCAGGGATAGACGATTTTTGCTCCGGAGGGCAGCGCCGGCCTGTTGCTCGACACGCAGGTCGAAACATCAAGCGGATTGCTGCACAAAGCCGACCACAGGCTCGTCATTTCCAGATGCGAGGCCATCGAATAGCCCCGTACGCCTTCATACATCTGGTCCTGAAGCACAAAGTTGCGGGCATAGGCCCAGTAGTTCGGCAACTCTGCATCCGTGTGGTAGCCCATCACATCGTGGGCTTCAGAGCCTGGCGTGAAGGGTCCGCAGCGAGTGCCGGAATTGCGCATCTTGCTGCCGCTGCCGCCGCTGCAGATATGCTGATAGCCCAGCGTTTGCTGATAGACGAAGCCGTCCAGAGCGGCCTTGGTAATTCCGTCATCCAGGTCGGCCTGCGCGTTGTTGTCGTTGTGCGGCCCGCCCGCATTAACGTCATTAGGATCGTGAAAGGGCGCGACACAGCCCAGGCCTGGATTGGACGGGTTCAGCGGCACGCAAATGTTGGGCGGAAAGCCGTTGGCTCCGGGGTAAGTGCCGAAATAATGATCAAAGGATCGATTTTCCTGCATAATGACGATAACATGTTTGATCGGGTTCGCCGCCGCGCAGGGCTTTACCGTGATCATGGCAGCCCCGGTCAAACCAAGTACAACCGCCCGGTTCGTCAAGCCTGGGAAAATCATGTTGCTGAGCCTTAAAGTGTTTGTGTTACGAAACGGCAAGTCAGTTCCCGATGGCGTAGAGCACCGCGGTGTTGATGGCATAGACCACGCCGTCGGGCCCAATCAGCGTGGGCGTGTAGGATTCACCCTGCGGCTGGCCCAACTGCATTTTCTGCGAGAGCGTGTTGCTCGCCAGATCCCAGCGGTAGAAATAGCCATCCTCGTTGCCGGCGAAGACGGCGCCGGCTTTCGCATCCACGACCGAGGTATTGACGCACCATTCATAGACGGCGCCTTTCGGTTCCTTCGGCTGCGGCGTCGGCCCCAGCGCGGTCTGCACTTCCTTCATCACCGTGACGGGCGTTTGGGAATATTCGTCCTGCTGGGTGGCGGCCGGATTGAGAACGGCGATCTTGTTGCGCCCGTCCCCGAACGGACCGACACCCGCATAATTGTTGTATTTGACCATCAGGTAGTAGTGATTCTTGTCGCTGCCTGGAACGATCGAGGCGGTATCGTCCCACCCGAACGAGCCTGGCGTCTTGACCGTGGCCAAAGCGGCATCGAAGTGCAGCAGCCAGCCGCGCCCGTCATGATCGGGAAAGGGGTTTTCGACGACGCCATAATAGACGTCTCCATCCGGCCCGATTGTCGGGCTGGCGGTGGACAGATCGGTTATCCAAGCCTGCTTGCCGGACATGGGATCGATCAGCGCCACATGCGCCACGGGCGCCAGCGTCGCGCTGTCCAGCGAGACGAGGTAGCCGGCGCTGCCGTTGCTGACCGCGACATAGACCGTCTTGCCATCGGTGGAGATCGCCGGCGCGCAGCCGATCGGCACCTCGTTCATCGTGGAGTCGCCCGAGGCGGTGGCGGCGCTCACCCAGCTGCCCACGCCCTTGGCGCTGATGCGCGCCAGGCCGCTGATCACGCCCGCGGGATTTTTGCCCTCCGCCACAAAGCCGAAGTAGATGTTGCCCGCGGAGTCGGAGGTGATCGGCGTATCGATCATCACGGACTGTGTCAGAGCGGAGGTATGCGCCTCGAAGATCGAGAGGCCGTAAAAGGCCAGCCGCACGCTTTTGCCCTTGGCGCTGTCGGGCGTGGCGCGCGTCAGAACCGTGCCCCCTGCGCCGGCCATGTAGAGCTTCCCCGCGCGCGTCAACTGGGCGGGAAAGGGAGGCACGGTGCTGGCCGTGAGCGGTTCGATGTAGTCCGAAGCAAGCGTCCAGATCAGCGCGCCGGTGCCGCCCGTCCGCGCCTGGATCTCCCAATTGCCGGTCTGGGTGGTCTTGACCGGCACCAGAACCGTGTTGGCGGCCGTGATCATGGGCGAGGCATAATGGATGGCCAGTTCGCCGTCGTTCTGCACCGGGTCGAGATCGACCGGCGTTTGCCACAGGATGTGGCCGAGGCTTTGACTGGGCGCGGGGGCAGCGGCAGTATGCTGGCTATTGCCGGCATGGCCGCGCCAGGCCGGCGGCGGGGCAGCGGCGGCAAGCGGCAGCACCATCAGACCGGCTAGGGCTCGTCTGCCGGAAATGCGCATTCCAAGGTCTTCCGATCAGGTTCGCGGCAACCCATACAGTCTCGGAAGGGATTGCGCCAATCCTTACGTCCGCCAGACTGTCCTTCAACTTTTTCAGGAAACGCCCATGCGCATCTCCTTCCTTGCCGCGCCCGTTCTGGCCCTGTCTCTGATGGCCGCGGCACCCTTGGCACCGACTTTGCCGCCCGGCCAGGCCACGCCCGTGGCCGCGCCCTATGACACATCCGCCGATGCACACGCTCAGGTTGCCGCCGCGATACAGGCGGCGCGCGCCACGCACCGGCGCGTGTTGCTGGATTTCGGCGGCAATTGGTGTCCCGATTGCCGCATGCTGGCCGGCGTTCTGGCGGTGCCCGAGGTGAAGGCCTGGTCGGAGGAACATTTTAGCACCGTGATGATCGACGTTGGCCGCATGAAGAAGAACATGGATATTGCGGCGAAATATGGCGTGAAGATCACCGCTGTGCCGACCGTCCTGGTGGTGACGCCGGATGGGATCGTGGTCAACGCCGACAAGGCATTTGCGCTGTCGGACGATCGAAGCTGGTCCCAGCAAGCGGTCGTCGATCAGCTGGCAAAATGGGAGTAACTCGCCCCGCCCTAAACTGAAGACGGGGGGTCCGGGGGGGCAGGCACTGCTCCCCCGGCTTTTCTTATAACGTCCAACATTCGCGCGATGGCTGCCGGCAATCCCAAGAAAACCGCCTCGCCAATGAGAAAATGCCCGATGTTGAGTTCGGTGATGTCCGGCAGCGCCGCCACCACCGCACCAACATTGTCGTAACTAAGCCCGTGCCCCGCGTGGCATTCCAGGCCCAAAGACGCGGCCATGACCGCCGCGCTGCGCAGACGATCCAACTCGCCCGCGCCGCCACGCGCATACGTGCCCGTGTGCAGCTCCACGGTTGGTGCACCCAGCGCGCGCGCCGCCTGCAATTGGTGTGCGTCGGGGTCGATGAACAGCGAAACACGAATTCCCGCCTCGCCCAGAAGGCGAACGGCAGGCTGCAACGAATCGAAACCACCGGCCGCATCCAGCCCGCCTTCCGTGGTCACTTCGCTGCGCCGTTCGGGCACGATGCAACACGCATGCGGCGCGGCGCGGCAGGCAATGGCCAGCATTTCCTCCGTGGCTGCCATTTCCAGGTTCACGGGCGCGGATAGGCCCGCCATGATGCGCGCCAGATCGTCATCACGGATGTGGCGCCGGTCTTCGCGCAAATGCAGCGTGATTCCGTGAGCACCTGCGGCGAGTGCCGCTTGCGCCGCCGCCAGGGGGTCTGGATGCGCGCCGCCGCGGGCGTTACGCAAAGTCGCCACGTGATCGATGTTCACGCCCAGCCTGGGTGTCATTGCGCGCGCGTCCTTGCGATCTGATCGGCCAGGCGCAACGCCGCCACAAGGCTGTCGGGTGTGGCCACGCCCTTGCCGGCAATATCGAAGGCCGTGCCGTGATCTGGCGAGGTCCGCACGATCGGCAGGCCCAAAGTCACGTTCACGCCGCCCCACATGTCCAGAGTCTTCAGCGGGATCAGCGCCTGGTCGTGGTACATGCAGATGGCGACGTCATAGTTCCGGCGCGCGGAACCGGTGAACATCGTGTCGGGCGGGTATGGGCCATGGACGCATATTCCCCGCGCGCGCAACGCATCGATGGCGGGCTGGATGATGCGGCTTTCCTCATCGCCCATGTGGCCGGCCTCGCCGGCATGCGGATTAAGCCCTGCAATGGCCATTCGCGGCGTTGCCATGCCGAAATCCCGCAGCATCGCCGCATGCGTGATGCGCGCCACGTGCACGATCATGTCGGTCGAGAGCATCGCCAGCGCCTGACGCAAGGAGACGTGGATCGTCACCGGCACCACCCGCAACTCCGGGCTGGCCAGCATCATGACCTCGCCGCCCGACGCGCCAGTCAGGGCGGCGAGAAATTCCGTGTGGCCCGGATAGGCAAAGCCCGCGCCTTTCAGCACGGCCTTGCTGATCGGGTTGGTGACGATGCCGCTCACGCGGCCCGCTTGTGCGAGGCGCACCGCATTTTCGATGCTGGCGATCACCGCCGGTGCGTTGGCGGGATTCGGCGCGCCCGCCTGGCAAGATGCGGGTAATGTCACCGGGATGACGGGAATGGCATCGTCAAAACCGGCGGCGTCAGGTTCGGCGGCAATGCGCACCGGCGCATGACGCGCGAGAAGGCCGGGATCGGCAAACACGGCAAAAGCCGGTCCGGAGGCACGCAGCGCGCGCCAGGCGCCGGCGGTGATTTCCGGTCCCACTCCGGCGGGATCGCCCATCGTCACCGCGAGCGGCGGCGTCATGATGTGCTGCGCGTGCTGATCGGTACGCGCAGGTAGCGCACGCCATTGCTGTCGGGCGGCGGCAAGTGGCCCGCGCGGATATTGACCTGAATCGATTGGTGCAGCAGCACCGGCGCGCTCAGCGTGCGATCGCGCGCCTCCCGCAAGCACACGAAATCATCCTCGCTGACGCCGTCATGCACATGCGCGTTATGCGCGCGCTCGGCGGCAATCGTGCTTTCCCAGGCATAGTCGGCGCGGCCGGGCGCCTTGTAATCATGGCAGACGAATACGCGCGTCTCCGGCGGCAAGGACAGCACGCGCCGGATGGAGCGGTATAGCGTGCGCGCATCCCCGCCCGGAAAATCGGTGCGCGCCGTGCCGAAATCCGGCATGAACAGCGTGTCGCCGACAAAGGCGGCATCGCCGATGACATAGGCCACGCAAGCCGGCGTGTGGCCCGGCGTGTGCAGCACACGCACGCTCAGGCTTCCGAGCGGAAAGACCTCGTCATCGGCAAACAGGCAGTCGAACGCGCTGCCATCGGGGGTGATATCGTCCGCGGTGAACACGGGAATGAAAATGCGCTGCACATCGCGCACATGTTCGCCGATGCCCACGCGCGCGCCGGTGCGGGCGGCAATCCAGGGCGCGGCGGAAAGATGGTCGGCATGCACATGCGTTTCCAGCACCCAGGCAATCTGCAATTCGGCCTGCGCCGCGGCATCCAGGATCACCTGCGCTGAGGCCGTGCCAAAAATCCCGCTGCCCGGCTCGAAGTCGAGCACCGGATCGATCACCGCCGCCACGCGCGTGGCCGGATCATGCACCAGGTAGCTCACCGTGTTGCTGGCAGGATCGAAAAAGGCCGCGACCATCGGGGTCATGGGCGCGCTCAGATGTGCAACGCGCGGCCCTCGGCCGCCAGCGCCGCTTCCTTGACCGCCTCGCTCAGGCTTGGATGCGCGTGACTGATGCGTGAGACATCCTCCGCACTCGCGCCGAATTCCATCGCGGTGGCGAGTTCCGCGATCAGGCCGCCAGCATCGGGCCCGATGATGTGCGCGCCGAGGATGCGGTCCGTGGTCCTGTCGGCGAGGATTTTAACGAACCCGTCCGTGTAGCCGATCGCGCGAGCACGTCCGTTCGCGGTGAAGGGAAACTTGCCCACGCTGTAGGCCACGTTGTCCTGTTTGAGCTGCTCTTCGGTCGCGCCGATGCTGGCGACTTCCGGCCAGGTATAAACCACGCCCGGAATGACACCGTAATTGACGTGGCCCGCCTGTCCGGCCAGCGTCTCGGCCAGCGCCACGCCCTCCTCCTCCGCCTTGTGCGCCAGAAGCGGTCCGCGCGTGACATCGCCGATGGCATAGATGCCGGGCTGATTGGTCGCGTAATGCGCGTCCGTTGTTACGAAACCGCGCGGATCGACGACAATACCCGCTTCCTCCAGCCCCAGACCAACCGTGTAAGGGCGGCGCCCGATCGCCACCAGCACCACATCAGCACGCAGCTGTTCCGCCCCGCCGCCCGCCGCCTTCTCAAGCGTCAACGTCACGCCCTCATCACCCGTCTGCGCACCGGTCACCTTGGTGCCAAGGCGGAACTTCAGCCCCTGCTTGGCCAGGATGCGCTCGAACGTCTTGCCGACCTCCCCATCCATTCCCGGCACCAGCCGGTCAAGGAACTCGACAACCGTGACCTCCGCCCCGAGTCGCCGCCACACGGAGCCCAGCTCCAGTCCGATATAGCCACCGCCGATCACCACCAGATGCCCGGGCACCCTGTCCAATTCCAACGCGCCGGTCGAACTGACGATCCGCTTCTCGTCGACCTCCACACCCGGCAAAGGCACGCTCTCGCTGCCAGTGGCGATGACGATGTGCTTCGCGCCATAGATCGTACCGTCCACATCCACCTGTCCGGCGCCGGCGAGCTTCGCGGTGCCCTTCAGCCACGTCACCTTGTTCTTCTTGAACAGGAACTCCACGCCCTTGACATTGGCGGTGACCACCTCCGCCTTGCGCGCCTGCATCCGTGCCAGATCCAGTGTGACACCCTCGATCACCACGCCGTGACTCTGCAGATCCGCCTGCGCCGCGTGGAAATTCTCGGAAGATTGCAGCAGCGCCTTGGAC
>CAXUNZ010000074.1:12834-13044 GCA_964252525.1 uncultured Acetobacteraceae bacterium
GCGCGCTTCTCCACGCAGGCCACGCGGAGGCTCAGCTGCGCGGCGCGAATGGCGCAGACATAGCCGCCGGGGCCGCCGCCGATCACGATGACGTCGAAACTGTCCAAGTCGTAGTCTCCGCAAGGGTTGGGGCACGGCCCTCTTCGGTAAGTGGCTCATGCGGCCGCTCTTGCCCAGGGTGCGCCGCAGCTTCGCACCCCCGCGCTGGGT
>CAXUNZ010000075.1:0-12999 GCA_964252525.1 uncultured Acetobacteraceae bacterium
TCGTAGTCCCTTTGAAAAAGGTTCGCCATCATCAACGCCTGCTTGCGGTCATAGGCTCCGTTGGCATCGACGAAGAGTTCCACGTCCGGACCGATGCAATCGCGCGCCACGCGGACGCGGGCCAGTTCGGCGGCGCGGGTAGGCGCTTTGCCGAGCTTCATCTTGACCGACCTGAAACCCTGTTTGGCCCATCCGCCGAGCTGGTCGCGGAGCTGAGCATCGGAGTACGTCGTGAAACCGCCGCTGCCGTAAATCGGCACCCTCTCGCGTGCCCGGCCGAGCAGGGCTGCCAGCGGTTGACCGAGCAGCTTGGCCTTGAGGTCCCACAATGCCGCATCAAGCGCCGAAATGGCGGTGGCGGCCAGGCCGGATCGGCCCATGTTGCGCACGGCATTGACCATCAGGCGGTGGCAGGCCGGAATGTCGAGGGCGTCCTGGCCTGACAGCACCTCGGCCAGCGTGCCGCAAATCAACGCGGTGATCGCACTGGCGCTGTAAGTATAGCCAAGTCCGCTCTCTCCACCTGCCGCAACGGTCACGACGACCAAGGTGGTCTCTCGCCACGCAAAGGTGCCGTCCGCCTCCGGTGCGTCCGTCGGCACCGTATAGGCTCTGGCCGTTACCGCACCCAGCGGCGTCTGCGCACGCACGTGCTAATGGCCAGGAAGGATCGTGGAAATCAGCTCCTTGGCGGAATTTCTCAGCACGCTGCCCAGTTCCGGCTCATCGGTCATCATCGTCATGAAATGCGCCGCATCCTTCAGAGAGATGTGCGGCGGCAAAGGGGGCACGTTCGGATCGGTGTAGAATTCGAGTATGACCGGACGGTCCGCGGCAAGCGCCTCGTCCCACGCCGCGCCAACCTTGTCGGGATCGTCGCAGAAGATGCCTTTGAGCCCAAGCAATTCGGCGTACTTGGCGTAAGGGAAATCGGGGATTGATTGGGTGCTCTCCGTCTTGCCGACGCCAAGCTGTACGCGCTCCTCCCACGTCACTTGGTTCAGGTCGCGGTTGTTCAGTACCATCATGATGAAACGCGGATCGGACCAGGTCTTCCAGTATTTCGACACAGTGATCATCACGTTCACGCCGTTCATCTGCATGGCGCCATCGCCGATCGTGCCGATCACCACGCGCTCCGGGTAAGCCATCTTCGCCGCCATGGCATACGGCGTGGCCGCGCCCAGCGACGCGAGCGAACCCGAGAGCGAGCCTTTCATGCCGCGGCGGAATTTAAGGTCCCGCCCATACCAATTGGCCACCGATCCGCTATCGGCGGTGACGATGCAGTTTTCCGGCAGACGAGGCGAGAGCTCCCAAAAAACGCGTTGCGGATTGATCGGGTCCGCGGCATTCATCGCGCGGCTCTCCAGTACCTTCCACCACTCTTCGATATGGCCCTTGATCGTGTCTCGCCACGCCATATCGGTCTTCTGCTCGAGCAGCGGCAACAACGCTTTCAGTGTTTCCGCGCTGTCGCCGACCAGGTTGACTTCCATCGGGTAGCGCAGGCTCAGCTTATCGCCCTTGATGTCGATCTGCACGCCGCGTGCGCTGCCTGGCTTGGGCAGGAATTCGCTGTAGGGAAAAGAAGAACCGACCATGAGCAGCGTGTCGCAATCCTGCATCAAATCCCAGGATGGCTTGGTACCGAGCAGGCCGAGCCCACCGGTCACGAAGGGCAGGTCGTCCGGCACCGCGGCCTTGCCCAGCAGCGCCTTGGCAATTCCCGCGCCGAGTTTGTTGGCAACCGCGAGCACCTCGTCGGTCGCCTCCAGGCAGCCGGCACCGACGAGCATCGCGACCTTCTTGCCTTCGTTCAGCACCTTGGCCGCCGCCCGCAGGCCTTGCGCTTCCGGAACCTTGCTCTCGGCGGGAAAGCCGACTCCGGTATGCGTGGTGCCGTGGACCAAGGGCGGGTCCTGGTAGGCCATCAACTGCAAATCGTTGGGCAGGATGATGCAGGTGACCGAACGCTTGTTCTGCGAGATGCGCACCGCGCGATCGATCATATGGCGCACCTGGCTCGGCACCGTGCCGATGGCGACGTAGTCACTGGCCACGTCCTTGAACAACGAAACCAGGTCGACTTCCTGCTGGTAGTTCGCCCCCAGCGCGGTGCGTGCCTGCTGGCCGACAATGGCCACCACTGGCTGGTTGTCCATCTTCGCGTCATAGAGGCCGTTCAGCAGGTGGATCGCGCCCGGCCCGGAGGTGGCGTAACACAGCCCAACTCCCCCGGTGAACTTGGCGTGGGCGGAAGCCATGAACGCGGCCATTTCCTCATGGCGCACCTGGACGTATTCCATACCCGGCTGTGCTTTCTCCAGCGCCACATCCAGGCCGCCGACGCCGTCTCCAGGATAGCCGTAAACCCGCTTCAGGCCCCATTCCTGCAGGCGGTTCCAGACGAACTCACTAACGTTCATGGACATGGCATGTCTCCGCGCCCGGTCGGGCGGCTCCCATCCAGCGTGAGCAAGCAACCGAATGGTCTGGCCTTCGGTTCGGCTCACAGTTCGGTTACGCTGACTGTAGCATGCACGGCGCATTGTGCGCGACTGCCAAGCAACATCGTTGAAGGCTGGAGGGATGGCACGTCCTCCAAGCGTGCAACGATCCGCGCGATCAGACCTGCGCCCTGCCGAATGCCCCATTGAGGTAGAGCAGCGGCTCGATCTCCTCACGCAACCTGACACGAGTCACCATTCCGATGCAGATCGTGTGTGTGGCAAAGGCGATGAGCTGCTGGCGCTCGCAAACCAGGCTGGCCTGCGCATCGGGCAGGTAAGGCGGCTGGCCTTCTTCCTGCCGCCAGCCGCCATTCTCGAAACGGACGTCGCGAAGCGCATTGTTGGAAAAGGTGCGCGCGATCTCCACCTGGTCAGCGTGCAGCACATTTACGCAGAAATGCATGACGCCGGCGAGCGAGTTGTGCATCGAGGCGGACTGGTTCACGCAGACGAGCAGGCTGGGCGGATCCGCGCTGAGCGAGGAAACCGCGGTTGCCGTCATTCCCATCGGCACGCCACGGTCAGCAATCGTGACGACATGCACGGTCGCCGCGACGCGCCGCATCGCATCGCGGAATTGCGTGGCGAGCTCAAGCATGTAGCGCCGCTCTGCCGCCAACCGCAGCCGCCTGATTTTTGCCCATCATCATCCTCTCTGTCGGGATTGCACCCGGGCCACTCATAGCCACGAATGGGCGGCCTTGACCATGGCAACCGCGATTTTGTCCGGCCGGCACGGGTGACCGCCGCGGCGTTATGGCCATTGCCGAGCCCGTCCACAGGCACTACCCATAATTTGGCGGCGTGCGTCACTGGGTCGCCGCCCCAATCTGCATTTTGGAGCTGCACTGATGGCGGGCGTCTGGTTCGACGAATTGACGGTGGGGCAGGTTTTCAAGCACCAGATCCGCCGCACGGTGACGGAGATGGACAACGTCCTGTTCTCGTCCCTCACACACAACCCCGCCTGGCTGCACCTCGACGAAGAATATTGCCGCGCGCAAACCGAATTTGGCCAGCGCCTCGTCAATTCGGTCTTTACGCTGGGGCTGATGGTGGGCATTTCCGTGGGCGATACGACGCTGGGCACGGCCGTCGCCAATCTCGGCTGGGATGAGGTGCGTTTTCCCAAGCCGGTGTTTCATGGCGATACGCTCAGGGTGGAGACCGAGGTGCTGGAATTGCGTCCGTCCAAATCCCGGCCGAACCAGGGGATCGTGACTTTCCAGCACCGCGCCTACAACCAGCGGGACGAGCTCGTTGCGATTTGCAAAAGGTCCGGCATGCAGCTTAAGCGACCCGCAAGCGAGGCCGCGACGTGAGCGCCATACGCTCGTTCCTGTTTATCCCGGGCGACAGTGAAAAGAAGCTCTCGAAGGGCGAGAACGCGGGCGCGGATTCGTTGATCCTCGATCTTGAGGATTCGGTTGCGACCGAAAACAAGCCGCGCGCGCGCGAAATCGTCACTGCCTTTCTACGCGATCGCCCGCGCGGGCGGCGCCGCACGCAGCTTTGGGTGCGCATCAACCCGCTCGATAGCGGGCTTGCGCTAGCCGATCTTGCCGCAATCGTGCAGGCCGCGCCGGACGGGTTGATGCTGCCGAAGGCAAGTGGGCCGGACGATGTGCGCACCCTCTCGCACTACCTGGATGCGCTGGAGGCGCAAGGCGATGTCGCGGCAGGCAGCATCAAAATCCTGCCCGTCGCGACGGAAACGGCGGCATCACCCTTCCGGCTTGGTGATTACGCGCAGGCCGGGCTTGGCCGGCTGCACGGCCTCACCTGGGGCGCCGAGGATCTCGCCGCCGCAATCGGCGCGAGCACCAACACCGACGTCACGGGTGCCTGGGCGCTGACCTTCCGCATGGTGCGTTCGCTTTGCCTGCTCGCCGCCCATGCCACGGGCGTGCAGGCGATCGACACGGTTTACGTCGATTATCGCGATGAAGCCGGCTTGCGCGCATCCTGCCGTGCGGCACGGGCGGAAGGATGGTCCGGCCGCCTTGCCATCCACCCCGCGCAGGTTGCGGCCATCAATGAGAGCTTCATGCCGTCCATCGCGGAGATCGAGCATGCCCGCCGCGTTCTTGCGGCGTTCGAGGCAGCACCCGGAGCGGGCACCGTGGGACTGGACGGCAAGATGATCGACATTCCCCATCTCAAGCAGGCGCAGGGCGTGCTGTCGCGCGCCGCGTCCTACGCCGGGCGCATTTGAGCGGGGGTCTGCGGCCTCACGCCCAGCTTGGTGCAGGGGCGGAGCCCCTGGCCGTCTTGTCAGCCCTGCCACGAATTGGCCAACAGGCGGCGCGGCGTCCTCGTCCGGCCGGAAAAGCGCGAAGCCCGAGGCGGATTCGTGGACCGCCGCAATTCCGCAGCCTCACCTCGCGGGCTTGCCACGGCACGGCGTAAAACGCAGGCTTGGGAAAAATCCGCCTGAAGCTGCGGGGCTTAGGCAGACGATGGGGGGCGCGATGCAGACAAACTCCGGGGGCAGGACAAAGCTGTCTAGCCAGCAGATCACCGGCTTCTGGGCAGCCTGGGCCGGCTGGATGCTGGATGGCATGGACAGTTTTATCTACGCGCTGGTGCTCGCGCCAGCCATGCGGGAATTGCTGCCGAAATCGGGCTATTCCGCGCAACCGCGTGATGTGGCGTTCGCCGGCTCCGTGCTGTTTGGCCTTTTTCTCATTGGCTGGGGCTTGTCTTTTATCTGGGGACCGATTGCAGACCGTTTCGGCCGAACGCGCACACTGGCGGGCACGGTGCTCATGTATTCCGTGTTTACGGGCGCGGCGTATTTCACGCAAAACGTTTGGCAGCTTGCGGCCTTTCGCTTCCTGGCCGGCATCGGCATTGGCGGGGAGTGGGCAATGGCGGGCACCTACGTGGCCGAAGCCTGGCCTGAAGATCGCCGCCGGCACGGCGCGGGCTACCTGCAAACTGGCTACTATGCGGGTTTTTTCGTGGCCGCGGTGTTGAATGCCACCATAGGCGCCGCTTACGGCTGGCGGGCGATGTTCCTGTGCGGCCTCTCGCCTGTCGTGGTGGCGATCGTGACTTTGTTGGGCGTGAAGGAGCCCGCGCGATGGCAGGCGGCACACGCCGCGGCGCGTGCGCGCTCGCCGCTGGCGCAGATCCTCTCCACGCCGTTGCTTGGGCGCACGCTGGTCAATACGACGCTGGTGGCCATCGCCATTGTCGGCCTGTGGGCAGGCGCCGTCTACGAGCCGACGGCAGTGACCAAATTGGCCGTGTCGGCCGGGCAGACCCTGAAGCAGGCGGCGCGCACCGCCTCTTTCGCCACGGGGCTTTTGTCGGTGGGCACCATTCTCGGCTGCCTGGCGTTGCCTGAGATTGCCGATCGCATCGGCAGGCGGGCGACGATGGCCATCTACTTTGCCGGCATGGCCATTACAATCGCGCTGTCCTTCGGTTGGGCCTATTATCAACCCGCACACACGGCATTGCCGGCTTTTTTGACCGTGCTGTTCTTTCTTGGCGTATTCGGTGGCAATTTTGCCCTGTTCAGCCTGTGGCTGCCGGAACAATACCCCACGCAGGTGCGGGCGACCGCCTTTGCCTTCTGCACCTCGATAGGCCGTTTCGTCGGCGCCGGCGTCAATTTCGCTTTGGCCGCGGGTGTCGCGCATATGGGCACCTTGGGGGTGCCGGTGGCGCTGACCTCGGTTGCGTTTGCGCTCGGGTTGCTGGTCGTGCCATGGGCGCTGGAAACACGCGGACAGGTCTTGCCCGCCTGACGACCAGATGTTTTGTCGAGAATGGGAAAGCATTGTCTGCCCCCCGAACCTCACGTCTTCGGCTGGTTTAGCAAAACCCTAGCCTTGGCCATGTCTGGCCCAGAATGGGTGTCGGATTTCCCCCCATCGCCACGATCAAATCCGACAGAACGTTACGGAAATCCACGTCCTCCTTGAGATTGCCATTCTCATCGAATTTCGTCAGGCTGGGGTATTTGCCATAGACGCCGCCAGTTACGCCATCGCCCAGCACGAAACTGACGCTGGCGCCGCCATGGTCGGTGCCGAAATCCAGATTTGCCCCAGGCCGGCGGCCGAAATCGGACATGGTCATGATGACCACGTTGCTCGAAACGCCCTTGACCTGCAAGTAGGTGTAGAATTGCGACAAGCTGGCGCTCAGCCCCGCAAGCAGCGTCGGCTGATACTGAGCCTGGGAGGAGTGCGTATCGTAGCTGCCCTGCTCGGCAAAGTATCCGCGAATGCCCGCACCCGCCTCGATCAGGCGTGCAATGTCGCGCAGCTGGTAATCGAGCCAGGTCGGCACCTGGTAATTCTTAGCCGGATAGCGCTTGGCGTAATGCTGGATCGTGCCGACGTCGCCCACCGCGGTTTTGAGCTGCGTCTGGTCGTAGGAAGCGGTCGCATTATCCACCGGCAGCAGGCCGATATGGTGGTAGGCAGAGGTCAGGGCATTCCAATCGTCCGTGTTGCTGTAACTGACGCCGAAATAATCCATCGGCGGGTTGATCACCAGCCCCTGCGCGGTGGCGCCGGTCAGCAGCGGCGTCTGGCCGGACATGGAAGCCGCGGCACCGAGCTTGCCGGCGGCCGTGCCATCCAGGGCCAGGCCAAGCCAGCCAAGCGGCGGCGTGGCGCCGACATTGATCTGTCCGGTCAGCCAATCGAGCTGGCCGTTGAGGTGGCTCAGCGCATTTGTCTCGGCCTTCGGCAGACCCACCCCCGCCACGACCGCCAGATGGCCGCCGCCGTAGAGCGCGCGCATGGCGTCCATGCCGGGCGCGAAGGCGAATTCGGTGGCTTGCGAGGGTGGCGTGGCGGTGTTGGTGTCAAAGGCCAGCGGCGCCAGTTGCGCCTGTGTATAGGCCAAAGCCAAACCGGGCGGCGGCTGCGCCGGCGTGCGCAGCGTATAATAATGCCCATATTGCTTCAGCGGCACGATGGTGTTCAGCCCGTCATTGCCGCCGGCGAGCAGCACGCAGACCACGATCGTGTTGTTGCCGCTGGCTTCACGGGCGGCCAGGCTCTGGAAGAACATCGGCGTCATGGCAACGCCGCCCAAGCCGGTCAGTACGCTTCTGCGCTTGATCATGTCAGTTCACCGCGAAATCGGGGGCGTTGAGAAGCAGCCAGATGGCGCCTTGCAGGCGCGCGTCGCTGGGCGTTGTGCCGAGATATTTGTGCAGAGTATGCGCCTCGTCCGGCGATCCGCCGTCAAGCAACGCGTCCAGCAGATAGGCGGCGATCTTGTTCTCGTCTGTGCTGCCGATGCGCGCGCGCAGCGTGGGAATGTCGATCCACGTATCGGTATAAGTGTTGGACTGCGTGCCGTTGACATTATAGGCGAAATCGCCCGTGCGGCTCAGCACGCTGCCGGTGTTTGTCAGCACGGACAGGCCGCCGGGACGATAGAAGGAGAAGACGCTGACCGGCCAGAAAAGCTGCTGGTTAAGGTTGCTGAGTTCCCACAAGATCGAACCACCCGGTGTGACGTCCGCGGTCGCCTGCATCATTCCTGGCATGGCGCGCAGACTGTCGATGATGAATTCGGCCGGCTGGCGCGGCATGCTGCGGTAGCTCGTGGCGAAATCTGGATAATTGACGATGGCGTTGATCACTTGCGCGATCTGGTCGGGTGCGTCCTGCTTGTCACGCCATACCTTGGCCACCGCGGCGATATAGGCCGGACTTGGCGTTTCGGTGACGAAGCGCTGCAGCAGCTCGCGCGCCTCGAAGGGTGCCACGGATGGGCGCTTGGTGATGATGTTCATCACGTAGGCGATCGCCGATCCGTCGGTCGGCACGTTCTGCGTCTTGCCAAAGAATTTCAGCGCGCCGCTATAGTGGTTGCCGCTGAAATACTGCACCGAGAAGCGGGTTTCCGGATTGTTGTTGTTGTAATCGACCACCACGCCATAGCCTGTCATCGACTTGGCGATTTCCTGCACGTCCGCCTGGGTGTAGTTCAGCAACGGCTGACCGTCGCCGCCCATCTTGGACGAGCCATCCATGTTCAATTGATACAGCCCCATCGTGTAGAGCTGCATGCATTCGCGCGACCAGTTCTCGTTGGCGGTGGGCCCCACGTTCCAGTTGTTGTCGAGCCAGACCAGCATGGCCGCTTCCTGCGCAACCGCGGTCACCAGGGTGGTGAAATTGCCCAGTGCATTGGCGCGCACCATTTGGTCGTAATGATACTGAATCGCCGGATCGCCGACCTTTTCCAAGCCGACGGCAAAATGATCCAGCCAGTGCAGTTCGAGCTTGGCCTGCAACTGGCGCTGGGTGAGCACCATGTGCTGCATGACGATGCGTTCGAACACGTTGTAATCGGTATAGCCGCCCTGGTCGTTGAGTTGCGTCGGAATCGCTTCAAGTTCGGAGCCGCTATCGTCGAGGGCCTGCCAGTTGTCCTGGGCGGCGAGCCAAGCGGGAGCGCCCACCGCCAGGACAGCGCTCACTGTCTCGGGCGGGGCGGAGAAGGAGAAGCGGCGCAACAGATGCTGAACCTGCTGCCGGGGTGTGGTCTGGGCGCAAGCGGGCGGGGCTATGGCGCAGGCGGCCAGCGTCAGGGCGGTCAGGCGTTTACAAATACTTCGCTTGTTCATCGTTGCCCCCGCGGGATCAGCGGAGCATAATCGCCAATAGAGCGAATTTGCAACGAGAAAAGCAATCAGCAGGAAAAAGGTCGGGGGCTGACGCATACGTCGGCCCCCCGACCCATGTCGCTATTTTAGTTCGAACCCTGCCAGTGCCTTGAGCGCCAGGCGCATGCGCCTGCCATGGGGCGGCTTCAACATCTCGAAGCCGGAAAAGAAGCCGGGCTTGTGCACGGCGCGGGCGTGGGAGAACTCCAGGAAACCTTCACGGCCGTGATAGGCGCCGATGCCGGAGTGACCCGTGCCGCCGAAAGGCATATTGTCCTGCCCGACATGCATCAGCGTGCCGTTGATCGTGACACCACCCGAAATCGTGCGGTCCAAAATCGTCCGCTCGGTCCGCGCATTCTTTGTATAGGCATAAAGCGCCAGCGGACGCGGACGCGCGTTGACGAAGGCGATGGCTTCCTCCGTGCCGGCGGTGCTGATCACAGGCAGGATCGGGCCGAATATCTCCTCGCGCATCAGCCGGCCATCGGGCGGCGGGTCGATCACCACCGTCGGTTGAACGTGGCGCAGATTGCCGCTGGGCGTGTCGGAATGGCGCAGAACAGTGGCCCCCGCGGCCTCGGCTTCGGCAACAAGCTCGCCCAGCCGAGTGTGGTGCCGATCGGAAACGATCGTGGTGTAGTCGGCATTGCCGCCGAGCTTGGGATACATCGCCTCGGCCGCGCCGATCACCGCCTCAGCAAAGGCGCGCGCTTGGCCCCCGGAGACCAGCGCATAATCGGGCGCAATACAGGTCTGACCGGCATTGAAGAATTTCCCGATCGCCACCGATTTGGCCGCTTTTGCCACGTCGTAATCCTCGGCCACGATGACGGGCGATTTGCCGCCGAGTTCGAGCGTGACAGGCACCAAGTTCTCGGCCGCGGCGCGCATGACGTGCCGGCCGACTTCGGTCGATCCGGTAAAGACGAGATGATCGAACGGCAGCGCGGAAAAGGCCCGGCCGACGGAAACGTCTCCCTGAACGACCGCCACTTCCTCTGGCGGAAAGACCTCACCGATCATGCGCGCCAGCAACGCCGATGTCGTTGGCGTCAGTTCCGATGGCTTGATCATGCAGCGATTGCCGGCGGCAAGGATATCGACCAGCGGACCGAGCGTGAGATAGATGGGATAATTCCAGGGGGCGAGGACGCCCACCACGCCAACAGGCGTGTACTCGACGCGGTTCGTCGCGGGCTTGAAGTTCAACGAAACCGCACGCGATTGCGCGCGCATCCAGCCGGCCACATGCTTTCGCGCATGCGCGGCCGCACCCAGCGTGGCGAGGATCTCCGACATGACTGTCTCGGGCCGGGAGCGATTGCCGAAATCGGCGCTGATGGCGTCGGCCACGGCAACCTGGTGGCGCTTGACCATGCTCGCCAGCTTTTGGAGGTTTTCGCGGCGCTGCTCGGCGGTCGGCCGCGGGGCGGACATGAAGGCGGCACGCTGACGGGCCAGAATGGCAGCCATCGCCTCGGCCGAGGCTGTCGAGGTCGTGGGGAAATTCTGGTCCATGGTGCGCCCTCCCGGCGAGTAGCGCCTAGTTGAGCGGGTGGCGGCTGAAGCGCAAGTCAGCTTGGCGGCGGCCGGCTTGCGCGAGGCATAGCCTCCTCAACTCTCGCCGCCGCGTTCGATCCCCGCATCGCATCCCAGTTGTAGGAGCATCTCACGCTGATGCGCATCTTCCACGGCCGCCACCGACTCGATGCCCAGCCTGCGCGCAAAGCCGATCACGCCACCCGTCATCGCGGCCGCCGCGCCATCGAGGGCCAGATCCCGCACCAGCGCACAATCCAGCTTGATTGCGGTCAGCGGCAGATGCCGCAGCTTGATCAGGCACGCGCCCGTGCGGCCAAATGCCTCCAGCGCCACACCGAGGCCGAGATCACGAAGAGCCGACAGTGCCAACAGCGTATCGGCACAATCGCCGGCAACGTCATTGTCGAAGAGGGAAATCTCGATCCGTTCGGCGTCCAGTCCGGTCTCGGCCAGAGCCTGGCCCATCAGCGTCAGGAGCGAGCCGTCACGCGCGGCGAGGGCTGGCACGCCGATCGACACCAAACCATCCGGCCAGGTGCACGCCGCTTGACAGGCCTCGCGCAGGGACCAGGCCAGCAACTCGCCAGCCAGGCCGCACTCCCGCAGTATTGGCATCAACGTGCTCGCCTGCACCACGCCGC
Organism: uncultured Acetobacteraceae bacterium; assembly: GCA_964252525.1. Classification (GTDB taxonomy): domain Bacteria; phylum Pseudomonadota; class Alphaproteobacteria; order Acetobacterales; family Acetobacteraceae; genus CAJCIS01. The sequence goes on from CAXUNZ010000075.1 coordinate 11,346, forward strand.
GGCCGCGGCACCGCCATTTGACCTGCGCATCGGCGCCCAGGCGGGCCTGGTCACTCAGGCGGCGGCGCGTCCGGAAGCTGAGCGTGAAGGCTCCCTGCCGCAGGCTCTGGCGTAAACCGTGGCGAAGGCGGCGGCCCTCGGCGTCACGGCCATTCGTGTCTGGCGCCGGACCGGCGTGGCGGCATGTCTGCGGCATGGGACCAGTCTCGTAAGGGAGAGAACGGTCTCATTGTCTGCAGTAACGGTTAAGAGTTGGTGAGTCGGCCAGGCCGTAAATCAGGCGGGCGTATAGCGAAACACGGACGCCGGCGGCACATTCAACGGTGTCCAGGCTTCGCGTTTGGCCACCAGGCCGTGCTTCTTCCAATCCAGCGGAGAGGTGATCATGTAGGTGTAGAGAATGAAGCCGCGGCCGGGTGCCACGGCATCGATGGCATCGATGAAGCGGCGCTGCTCGGCGAAAGGCAGCGTCACCAGCGGAATGCCGACGATGACCGTGCCGATCTTGCCATGCCATTCGGACGGGATGAGTGCGGGCAGGTGGCGAGCATCGCCCTCGACCACCCGGGCGGCCGCGGGCAGCTCGGCGCGCAAGTGACGGGCCATCTCTGGGACGATTTCGACGATGAAGAGCCTCTCGGGCGGCACCACCTGCGCAGCAAGCAGAGCCTGCGTGACCACACCGGTGCCCGCGCCGAGCTCAATGACCGCCTCGTCGGCGGCGGCATGCGTGTGCTGGGCGACGCGCCGGCACAGCGCCGGCGAACTCGGCACGATCGAACCCATCTGAAGCGGATTGGCCAACCAGCGGCGAAAAAAGAGGCCGGCATTGGACTTTACGCCCGCGCGTGGGCGCGATGGAAGCGCGTCGGCAGCCTGTTTCATCCAATCTCATCCATGCGGAGCCTGGTGGAATAGGCGGTGAAGCCGTGCCGTGGCGGTCCGGTTGCGCGGCGGAGATTACTTTATCTTGGCTTCGCGGAAGACGACGTGTTTGCGCGCGACCGGGTCGTACTTCTTGAACTCCATTTTGGTGGTCTTGGTGCGCGCGTTCTTCTTCGTCACGTAGAAGTAGCCGGTGTCCGCGCTGGACACGAGCCTGATCTGAACGACGTTGGACTTGGCCATTTCTACCTCGGGGAGCCTCACCCGGCCGCGCGCAAAGGCGGGTTCCGGGCGCTCATCTAAACAGGAAACCGGGCAGCGGGGCCACGGAGGCGGGGAGATGCCGCAGGATGGTGCCCGAGGTCAAGGCCTCCAGGCGGGCCGACGCCCCAGACCCTGATTGCGCCGAAAAGAATGCCTGCGCCGCCGGCGCCGACGATTGGCGAGAGACGTCATCATTCGGGCAGGTTCAGAGTGACGAATTGGCGGGGGATTGCGCCAGCCCGATCAATCTGCTCCCGGCAAGATCAAGCGGCTAACACTTTTCGCGTCCACCGCGCTGACGCGCCCCGCTTGCCGCAATATCCGCCCGATCCGATCCCGATAAATCTGATCGAGCATACTCGGCCGGCCGGCCGGATCCATCCGCGCCTCCAGCGCGGAAACAAGGGCGGTATTGGCGCGCGCGCCGGCCAGCCGCTCGGCCGCGCTGGCCTGAGCCGCGCCCAGCATCAAATCCTTCGACTGCTCGGCTTGCTGGCGCGTGCGG
>CAXUNZ010000076.1:0-12956 GCA_964252525.1 uncultured Acetobacteraceae bacterium
GCGCATCAGTCTGGGGGACTGGGGGTCGTGGGTTCGAATCCCGCCGCTCCGACCAGGAACTCTCGCGGACCCATTCATGAGAAACCCTCTTGCCACCGTTCTGGCCTGGCTGGCGGTCACGCCGTGCGCCATGGCCGCCGCCAATCCGTGGAATGGCACCTGGAAGCTGGATACCAGCCGGCCGGAGCCGCAAGGCGGGGCGGACGATTACCGCTTCACCGTCAGCCCCGATGGCGCGCTCCGCTGGGAAATCCCGTCCCTGCGGGAGGACAATCACGGCCGGCTGGACGGTAGGCCGATGGCGATCAACCGCCCGGGCGGCAAGCCCGGTATGACCATCAGCGTATCGGCTGAAGGGCCGCGTGTGTGGCACTACACGGTCGCCCTGAATGGCGCCTATCGCGGCGAGGGCCGCATGAGTCTGGCCCAGGACGGCAGGTCATGGACGGACATGGTGCTCGATCACGGCAAGCCGGTCGAAAGGCTGACACTGGTCTACGTCAGGCAGTAGCCGCTTCGACCGCGCGCTCGATGGTCGCAAGCGCCTGCTCGGCCGTGAGGCTTGCGGTGTCGATGATCGTGTGCGGCTCCTCCCAACGCTCGTAATAGCGCGCGCGCACATCCTGCCAGCTCGGGGCCGCCAGGCCAGCAATGTCGATAAAGCGCCCCTCCAGCCGCGCCCGGTGCACGCCCGCGTCCGAGCAGACCAGCTCGATTTCCAGCAGCGGCGTGTCCGCGTCCGCGGCGATCGCGCGCCAGGCCATCCGGCTCTCGACGACAGGGTTCACGGCATCAATCACCACGAACATGCCGCCGCCAAGGTTGGCGGCCGCAAGCGCGCCCGCCACCTCATAACCCGCCGCGCCAATCAAGTGGGCCGCAATGCCAGCCTCGCGCATCGCCTGCTCGATCACGTCTATGCGCAACGCCACAGCGCGCCGGCGCGCGGCCAGGGCGCGCGAGAGGGTGGTCTTGCCGGTGCCTGGCAGACCGCCGAAAACGATCAGCATGGCCCGAGTGGACAGCATCCCCCCGGGTGGGGTCAATCGCACCGAACCCGCCGCAAAGGACCCGAGACATGAGCTTCAACGCGCCCCTGATCCTGCGCGGCCCGTGGCGGAACCCACGCCAGATGCTGGCGGATCAGGAATATGGCGGCCACGCCTCCGTGCACGACGACGCCACCGCCGAAAAGCTCGGATTTCGCGCCGGACCCATCGAGGGCCCCACGCATTTCAGCCTGTTCCCGCCCCTGCTGGCTCATCTTTGGGGGGAGCCCTGGTTCGAGCGTGGCTGCCTTTCCGCCCACTACCTCAACATGGTGATCGCGGGCGAAGCGGTGCGCGCCTGCGCCGAAATCCCGCCGCCCGGCGCCACGGCAACCCGCATCTGGGCGGAAAAGGAGGATGGCACGAAGGTGCTGGAAGCCAGCGCCAGCCTGGGTCCGGATGCCGGGGAGACTCTTCTGGAAGGGCGCCTGCGTGCGCTGCGCCCGCCTGGCCGGCTGCTGATCCTGCAGGATTTGCAGGTCGGCATGAAGGGTGCCGCCGACGAGCTTGTGCGCATGGACCCCGACCAGCACATGGGCGCGCTCTATCCGTTTTCGCTGAACCAGAAGCTCGCGGTCATTACCGAGGCTTCACCCTGGTATTCGGACGCGGCGTCGTCGCCCTGGGGCCGCGCGATCATTCCGCTGGAAATGGTCAGCGTGCTGGCCGAATATTCAAGCCGCGACGCGGCTTTTCCTGTCCGCGGCCCCGCGGTGGGCCTGTTCGCCGATCAGGAAATCCGCATGATCGACGGCCCGCTCTTCGTGGGCGAAACCTATCTTCTCCGCCGCGAAATCGTCGCGCTGTCCGAGAGCCGGCGCACGGAATCCTATTGGATACGCACGCGCATCTTCGACGCCGCCGGCACACACCTGCGCGCGGAGATGCTGCTCAATCATGCGCTGATGAAGAATTCCTATGCGGGATACGGGGAAACGACGGAGGCTTAGACAGGAAGAGTCTTCTTTTTCTGAAGAAAAAGAAGCAAAAAGACTTTTGAATTTTTCTCGTGTCGTGGCGGGATTACGACATTTTCCAGGCCGCCGCCAGCCAACCTCGCACGCTTTCCGTCACCGCTGATGGCGACGGCAAAACAATTTGACTGACCAGCCGCTCCGACCAGCCCTGCTTGCCCGATGGCGACAGACCATCCTCAACCGGAATGGCCAGCCCCAGAACAACACCTCCGCGCGCCGGCTTGACCGCCGCGAACTGAAAGCCGCGCGAAAACGCCGTAAAGCCGCGCCGTTGCCCGACGATCACGTCCGGCAGCGCCAGCGCCGCCGCGCGCACCTCGTCATGAATCGCGCACGCACCGGGATCAGCCCACAACGCGGCGGCCAGGGTTTCAGGCTCCGACCAACTCTCCGCGCTTGGGAACGCCGCGTTCAACACCATCGAGGCGCGGTTCTGCCCCAGGCCGAACTGCGCCTTCATCCAGGCCAGGCGTTTGCGATGCGCCGTCTCTGGGCAGGCGCGCGCAAGCTCGCTCCATTGCGCCAGCGTCTTACCGGTTTCGCGTTCCAGGCCCTCCCGCACGGAGGCGAACCATTGTTCCTGTCTTTGCGTCAATTGACCGGGGTTTGGCATGGCCGCCCTACTCTGCATCTTCCAGCAGCGTCTTCAAATACCCGACGTGGCGGCGGAACGCGCTGCGTCCGGAAGCGGTCAGCACCACGCGCGTGCGCGGCTTGCGCGCCGCGAAATCCTTTTCGATGCCGACATAGCCGGCACCTTCCAGCGTGGTCAGGTGGGCGCCCAAATTGCCGTCGGTGGCACCCAGCACGGCGCGCAGGCGGGTAAAATCGATCAGCTCGCCCATGGGCAGCGCATTCAGTGTGGCCATGATGCGCAGACGCAGCGATTGGTGGATGATTTCGTCGGGTCCAGCCGAGGGGGTGGGCGGGTCCATGGCTCAGGCGCGCCTCAGCCAGATGCCGCCCAGAATCAGGCCGCCGCCGCCGATTGCGGCCATCCACAACGAGAAATGGGCGGGCAGCGCGAAGAAGCCGCCCAACGTCAGCGCCGCGAGGCCTCCACCCAGCACCAGCATCCTCGGCGCGCCTAGCGCGCCGAGGATGGCGTAGCTGGCCGCGACAACCAGGGGGATGAAAGCCCCGACCTGACGTGGGTCGTGGGGCCGCATCACCGCCAACGTGCCGCCGACGAAAATAAAGGCAATGAGAAACAGCCAGCCGGTCAATACGCCCGGCCCATGACCGGGCCGGTCGAGACGCGCGATGGCGATGTCGGCGAGCGTGCCCGGCACCACGATGACCAGCCAGGCCGGGTTGACCCAACCGGGCGCCAGATCGGTGATGGTGTAACCGAGGGCCCAGGCGACGCCCCAAATGATGAGGTGCGGCGCCGCGCTCTGGTAGCCGCGCAGCAGGGCGCTTCGGCTTTGCGCCGCGTCGACATCGGCCAGTGCCGCAGAGGCGTCGGCGCGGCTCATATCCATAAAGAGGCTCCATCACGCTAGAGCGCTCTATAGCCCAGAGAAAGCCTTCCGTCAATTCGGGCGAGCGGCGGCTACGGCCTAATGGACGCGCGAAGCGACCATCTCGTGCTGCTCGATGGCGGCGAGCGCCACCGCCTCGTCCCCAGCCACAGCCATCGGCGTACCATCGGCACCGTGGATGGCGAAGGCACGGGCGCCATTGAGCAGCACGGGTTTGACATAGGCCAGTTGCGACACGCCCAGACTGGAGAACTGCTTGGTGGAGAGCTGGCGCAGATTGAGCCCCATCAGGGACTCGCCACCTTCGTCGCTCGAAGTGTTGTTCATCGTGCTTCTCCTGGTCGAAACAGCCGCGTCCACTACCGGCGACGCTGCAACGTCTAAGTTGTATTCATCGGCCAAAAGCTCTCTGCCGACTCTCTATCCATAAGATATGTGTAAAAAATCGGGCACGATAAGAGGTATTCTGTTAAAAAGCGATTAGCTCGCATCGACAACCCGTGACGATCTGGGCTTCTCGGCCTTGGCGATTTCGATGTGGCGCACTTTCGGCTCAGGCTGAGGGCGAGCCAAATCGATGTGCAAGAGCCCGCTGTCCAATGTGGCGCCGGTGACTTCTATTCCCTCGGCCATGACGAAGGCGCGCTGGAACTGCCTTGCCGCGATGCCGCGGTGCAGGAAGACGCGGCCCTGGCTGTCGTCACTCTGCCGGCCGCGGATGACCAGTTGGTTATCCTCCTGCGTAATCTGCAGGTCATCCATCGTAAAGCCCGCCACGGCCAAGCTGATCCGCAGGCCAGAAGGACCTGTCTGTTCGATGTTGTATGGCGGGTAGCCGTCAGACGCGGTTTTGGCGGCACGCTCGATCATCTGTTCGAGGTGATCGAAGCCCAGGAACAGTGGCGAAGTGAAGACGCGGGTGCTCATGTCTGCCGTGGCCTCCTTGGTGCGCCAGCGGGGATACCAGACGAGCCCCTGTGGAGGGCACTCGCGGCGTGACGAATTTCGGGAGGTGGTCCGGGGAATGCAAGTGCGCCGACAGGATCGGGGAACGCACTGCCCGCCGATCCCGCCTCTGGCCTTTCTGCATGTGCCGGCGTTCCGCGCGGCGGACGCGCATTTGAGGCCCGCCCGGGCGGTCCTTCCCATCGGATGCGCTGACGCCTACATGGCCGCGATGAGCCTGCTGCCGATCCTGATCGTCCCGCATAGGAGCCTCAAGACCCGCGCCCGGCCGGTGACGCCGACGCAGATGGATCTGGTGCGCACGCTCGTGCCGCAGTTGTTCGACACGATGTACGATGCGCCGGGGATTGGTCTGGCCGCACCTCAAGTGGGCGTGGATTTGCGGCTGGTGGTGGTCGATCTGGCGCGCGATGACATGCCAACGCCGCTGACGCTGATCAACCCCGAAATCCTGGTCATCAGCGAGGAATGGGCCACGCGCGAGGAAGGCTGCCTGTCCTTGCCCGGCCAGTATGCCGAGGTGAGCCGGCCGGCGCGTGTCACCGTGGGCTACACGGATTTGGACGGCGCCAAGCGGCGCGTGGAGGCGGATGGGCTGCTCGCGGCATGCCTGCAGCATGAGATCGACCATTTGGACGGGATTTTGTTTGTCGATCATCTTTCCCCATTGAAGCGCAACATGGTGCTGCGGCGGCTGGCCAAAGAACAGAAGCAGAAGGCGCTTGCCTAAGGCATAGTCCAACATGGGAAACTTCGCGGGTCCGGGGCCTCAGGCCGCAGCGGAGTCCAGGGGCAACGCCCCTGGTCTTTCAACCTGAGTAACGCCCTGCGCCTGGCCTTCATGGGCAGCCCCGCCTTCGCCGTGCCCGCGCTGCGCGCCCTGCTTGCGGCCGGCCACACCATCGCCTGCGTCTATAGCCAGCCTCCGCGTCCGTCCGGGCGCGGGCATGCCGTTCAACGCTGCGCGGTGCACGAGGCGGCCGACGCGCTAGGTTTGCCGGTGCGTATGCCCGCGCGCGTGCGGCGCGATGCGGCCGAGCACGCCGCCTTTGCCGCCCTGGATCTGGATGCGGCCGTGGTTGCCGCCTACGGCCTGATCCTGCCGCCCGAGATGCTCGCCGCGCCGCGGCGCGGCTGCCTGAACATCCATGCCAGCCTGCTGCCGCGCTGGCGTGGCGCGGCCCCCATCCAGGCCGCGATCCTGGCGGGCGATGCCGAAAGCGGCGTCACCATCATGCAGATGGAAGCGGGGCTGGATACCGGGCCGATGCTGCTGCGTCAGGCAGTGCCCATCACGGCGGAGACGACGGCCGTGACCTTGCAGGATGCGCTTTCCGCCCTGGGCGCGCGGCTGATCCTGAAGGCGCTGGCCGATTGGCCCGCGGCTGAGCCGCAGGCCACTGAAGGCGCCACCTATGCGGCCAAGCTGACGCGGCAGGATGGACGGCTCGACTTCGCGCGCCCCGCGGCCGTGTTGGACCGCCAGGTTCGCGCACTGACGCCCTGGCCGGGCACGTTTGCCGAATTCGGGGGCGAGACGCTGAAGGTGCTGACGGCCTCGCCGGTGGCGGGTGCCGGCATGCCCGGCTCGGTGCTGGACCGGGCCTTTACCGTGGCGTGCGGGACGGGCGCGCTGCGGCTCGATCGCGTGCAGCGCGCCGGGCGGCCGGCGATGTCGGGCGAGGCGTTCCTGCGCGGCGCACCCGGCCTGGCGCCGGCGTGACGCGCTGGGCGCTGCTGGTCGAGTATGACGGCAGCGCTTTTGCCGGTTGGCAGCGCCAGGCCCACGACCTGACCGTTCAAGCGGTGATCGAGGACGCGGCCGCGCGGCTGGTAGGCGAGCCCGTCGCATGCACGGCGGCGGGGCGCACGGATGCGGGCGTGCATGCGGCGGGGCAGGTCGTGCACCTCGATCTGGCGCGCGATATGTCGGACGTGAGTCTGGCCGCGGCGCTGAATTACCACATGAAGCCGCATCGCATTGCAGTGCGCGCGGCGGCGGTCGTCGCGCCGGACTGGAGCGCGCGCTTTTGCGCGATCGGCCGGCGTTATCGCTACACGATCCTCAATCGCGCCGCGCCCCCGGCGCTCGAGGCCGGGCGCGTCTGGCATGTCAAGCCCGCGCTGGATGTGCAGGCGATGCGGCAGGGCGCGTCCGCGTTGCTGGGACGGCACGATTTTACGAGTTTTCGGGCATCCTCGTGCCAGGCGAAATCGCCCGTACGTACGCTCGATCGGCTGGATGTTGCGGCCGAGGATGAGCGCGTAACCGTGGTGGCGGAGGCGCGCAGTTTCCTGCATCACCAGGTGCGCAATATGGTGGGCAGCCTGAAGCTGGTGGGCGAAGCGCGTTGGCCTGCCTCGCGAATGGCCGATGCGCTGATTGCGATGGATCGTGCGGCGGCTGGGCCTACGGCGCCGGCTTCCGGACTGGTTTTGGAGGAGGTTGTCTATGACATGGACCTGTTTCAAAACGAAAAAGGCAAGGCAAGGCTAGGGGGAATGGCATATTCCCCCTAGCTCTTCCTTGGCGACGGGGATGACTGCCCAAGGCGGCGGTAAATGGACACGGGCAGCCGTTTGTAGCCTGTTTCGGCGACATGAGGCGCTCGCACGGGAAAGTAGGTCATGAACGCCGTGACCCTCACCCGTCGCGACGCGGAACATGCACCGCCACTTCCGCCTTGACGCGCAGCCTGATCTCCTTGGCGCTTGGTGCGTCATCGGGGAATGGGGTCGGATCAGCCAACCAGACCAGACACGCACTGCCCCTTACCCTACTGCCACCGAAGCGCAAGCTGTCTTCGCAAGTCTATGCAAATCAAACGAGAAAGAGGTTATGGCTGAGGGATGCCAAACGGCATGACCGTGAGGAATAATCTTTCCGTTTACGTTTTTGGGTTGTGACAAAACATAGCGCGACACGGTCTCAGAAGGCTTTGGTAGCGCCCGCTTAAAGCGGACCTGCGTGGGCACTGTCTCTGAATATTGCTTTGATGACCTGCCCGACGTTCTTTTGTCGGTTCAAAATGAGTATTGCCGCTTTGGTGCCATGCCAGCTCGAATACCCGAGAAGTTGATTAAAGGTATCTAGTGGATAGAATCTAACACTTGGTGCCCAGGTTTGACAGCGGCCAAGATTTCGGCTGGCTTTCTCGTCCATTGGAACGGAATTGGGTCCTGATTGCTCTCGACCAGGAAGCGGCGGATGGCAGCTTTGAGGTCTTCGACAGAGTGGAACACGCCGCGGCTGAGTCTGCGCTTGGTTAGTTTTGCAAAGAAGCCTTCGACGGCGTTGAGCCACGAGGCCGAGGTTGGCGTAAAGTGGAAGGTCCACCAAGGATGAGCTTGCAGCCATCGCGGACCATGGGGTGCTTGTGGGTGGCATAATTATCCACGACCGCATGCACGCTTCTACCTGTCGGCACGGTTGCGTCGACCGCGTCAAGGAAGCGGATGTATTCCTGGTGCCGGTGCTTTGGCATGCAGCGGCCGATTACCGTGCCGCTCAGCACGTTCAGCGCGGCAAACAAGGTGGTCGTGCCGTGCGTTTGTAGTCGTGCGTCATCGTGCCGCAACGCCCCTGCTTCAATGGCTGGCCAGGCTGCGTCCGATCGAGTGCCTGGATCTGGCTTTTTTCATCAATCGAGAACATCACGGCGTGCTCTGGCGGACTGACGTAAAGCCCGACGATGTCGCGCAGCCTGGCTGCGACATCGGGGTCGTTGGCAAGCTTGAAGTGACGTGTCCGGTGCGGTTGCAGACCATGCTTGCGCCAGATGCGCTGCACCGAACCGACACTGATGCCTTGCAGCTTTGCCATGGCCGGCGCCGTCCAGTGCGTCGTCTCCCCCGCAGGCCGCTCCGACACTGTCGCTTTCACGACCTTCGCCTCTACGTTGGGACTGAGAGGTGCTATGCGAGGCGGCCGGGTCTTGTCCCGCAACAGACCGGCCACCCCCTCAATCATGAAGCGTTCCTGCCAGCGCCAAACGGCGGTTTTGCTGGTGTCGCTGCCACGCATGATTTCGGCCGTGCCACACCCGTCCGCCGTCAAAAGGATGATCCGGGCTCGCCAGACATGTTTCTGCGGAGTGTTACGATCGGCCACAATGGCTTCCAATCGCGCTCGATCCTTGGCCGTTACTGTAACCGTGTAGCTTTGAGCATGCGGCAGATTCGCATCGCCCCACCGGATTGGGAATCCTAAATCGGACTCAAGCGAGAGATTTTCTCCACTAGCTAGGCATCGGCAGAGTCCGCATTAGCAGCTAGCCCGTGATAACGCGCTTATCACGTGCTGGTCATCAGCGCCGGACACTGCTACGATTCCGCTATGACCGAACCCACCCTGACCGCCGGCCAAGTCGCCGCCGTCCAGACCGAGCTTCGGGCCGTCCTGGGCCTGCCTCCCGAAGCCTTCTCCGTTCCGACCTTCATCAGCATGGTCAGTGACGAAATCGAACAGCTGAGGCAGAAGGGATTTACCGACGAGGACATTGCCGAGGTGATCCGGGGGAGCAGCCAGGTCGCCGTCAGCGGCAACGATGTCGGGCGCCACTTCGCGCCGCCCGAGGCGCGGCAACGGCCGCACGAATGACCGAGAAAACCTTCCTATCGCAACGGCCCGGCCGCACCGGCCAGCTGCCAGCCTTGATGCCTTGGAACGTGCGTCACGATCCTTTCAGAACGTGGTGTCAGTTTCAGAAGACGTTTTCAGCCGGGCTCCGAAGCCAGCTTCAGTTTTGCATCTGGAGCGATAAGCCACTTACGAAAACGGACATTCGGAATGCGTGCTGTGGATCGTGAGCGGACGCCTGTGTCGTGCTGCGAATTGATCTTTCGTCGGCGACTTGGCGAACGCCTGATCTTCGGAGCCGGGCCGGAAGCCGCTCCTTGCCCTCAGGTGCTATCTCGACGGTAGCGAAAACCGATGACTGAGAGGATGAACCCAATTACAAGCGCGAGCAGTAGTGCGCTGTTGACGATCACGCCGATTGGGAGGTTGGCTCCTGCAGGTCGTGCGGCGACCATCGGATGCATCAGTTGCAGCACCTTGCGGCCGATCTGCTCGACCAGCAGCAGGGCGTAAATTAATGGGATCATCGACTTGTAGCGGAGCAGCACCAAGGCGCCAAAGAGTGCAACCGCGGCCTGCTGGAGACCCCAGAGGGAGAGTAGGCTCAAGACGGCCTGTTCACCAGCCTTGCCGAAGGTATCAAGCGGAAGGCCGTCGGCGGAGATGGCGACCGAACGTGTGATGATGGCTGCATTCGCGCCCATCAGAAACTTCATCAGCAGGATGGGCGCCAATAGCCAGGCTGAGACGGTAAGCCCCCGCAGGGTGTTGTCGATAGTGTTCGGCAGCAGGCGCGACAGCACGGGAGCTTCCTCCAGGTTCCGAAGTCCGTCAGATTAAGGCGCCCTGCCCGCACCCTGGCTATGTCGGGAGACGCCATTTCGATGACCGCGGCCGCCAACCGGCTAAAGGACCTAGCGGGAACGGTCGCCACGGGACTGGTGCGGGGCCTCTTCCGTTTCGCCGTAGATTGCGGCGTTGATGAAGTCGAGCTTTCCAAGGTCTCGGGTGTCTCCTTGGCGGAGCTTGAAGATGCGGACGCCCGGTCGCCGCTCGCTACGTACGCGGAGGTGACCTGGGTTGCGAAACGCCTCGGTGCGGACGCGGCCCTTTCGCTCCGCTTCGGCGAGCGTGTGCCGATGGCGGAACTTTCCGCGCTGGCTTTCGCGGCGCCAGCGCCGGCAGTTCAGACGGACACCCTGGCGCTACTGAATCGGTTCGGGCGTTTGGTGGCCGACGTAGGACCTAACGGAAGGGAGCGTTTCCAGCTGCAGCGACGTGACGGTGGGCTCTGGCTTTGTGATCTGCGGCCGAACCCGAACGTGTTCCCTGACCTGACGGAGAGCGGTTTCGCGCGCATGGCGGCCAATGCGCGAAGGCGAGGCGTCGAACGCGCTGTCCAGGCGATCGAAGTGACGCACCCAGACCCAGGCTACGCATGGGAGTATGCGCGCGTCTTTGATGCGCCGGTGCGGTTCGATGGGCGCGTTAACGCGATGCGGGTTGATGAGCGGATGCTCGCGACGCCATCGCAGCAGCACCCGAACTACGCTGACGAGGTATTGGCCGCGCATGCACAGACCCTCCTGCGTCGGCTTGAGCAAAGCTCCGGCGTGAGAGCGCTGGTCGAGGCCGAACTCTCTAGTTCAACACCGCTGGCGCCGCTTTCCATGGAAGCGGTGGCGGCTCGGCTTGGGTTAAGCACACGCACTCTGGCCCGCCGTCTGGAAGAGGAAGGCGCCAGCTTCGCTAAGGTGCTTGATGGCGTTCGGCTTCAACGAGCGCTGAAGCACATGGTGGAGGAGCGGCGCGGAATCGCGGAGGTGGCGCACCTCACCGGCTTCTCCGACCGCTCAGCCTTCGCGCGGGCCTTCAGGCGCTGGACTGGCAAGCCTCCTGGCGCGCCGCCGCCAAGTTGACCCGGATGGAAGTCGCTCTAAGTTCCCAAGTGTCCAGCCAAACGTGACTAGAACAAGTGACGGGGGGTCTGGGGGGAATGGCACATTCCCCCCCCCTCTTCCTTGGCGGCGGAGGCGGATGGGAATCGAACCCACCGCCCGCTTTCGGCGGGCCGCTGATTTTGAAGATCAGGGGGGCCACCAGACCCCAATCGCCTCCCTAGGCAAGCACGCGCCGGTCCGCGACGCGGCGCGTAAACTGCACCGCATCGAGATACTCCAGCAAAGGCACGCTGTATTTGCGCGAAATCCCTAGCACGGCGCCCGCCTCGCGCACCAGCAGCCCGGGCGGCGTCAGCTTAGGCGCCAGCACGCGCCGCGCATGACCCACCGCGTCTGCATGAAAGATGATCTCCCGCCCCTGCGCCGGATCGGGCGCACGCACCAGCACGCCCTGTCGGATGAGGCGCTCGACCAGAGCGCGCGTGGCGGGGCCGGGGGCGATGGCCAGCGGCTCGGGTGGAGACAGCCCGCCATGGCGCAACGCTTCGGCCAGGGCGCGCGCGGTGTGTTCGACCGCTTCATCGCGCGCGGCGTTTGGCGCCTGCAGCGCCGCGCCGATGCGCTGGAGCTTGCCTGAGTCGACCAGGGCGGAAGCGGCCGCCTGCAGCACCGCGGCGTTGGTCTGGGGCAGGCGGGCACCGAGCGCCGGCAAGGCCAACGGCGGGTCGGCCGTCTGCACGGCCGCCAGCGTGTGGGCTTGCACAAGCGCAAAGGCCGCGCGGCCGATGGCCACGCCGACGCCAGGAAGCAGAACATGATCGGGGCCGAGGGCGGCGATAACCCGGGCGGGCGCCATGCCGGCCAGCTGCGCCAGGCGCGCGATGGAAACGCCCTGCCCTTCGGCGGCGGCGATTTCACCCATCACCACGGACGCAACGTCGCTCTCCGCCAGCCGGCGCAGCCGCGCGAGCACCGTGGACACGTGCCGGCGCAGGCGTGTCGCGGCCGGATCGATCACCCAACCACCGCCCAGCGTGCGCGGCGGTGAGGCGGCACGCAGGATGAAACGCTCGCGCGCGGGCGCGCAGACCGGCCGGGTGGCGTGAAGCTGCGCCATGAAGGTTGCGGCGGGAATTGCCTCTTCCGCGTCGAGCAGGCGCAGGCGCACGGGCACTTCCTCTGTGCCGGTCAGCAGCACCAGGCGCGCGCCGTTGGCGATTGGCGGTGCGTCCGGCGCGGCCCGCAACGCCACGGTCAGCCAGGCCGCAGGCGCCAGCAGGCCCGGTGTGGCCAGCGCCGCGCCGCGCGCGACCTGGGCCGGCGAGACGTCACGCAGATTGACCGCGAGGCGCTGGCCGGGTGCGGCCCGGCCAACGCGGCTGCCATGGACCTGAAGGGCGCGGATACGCACGCGCTCGCCCGTCGGAAGGATCTGGATCTCGTCGGATATCGCCAGCGCGCCGCGGCGCAGCGTGCCGGTGACCACGGTACCATGGCCGGCCATGGAAAAGGCGCGGTCGATCGGCAGATAGGCGAAGCCGTCATCCTCAGGCATGGCGCGCGCCTTCAGGGCCGCGGCCAACATGCCGCGCAGAGACGTAAGGCCCGCGCCGGTGATGATTGATGTCAGCGCGGTTGCGGTGACGTTCAGGCCGTGAGCGGCAACCGCGGCCGCAACCTCGCGCCCGCGCGCTTGCGCCGCCGCCTCCGTGACCAGGTCGATCTTGCTGATGGCCACGATCACCGCGCGGATGCCCAGCAAGGCGGCAATGGCGAGATGTTCGAGCGTCTGCGGCTTGATGCCCTCCCGCGCATCGACCACCAGCAGCACGGCGTCCACGCCTGTGGCGCCCGACACCATGGTTCGCACGAAGCGCTCGTGTCCGGGCATGTCAATGAGGTCGATCTGCCCACCCGGAACGTCCATGTGGGCGAAGCCGAGCGAGATGGAGATGCCGCGGCGGTGCTCCTCGGCCAGGCGGTCGGTCTGCATACCAGTG
>CAXUNZ010000077.1:0-10864 GCA_964252525.1 uncultured Acetobacteraceae bacterium
CCCAACCACGCCGCCGCCGCCGCCGAGCCGCCGCGATGACGGCCCTTCTCAAGCGCGCCTCCGCCGATCCCGCCGATCGCGGCTTCGGTGAGCTGCGTGGCGGCCATTTGGGCGTGCGCATCGCCCGCACCGAAGCGGAGATCGATGCGGTCCAGGCTCTGCGCTGGCGGATCTTCTATGAAGAGATGCGTGCCGAACCCTCGCCAGCGGCGCGTATGCTCAAGCGGGATGTGGACGCCTTCGACGCCGTGGCCGACCACCTGCTCGTCGTCGATCACGCGATCGGCCCGGGGCCGGAGGGGGTTGTCGGCACCTATCGGCTGATCCAGCAGGACGCCGCCGAGCAGATCGGCCGTTTTTATTCCGACGAGGAATACGATCTCGGCCCGCTGGTCAGCTTCGGCGGCAAGCTGCTCGAACTCGGCCGCTCCTGCGTGGCCGCCGATTACCGCGGGCGCGCGGTCATGCAGCTGATGTGGCGCGGCATTGCGGCCTACGTGTTCCGGCATCAGATCGACTTGATGTTCGGCTGCGCCAGCCTGCCCTCGACCAACCCAGACGATTGGTCGGCCGAACTCACCTACCTCTATGAAAGCCATCTGGCGCCACCGGCGCTGCGCCCGCGTGCGCTGTCCGAGCGCTACGTGGATATGCGCCGCTTGGACCCGCTGGATGTGGACATGCGCCGCGGAATGGCGACGCTGCCGCCGCTGATCAAGGGCTATCTGCGCCTTGGGGGGTTTGTGGGCGATGGGGCGGTCATCGACCACCAGTTCAACACGGTGGATGTGGCAGTCGTTGTAAAGACCGATCTGGTGACCGATAAATATTACAGGCATTACGAACGGCAGTTGAGAGACGCGTTGAGCTAGAAGGTTGCTCTTTCTTGAAGAAAGAGCAGACAACATTGTCTATTTACCGATCATGACGTCCGAAGCCTTGATCACCGCGAATGCTTCGTCACCGACCCGCAAGTCCAAATCGTCGAGCGCCTCGTTGGTGATCGATGAGGTCAGGATCGCGCCGTTTCCGATATCGATGCGCACGTGACCGGTCGTCTGGCCACGCTCCACGTTGATGATCCTGCCCTTTATCTGATTGCGCGCGCTAAGTTTCATGTTAATCCCTGTTGACAAGTTGCACGAAAAACTCCTGGCCGTCCGTCTCAATCACCGGCCCCAGGGCAAGATGAACAAGGCCGCATCTTTGCATGAGGCCGTAGCATTCGGCGAACGATTTGGGAGTAAAGACGTTGCAGTGCACGTCGATATAGGTGCCAGCGTTCGCGCAACGCGCCAAGCCAAGTGCGCCAAACAGCGCCGCCTCGTTTGCAGGCTTCTTCAGACTGGCTCCCTCCCATTCGGCAACGCCATGCATGCGCCGCAGAACTTGAAGCGCGGGCTTGGCCGGTTCAGTTTTTCCAGATAAGCGGCAAACAGGTCCTCGAATGTCGAAACCGGCCGGCATGCATCGAAACTCCGTTCGCCATGAGGTAGTGCGAGGGCGACACGGCCGCGCTCCTCCAGCACGGCCTCGATCTCCTGGATCTAGCCAATGAAGTCGGGGATGTGCTCGCCGACATGCGACCCGACGACCCAGCCGAATTTGTGTTTCTGCACAAGCCGACTGAGCCCCTGTCCGTCGGCCCAAACGTAATCTACTACGACGATCCTGGATGTATCGACTTTGGCCATGCGAGCGCATTTGCGCCGAAGTCCTGCTTGATCGTCATGATCGACATAATAGACCTCGGCATGCGCGCGGGGAACGACCGGCCGATGAAGCGCGCCGAACTCCAGACCGGGCCTCGTGAAGTCAAGGCCCGATAAGAGCAGCGAAAGACGGCTGAGATGGCTGATGTCCTCGTCTAGCGGTAGTTTGCAGGCTAAAGGCTATTTTTGGGATCAAGGATATAGGGCGGCAGACTCTGGTTCCCCAAATGGTTCTCCCAGCGGGCCAACACCACCACAAAACCCAACGCCACCGCCCTGTAAGTAGAGAGAGATCGGCAATGTCATATCTTCGCAGTTTTCGCAACTTCCCGGTGGGCTGGATAGTCCCTAACCTTATTGGGGTTGTTTTTTTTCTACACTTTTTATCCTGGACTTACCCGCGCCAGGGTGACCCGTATCCATCTGAGTCGGCTGGAAGCTTTATGGTTTGGGGAATGACGGCCTTCCCGGCGTTCGCGATCTGTGCATTTATGGATTTAGTTTGGCTAAGCGCAATTCTCATTAACATCTGCCGTGGCAGAGGGTCTTTATCAGATCTATGGTGTTATTTGCCGCGACCGTGTGGTTTAGAACCTTCAAATATGATGCTTATCATCGTGGATGATGGATAGTTGGCTAGTGTTATTACAAGCGTTGGCTCAATAGAAACTCCTTCAGCGGGCGGAAATATTGGCGCCAGCCAGAAGCGAGAATGGCGGGGTAAGCAACGGTCAGCCTGCTTAAGTCCAGCCCACTTAAATGTTGTATCGGCAGCAACGTGAATAAGACAGGCGTGTCGCAGCCCGTTGATTGGCTAATTGATCAGCGCCTTCTTACCCTAGACGCCCTCACCCGCGCCACCCGCATCGCCGCAGAGTCCCAGGAAGCCGTCGAATCCATTCTCACCCGTCTCGGTTAGGCACCAACAGCCGGCTGTTCGACAATCGTAGGGTGACACGGTCCTCCATCCATAACGGGAAAGGGAACACGAAGTTGAAAGCATGCACGCCGTCGAGGCCCTCGCCCGCGCCATCGTCTCGCACCGCTCCGATATTGGCCTGACCGCAGCAGTCTCCGTTTACATAAACGTCCAGTGAAGGCGCGTTCGTCCAGCCGCGTATCTCATGTTGGTCGCAGAAATCGATGTGGCCTCCGATTTCCGCCAACATCATCTTGAGCCTCGCCAAAACAAGGACAGGGACGCTGGAGGAAGTGGCACACTCCCTCCAGCTTTTCACCTAGGGACTGTGATAATCACCCGTCGTACACCCGGCAATCAGGTTGCTGTAAATCTGCTGCACTTCATATTTCGTGTTGCCGGCAGTTAGCGTGCCGCTGTAGCCCTCGCATAGATCGCCGATTTCGTAGCCGTCGGTCGTGTTCCACGCCTGAGGATATTTCGGATGGCTACCCGGCGTCGGGAAATTGTCGGTGGTTGCTTCGGCAAGCTCGTGGGAGGAAACCACGGTGCTGTCGTTAAAACTGTAGCCGCAATCCGGCATTACGCCGTAGAAGACGCCGCCATACGTCGCGTCCTTAAAACCTTCATGATAGGCGCCGAACGCGCTGCACGATTTGGACGAGCCAAGCTTTATGGTTATCCCAGGCGGGAAATACGTCATGTACAGCGTGTTGGCGTCAGGCACGGGCAGATTGCCCGCCGCGATCTGCGCAACCAATTCCTTTTGCACCGCCTTGTCGGTCAGCGTCTTTTTGCCGTTGAAGGGCGTTATCACGACCTGTTGGCTGAACGTGCCGCGGTTGATCTGCTGGTTGGTGCCCTTGTGGCCATTGATGCCCGTCAGCGTGGTCGCGTACTGCGCCAGGATATCAAAAAAGGTGCTGTTGGTGGCCGCGCTGTAGAAACCGCCGATGCCCGAGACGATCTGCGGATTGACCTTGCTGCCCCACATCACGGTGATCACCTTGACCGAGGAGAATACCGGCCCGCCATAATATTCCATCTCGCCCGCGCCGGCGTTCGGCGCGCGCATGCCGTGGGGAAAGTGGCCCGGCAGCCATAATGGATGGGGGTCGGCGAAGGCCGAGCGGGCCAGGCAACCCAGAACCGCCGCGAGCACGCCTGCACTCTTGAAACCTGTCATGGTCACGTTAACCTCTTTGATAGAAGATGATCGAAGTGACCACGCGGCCCGGCGCCGCGCAAGCCATTGCGCGCGCGACTTGCTTGACGCCCCACCGCGACCGGTTCAAAGCCTGATGCCCCGGCAAGGAGGCACGGCAATTGTGCACCGATGGCGTCGCCTGACCGGCTGGCGGGCGGATTTGGCCGCTGCCCTGCTCGGCATGCTGACCGCGCTCGCTTTGCCGCCGGTGACATTTGCCCCTGCCCTGTTTGTCGGCCTGCCCGGCCTGCTCGCGCTGATCGATGGCAGCCCGACTTGGCGAAGCGCGGCGCGGCGCGGCTTCGTCTTCGGTTTGGCCCACCATCTGCTGGGACTTTACTGGGTTACCGAGGCCGTGCTGGTCGAGGCCGCCCAGTTCTGGTGGGCAATCCCGCTTGCCGTTCCCGCGTTGGCGGCGGCGCTGGCGGTCTTCATCGCCCTGCCTTGCGCGGCCGCCCGGCTGGCGCCCGCGGGGTGGCGGCGCGTCTGCGTGCTGGCCGGCGCCTGGGTGCTGGGCGATCTCGCACGCCAGTTTGCGCTGACCGGCTTTCCTTGGAATCCGCTCGGCAGCGCCACCGAAATGCCGGGAGCGCTCGGTCTCGTCTTCATGCAGCCCGCCGCCTGGATCGGCGTGGGCGGCCTGACGCTGTTTACCGTTCTGCTTGCCAGCACACCGGCACTAGGCCGGCGCGCGCTTTTGCCGGCGTTGCTCGGCGTGTGCCTGTGGGCCGGCCTGGGTGTGACGTTGTTGCACCGGCGCGCGGGCCCCGCGCCTTCTCTTATTGCCGTACTGGTCCAGGGCAACGTCTCGGAAATCGAACATCGGGATCACTGGCAGGATCGCGGCTGGGCCGAGACCATCTTCGAACGGCATCTGCAATTGACCCGCCAAGGCGTGGCCCAGGCGGCACGTGCCCACTCCGGCGATGCGATCCTCGTCGTCTGGCCAGAAACGGCCAGTCCCTATTGGTTGCAGCAGGACACCCAGGCGCGCCAAGCGGTGGCCGAGGCAGCACGGGGCGCCACGGCCACCATCGCCGGCACGGCGCGCAGGGAGGACGATCACGCCTATAACAGCTTGGTGGCGGTCATGCCGGATGCCAGCATCGGCGGCATCTATGACAAGCATCACCTCGTACCGTACGGCGAGTATTTCCCGTCCTACCTGCCGATTCGCCTGGGCGAGCGCGGCTGGGACGCCGGGCCATCGCTCAAGACCCTGCACATCGCGGGGCTGCCGCCGCTGGGGCCGCTGATCTGCTATGAGGCCGCGTTTTCTGCCCAGGCCGTGGTGCAGACCGATCGGCCGGCGGCCCTGGTCAACATCACCAACGATAGCTGGTTCGGCAGCTCGGCCGGTCCGCGTCAACATCTGGCCGCCGCGCGCATGCGCGCGGTGGAGGAGGGGCTGCCGCTGATACGCGCGGCGAACACGGGCATCTCGGCGGTGATCGATGCCCATGGCCGTTTGACCGCAAGGCTTGAACTGGAGCGGCAGGGCATCATTGTGGCGCCTGTGCCGGGGGCGCTGCCGCGAACGCCCGCCTCGCGGATGGGATTGGGGGCGCCGCTGCTTCTGGCGCTACTTTGCTGTGCGACTGGCCTCGGTATGGGAAACCGGTCTCCTTCTTTGGACTATTCGTTCATCTTTGACGTCCAAAAATGTATTAAATCGTCGCCAAATGCTGAAAGTTAGTTGACAATTTAGGGTTGCATCGATAGCCATGGCCGGTGATTGAGTGGTTCATGCACTTAAAGTGAAAGAAATAGGCAAATGTCTCGCAATGGTGGATCGGTCGAAGGTGCGCAGACGGAAACGGGCGAAAACCGCCCGAGTCCAATTGATGTTCATGTTGGGTCCCGCATCCGCTTGCGCAGGACATTGATGGGGATGAGCCAGGAGCGCCTCGGCGACTCGCTGGGGTTGACCTTCCAGCAAGTCCAAAAATATGAACGCGGCGTTAACCGCGTGGGTGCTTCGCGCCTTTATGATCTCTCGCGCGTGTTGGACGTGCCCATCGCCTTCTTCTTCGACGATATGCCAGAGAACAGGGGGCCCGCCATCGCCGGCGTCGCGGGTTTTGCCGAGAAGCCCGAGGGCTATGGTGCGCCCGCCGATGACCCGCTGGCCAAGCGGGAGACGCTGGAACTGGTCCGCGCCTATTATCGCATTACCGATCCGGCGGTGCGCAAACGCGTGTTCGACCTGATCAAGTCGATGGGTCCGGCCGACGCGCCGGGTTGAGCCCTCGGCTCTGCGCGGTCAGTCACCTTTGGGATCCGACAACTGGCTGCCGGGAGCCGGCGCATGAATGGCAGCAAGCCGCAGCCGGCTGACGACCCGGTCGCATCCCATCATAGGCAGCAGCGGCGCCAGCTCCGGCCCATGCGCCTCGCCAGTCAGAGCAAGGCGAAGCGGCATGAACAGCTTCTTGCCGCCGCGACCGCTGACCTCTTTCAGCGCCCGCGTCCAGCCCGCGAAGGTATGTAAGTCCCAAGGCTCCGGCGGTAACGTTTCAAGCGCCTGGCTCAGGAACGGCGCATCCTCCCCGCCCGGCGGCGGCGAGATGTCGCCCGCAACCACATCCCACCAATGGCGCGCCTCACCGAGCAATTCGAGATTGCCGCGCACCGCGTCCCAGAACGCCACGGTGGCGCCCGGCGGCAGGCGCGGCTGCACGTCCTCGAAACGCGCGGCATGCAGGCTCTGCGCATTCAGGCGCAGCAACTGGGTCATGTCGAAGCGCGCCGGCGAGCGGGAGAATCTGGTCAGGTCGAAACTCTCGGCCAGCGCCGCCATGGGCATGATTTCCGGCGAGAGCGAGGAGCCCAGGCGCGCGAGATAGGCGGCAATCGCGCCCGGCTCCATGCCGTCGGCGCGCAGGCTGCGCAGCGACAGCCCCTCCAGCCGCTTGGACAGTTTGCCGCCGCCGGCATCGACAAGCAGCGGCAGATGGGCAAAACCGATGGCCTGCGCCGGATGACCAAGCGCGCGCAGCAGATCGATCTGAATGCCGGTGTTGGTGACGTGATCCTCGCCGCGAATGATGTGGGTGATGCCCGCGAAGACATCGTCGATGACGCTGGTGAAGGTGTAGAGCGGCGTGCCGTCGGCGCGGATCAGCACGGGATCGGACACCGAGGGCAATTTGACGATGCGCGTGCCGAGCACGCCATCGTTCCAGGTCACGCTCTCGTTGCCGAGCAGAAACCGCCAATACGGTGTCTTGCCGCCGGCTTCCGCCTGGGCACGCTGATCGGCGGTCATGCGCAGCATGGCACGGTCATAGACGGGTGCCTGGCCGCGCTTGAGGCGCGCCTCGCGCTTGAAGCGCAGTTCTTCCTCCGATTCGAAACACGGATAGAGCCGGCCGGCAGCCTTGAGTTTTTCGGCGGCCTCCGCGTAGGCGGCCAGGCGGTCGGACTGGCGAAAGCGCTCGTCCCAGGCAATGCCGAGCCAGGCGAGGTCCTTTTCGATCCCGGCTTCGTATTCGGGGCGCGAACGCTCCGCGTCGGTATCATCGATGCGCAGCAGGAATGTGCCGCCCTGGCTGCGGGCGAACAGCGCGTTGGCCAGGGCGATGCGTGCGTTGCCGACGTGCAGGTGGCCGGTGGGGCTTGGGGCGAAGCGAACTTTGGTCATAGAAAGAATCTTCTTTTCTGAAGAAAAGAAGCAAAAGACTTTTGCTTCTGGGCGTATACGTCGGCGAGAGTCGGCGGGCCAATTTGCAAAAGTTTCTTGGTTCCTTTTTTCAAAAAAGAACCCCTTCCCTTCTCGGATCGAGCGCCCGCCAGTCCCGCTCCTCCTCCCGCGCCGGATGATCGGCGAAATCCGCCAATTCATTGGCGCTGCGCCAGCCCTGCTCGGCGGCATCGATCACGCAGGCATCTTCGCCGAAAGCAAACCACCGGTCCAGCACCTGGCGCGCGCTCATGCCAGGCTCGCGGCAATGCTCCACGCTGTCGCGCACATAGGCGCGCGCGAACGCGTTGGCGAGCATCAGCGTGGCAAAGCCGCCGATTTCCTCGGTGATGTTGTCTTCGGCACCGCCTGAGAGATCGAGGATGCGCACGCGCCAACCGCCCGCAGGGGCGAACAGATCATCGCTCATGACGCCAGTTCCGTGTAGCCGTTGGTGATCGGGTAACGCCGGTCGCGACCGAAGGCGCGCGCGGAGATCTTCACGCCGGGCGGGGCCTGGCGGCGCTTGTATTCGGCGCGGTCCAGCATTTTCCAGACGCGCAGGATCGTCGTGCGATCAAACCCTTCGGCCACGAGGTCGGCGACTGATTTTTCGCCTTCGATAAGGCCGTTGAGAATGGCGTCCAGCACGTCGTAAGGCGGCAGCGAATCCTGGTCCGTCTGATCGGGTTTCAACTCCGCGCTCGGCGGCTTGGTGATGACGCGACCGGGCATGACCGGACCGGCAGGACCTTGAGCGCCGCGCGGCACATGCGCGTTACGCCAGCGGCTGAGTGCCACGACCGATGTCTTGTAGACATCCTTGAGCACCGAGTAGCCGCCGCACATATCGCCATACAACGTGGCGTAGCCCACCGACATCTCGCTCTTGTTGCCTGTCGTCAGCACCATGTGGCCGAACTTGTTCGATATCGCCATCAGGATCAGGCCCCGCGCGCGCGATTGAATGTTTTCTTCCGTGATATCGGCCTCGGCATTGGCAAACGCCGGCGCCAGCGCGTCGCCGAACGCCGTCATGGCGCCGGTAATGGATATCGTGTCGCATTTGATGCCGAGAAGGCGCGCGCACGCCGCGGCATCCTCCAGGCTTTCCGCGCCGGTGTAGGGGCTGGGCAACATAAAGGCGCGCACACGCGCAGCTCCCAGGGCATCGACCGCAACGGCGGCCGAAATCGCGCTGTCGATGCCGCCGGAAAGACCCAGGATCACGCCGGGAAATCCATTTTTGCCGACATAATCGCGCAAGCCAAGCATCAGGCAGCGATACACGTCTTCCAGCGGATCGGCCTCGGGCGGCAAATCCTGCTGCGTGCAGACGAGCCGATCGCCGTCCCGCGTCCACTCGGTCAGCGCTATCGCTTCCTCGAAACTCGGCAGCACCGCGGCGAGTTTGCGATCGGCATTGAGCACGAAGCTGGCACCGTCAAAGACCAGTTCATCTTGACCGCAGACCTGGCCCAGGAAAATGAAGGGCAGCCCTGTCTCCACCACGCGCATGAGCGCCAATTGCACGCGCTTGCCGGATTTGCCGTCCTCGAAAGGGCTGCCATTGATCGAGAGCAGCAATTCGGCACCGGTTTCGGCGAGCGTTTCGCACACGGCGGGGAACCACCAATCCTCGCAAATCATCAGCCCGATGCGTGTGCCGCGGAAGACGACAGGACCGGGCGCTGGGCCGGCATCGAAGACGCGCTTGTCATCGAAGACGCCGTAATTGGGCAATTCGTGCTTGGCGCGGCGCGCGGTGATGCGCCCGCCATCCATGAGAAAGGCAGCGTTGTAGATCTGCGTGCCCTCGGTCCAGGGACCGCCGACGATCAGGCCGGGCCCGCCATCGGCGGTATCGGCCGCGAGCTCTTCGAGAGCGGCGGTGCAGCGCGCCACGAAGGCGGCGCGACGGACGAGGTCCTCTGGCGGATAACCGGCGATGGAAAATTCGGGCGTTGCGACCAAGTCGGCACCCATCGCCGCCGCCTGCGCACGGGCGGCGCGGATGGCCGCGAGATTGCGGTCGATCTGGCCTTCATACGGGTTGAGCTGGGCAAGAGCAATGCGAAGCGGGGCGGCCATGGCGCGGAAGCTAGGCAGCGCCGGGAAGTGAAGCAAGGCTGGCGCGCCGCGCCTGGCAACCCGAGGCGGACGAGCGGACGGCGGAGCTGAGTTCAAAAGGGGAAATGGTGCGATTTGCTTGCGGCGCATTCTGCTCACAAGCCATTTGTCAGGCGGCATTCTCAAGCTGGAGCAACACTTAGCCGCCGTCCGCCGGCTGGCCCCGGGGCGGTTTGGGTCGGACAAAATTCCGGACTCCAATACCAAAGTCGCGTTGAGACTGACGCATAGTCGGAAAGAAGGCTGGTTGAGATGTGCCATCCCCCCCAACCCCTGTCATAACTTCAAGGCAACGCCTAAATAAATGATGGGGGTCCTGGTGGGCACGCACTGCGCGCAAGTCTTTTGAGAGTCAATCTTCCTGCCCGTTGGTATTGAAACAAAGCCGTTTCTGGAACGCAACCCATCGCACTCATTTCAAGCAAACAGTTTTGTGCAACAACAGCAGGGCCGGTCGCACGCTATGACCCGCCATCAAGGATGGCACCCGGGCTGAGGGTAATTTGAAAAAGAAACACAACCAAGACCAGAAGCGTGCTCGGAAAGTCGGTCAACTTGCGACCTTATTGAGGCAATATGCCCGCAAGGCGCAGCGGGGTATCGAGCCGAACGATCGACGCTACGACCGTGCGATTGAAAGCGCGGTCAAGCGCATGCCGGCGGACGAACTGGACCGTTTGCTTCGGCAAAATGAAGAATCGGCCGGGTGTGAACGGATTGATCGAACGGTTGCTGCGGTAGCGTTGAAGTGCACGCTGCCTCAAAGGCTTCTGGAGAAAACCGCCCCGGCCGCTTCACAAACCTAAGCCGCCCGCAACGCCCGCGGCAGCCCCGCAATCGCCTCATCCACCAGCGCCGCGTCCTGCTCGGCCGACAGTGTCCCCGCGATCACCTCACGCGCCGCCTGCACGGCCAGATCAGCCGCGATCTGCCGCACCTCGACCACCACTGCCTTCTCCGCCGCGGCAATGCGGTCCAACGCCATCTGCTCGCGCCGGCGTGCGGCGGCCGCGGCGTCGGCCTCGGCCTCGCGCGTCACGCGGGCGGCTTCGGCATGGCTGCGTTCCAGCACATCGCGCGCCTCGGCCAGCGCCGCCTCGCGGTCGGCCTGGGCACGCCGCAGCATCGCCTCGGCTTCGGTGCGCAGGCGCGCCGCTTCGTCGAGCTCGGCGCGGATCGTGGCGGCGCGGCTGTCCAGCATGCCGGTCACGCCC
>CAXUNZ010000077.1:10874-12652 GCA_964252525.1 uncultured Acetobacteraceae bacterium
GGGGGGGGGCGGGGCGCCGCCCCCCCCCCGGGGGGGCCCCGCCCCCCCCCCCCCGCACCCCCCGTCATGAGTTTAGCCCGCGCGCGCGCAGCGCCCCACCGACCGCCGCGTCCAACCGGGCGCCATCCGGCGACCGGTGGGTCAGGCGTATCACCAGCGCGTCCGCCGTTTCGGCCGCGACCTGGCGAAGCGAGGCCATGGCCTGTCCACGCGCCGCCTCGATCTGTGCCTCGCTCTGGCGGAGCTGGGCATCGAGCCGCATCCGTGCCGCCTCCGCCTCACGCGCGGCGGCATCCTTGGCACGGGTGGCGGCGGCGTTCACCTCGGCCTGGCTTTGCGCATAAGCGGTGCGGCGCGCCTCGTCCAACTCGGCCACGGCCTGGTCCGCGCGCGCCTTGGCGGCACGCGCCGCGCCGAGGTCACCACCGATCACCTCGGCCCGGTGGGCCAGGATCGCATCCACCTGCGGCAGGCCGTATCGCGACACGACCAGGTAGAAGACGGCGAAAATGATCGCACCCCAAACCACCTGCGAAAGCAGGAGCGGATTGGCGAACTCGAGCTGCGGCATGCCGCCGGCATACGCGGGCGCCGCCAGCAGGCAGGCCAGCACCAACGCAATTGTCACCGGCCTCATGGCGCGCATCCGCCTCAAATCAGGTGAACAGGATCAGGAAGGCGATCAGCAACGCGAAAAGTGCCACCGCTTCGGTCAACGCAAAGCCCAGAATGCCAAGGCCGAAGACCTGGTCCCGCGCGGAGGGATTGCGCGCAATCGACGTCACCAGCGCGGAGAAGATATTGCCGATGCCGATGCCCACGCCGGCGAGTGCGATCACCGCGATACCCGCGCCGAGTTTGGTGGCTGCTGCGACGTCCATGTGAAACTGTCCTTGTGTTGAACGGGGGGGAAATAGCGTGACCTAGTGCAGATGCACCGCGTCATGCAGATAGATGCAGGTCAGGATGGCAAACACGTAGGCCTGCAGAGCCGCAACCAGCAATTCGAAGCCGATCAGCACCACGTTCAGCGCCAGCGGTCCGGCCGCGCCGAGGATGCCGATCGCGCCGAGGCTACCCAGTGTCACGACGAACGTCGCGAACACGGCGAGCATGACGTGCCCGGCGACCATGTTGGCGAATAGGCGGATCGAGAGGCTGACCGGGCGCGACAAATACGAAATGATCTCGATCGGCACGATCAGCGGTGCAAGGAACAGTGGTGCGCCGGCAGGAAAAAAATAGGTGAAGAATTTGAAGCCGTGCTCAATGAGAGCGACAACCGTCACCAGCACGATGACCATGACCGCAAGCGCCGCGGTAACCGCGATGTGGCTGGTGTAGGTAAATACGTACGGCACAAGGCCCAGCAAATTCCCCATAAGCACGAAGAAGAACAGCGTGAAGATGAAAGGAAAGTAGCGCTTGCCCTCCGGCCCGATCTGATCGACGGCCATGCGGTAGAGGAAGTTGTGCGCGATTTCCGCCGCGGCCTGAAACCGCCCGGGTACGACCGCGCGCGGTCGGGACCCATAATGCAGCAACGCCAGCACCAGCAGCGCGCCCACCACCATCACGGCGTTGGCCTGCGTGAAATTGACGCCCATCCCGCCGAACAAAGGGCGCAGCGTAAACTGCTCCAAAGGCTCGATCCTGATGCCTGAACCGCCTGCCACGCTGCCTACCCCTTCGACATCCTCAGCCCTGGGTGTCGCGCCCGGGCGAAACCATGCGCCACAGATTGGCCACCCCGGCCGCCCCGCCCAGCACCACGAAGA
>CAXUNZ010000078.1:0-1821 GCA_964252525.1 uncultured Acetobacteraceae bacterium
GACGTCGCGATCAACTACCTGCCCGAGGAGGAGCCGGACGCCCAGGAGGTGATGGCGATCATCAAGCAGGCCGGACGGCGTGGCATGGCCATTCCGGGCGACCTCCGCAACGAGGCGTTCTGCAAGCAACTCGTCGCACAGGCGGTGCAAGGCCTCGGCGGGCTGGACATTCTGGTCAGCAACGCCGGCCGCCAGCAGGCGCATGCCTCGATCCTGGACATCTCCACCGAGCAGTTCGACTGGACGATGAAGACCAACATCTACGCGCCGTTCTGGATCATCAAGGCGGCGCTGCCGCATTTGAAACCAGGGTCGACGATCATCGCCACGACATCCGAACAGGCGTACGATCCGACGCCGGAACTGTATGACTATGCGCAAACCAAGGCGGCGACGATGAATTTCGTGAAGTCGCTGGCAAAGCAGTTGGCACCAAGGGGCATTCGCATCAACGGCGTCGCCCCAGGGCCGATCTGGACGCCGCTGCAGGTCTCCGGAGGGGCCACGATGGCGAAGCTGGAGACCTTTGGCGGCAAGACGCCGATGGGCCGCGCCGGCCAGCCGGCGGAACTGGCGTCAATTTACGTGCAACTCGCGCGCAATGACGCGAGCTACGCGACCGGTCAGGTTTACGGTTCATCGGGCGGCGCAGGCCAGCCCTGATGCATACATGAGTGCGCTTGCCCGAAAAGTCGCCCGGTCGTCATTGTCCAAAATGATAATGGCTTGCACCGTGCAACCAGTGTCCCGTCCTGCAATCGCCCTTTGTCGAAGCCAATGCCTCAAGAACGCGTTGCTTACCCAGCGCTCATCCCTACAAACGAGAACGGTTTCCACGCGGAGCCTTCTTTGACAGCATAGACCATTTCCATGCCTGCGTCTAAGATCCGCCGCCCACGCGCTAAAGGGAAAAAAGCGGGTTGGAGGGAGTGACCATGGTCCGGGTATTCACGTTAATCCTTGGGTTTAGCGCTGCGCTTGGCGGAAGTGCCGCCCCCGTTCTAGCCGCCGACTACCAGCAGTTGCATGCTTTCCAGCCCAAGGATGATGGCAATTTTCCGGAAGCCGGCGTCATTGATGTCGATGGCACGCTATATGGCACGACTGCCATAGGCGGTGACCAATTTGATATAGGCACAGTGTTCTCCCTGAACCTGAAAACTGGGGTCGAGAAGATCGTGCATGCGTTTGGCGGCGGAGATGGTGGATTGCCCGTGGCCAATCTTGTTCAGGTCAGGGGGCTTCTCTATGGCACAGCCGAAAACTTCGGCAGCGACAAGTGCAAGGCCGGTGCAGGCGGCTGCGGCGCCATATTCTCGATAGATCCAAAAACCGGCGTGGAGTCGTCGGTGCATTTGTTCACAGGCGGCAAGCAGGGCGGATCGTCAGAAGCCGGCCTCATCAGCGTCGGCAATCTGCTCTATGGAACCACGGTTGCCGGCGGCTCGAAGGCCTGCAAACACGGTTGTGGCACTGTCTTTTCGTTTGACCCGAAGAAGCGGACTGAAAAAGTTATCTATGCCTTTCAGGGCGGCAGCGATGGCTACTACCCCGGGGCCAGCCTGATCGAATATGCCCTGGTGGCCTGCCTCATCGGTCTGGCTGCTGTTGCCGGGCTCTCCAATATCAGCAATGCACTGCAGAATGCCGTCTATGTGGGGATCGACAAGGTGTATAACTCCTACGCGAGCCAGTAGGGCATGGAAGCAGCTACGGAGGTTTCCTTGCGCTTTGGCTTGTCAGCTCCTGAACAGCCGCCATGGGAAAAGGCCGTTGAGGGAGCGGACGGTTTACACTTAGGCTTAGCTTTATCTCAGAAAA
>CAXUNZ010000078.1:1831-12626 GCA_964252525.1 uncultured Acetobacteraceae bacterium
CGGAGCGGGTTGCAAAGGCGATGGGTGCGGCACGATCTTCTCCGTGGACCCAAAGACCGGCGTCGAACAGGTCGTGCACGCCTTCAAGGGCGGGAGCGACGGCAGCTATCCGGCAGCCGGCCTGATCGCCGTCGGCAGCACGCTATATGGAACCACCGTTCAAGGCGGCAGTCCGGCACCCGGATACGGCACCGTTTTCTCGTACACCCCAGCGACGGGCGCCAAAAGCATCGTCTATCCCTTCCGGGGTGGCACGGACGGTGAATATCCCGCGGCCGCCCTGCTCGATGTTGGCGGCTTGTTGTATGGAACAACAACGGCAGGCGGTGCCTCGCCAAACAGCGCCGGCACGGTGTTCTCGCTGAACCTGGCCACCGGCACCGAAACCATCCTCTACAGCTTCATGGGCGGCAGCGATGGCGCTTACCCGCTGGACAGCCTGATTAGCGTCAACGGCACGCTCTACGGTACGACCTATTATGGCGGCGTGGTTGGCGTCACTTGTGCGAATGGCGGCGAAGGCGGCTGTGGCACGGTGTTCTCGCTCACGCCATAGAAGCCCACGCCAAGGCGCCTGACCTACAGATATCGTCTTAAATGATGACAGGGGTTTCGGGGGCAGTCACTTCTTCCCCCGCCTTTCTCGGCCTGCACCGGAGCCGTGGCGCATACATCGCAGGTCCTTTATCACGCCGTATGCTTCGCCTTCTCTGCGCCCTCGTCATGCTTTCCTCCGCCGCCGAGGCCACCGAGCCGTGGATGCAGCTGCCGCGCACGCCCGCCCTGCCGCACGCCGACCGCGCCGCGCTGGCGCCGGTCAACGGCATCCAGCTTTGGTATGCCGTCTTCGGTTCGGGCCACGGCGCGCCGGTGCTCCTGCTCCACGGCGGCCTGGCGAACAGCGATTACTGGGGCGATGTCATCACCCGCCTGGCGCGCACGCACCAGGTCATTGTCATCGACAGCCGTGGCCACGGGCGCTCGGCGCGCGGATCGCAGCCGCTGGGTTACGAACTGATGGCGGTCGATGCCGTGGCGCTGCTCGATGTGCTCAATATAGACAAGGTTGCCGTCGTGGGTTGGTCGGACGGCGCCATCACGGCGCTGGAGATGGCGATGCACCGGCCGGAACGTGTCTCGCGCGTGTTTGCCTTTGGCGCCAACGCCGATCCGTCCGGCGTGCTGGATGTGCACGCAAGCCCGGTGTTTTCAGCCTTCATGGCGCGCGCCGGCGAGGAATATGCGCGCTTGAGCCCGACGCCGCGCGACTATGCGGGATTCGATGCGGCGGTGGAAAAAATGTGGACGGATCAGCCGCATTTCGACGCCGCGGCGCTGGCTGCAATTCGCGTGCCGGTGTGGATTGCGGATGGCGACCATGAAGAGGCGATCAAGCGCGCCGACACCGATTTTTTGGCCCGCGGTATTCCGGGTGCGCGGGAGGTCATTCTGCCGGGGGTGAGTCATTTCGCCTTTCTTCAGGACCCGGATATGTTTTCGGATATGGTGGAGCGGTTTCTTCGGGCACCCTGAGAGGCAGGAAGCAGTCCTTTTTTGAAAAAAGGACCAAAAAACTTTTGTCTGTTGGCTTCCCGGCATTGGCACCGACCGGGTCTAGGGCAGACGATTTTCGCTTTTTTTCCGCGGAAAAGAAGGCTTTTCTCCACCTTGCTATGACTCAGACAGCCTGGTTGCACTTCGCCGACTATCGCCTCCACCCCGGCCAGCGCGCGCTGTGCCGGGGCGAGAGCCGGATCGAACTCGGCAGCCGGGCCATGGACGTGCTGATCGCGCTCATCCGCAGAGCGGGAGAGACCGCATCCAAGTCCCAGATCATGGCCGACGTCTGGGGCACGACGAAGGTCGAGGACAACAACCTTACCACCCAGATCGCGGCGCTGCGGCGTGCGCTGGGCGATACCGGTCGGGCGCGCGTCATCCAGACCGTGCCGGGCCGCGGCTATCGCTTTGCGGCCGAACTCGGCGCGCCGGCACCGGCGCGCCCCGGTGCGGCGGCACGGCAGGCCGAGAGCGAGCGTGGCAGCCTGCCCCTGCAATCCTCGTCCTTTATCGGGCGGGAGCGCGAGCTGGCAGACATCGCCGCGCGTCTGCAAAGCCGCCCGCTCGTGAGCCTGGTGGGCGCGGGCGGTGTGGGCAAGACGCGCGCCGCCCTCAAGCTCGCCAGCGAAATGGCGGACGGCTTTGCCGATGGCGTGCTGCTGGCCGAATTGGCGCCTCTGACCGAGAATGCGCGCGTGGCCGAGCTGCTGTGCCGGCTGCTCGGCGTCACCGTCTTTCAGGAGCGCACCGCGCAGGATTCCTGCGTGACCATGCTGCGCGGGCGCGCGATGCTGCTGGTACTGGATAATTGCGAGCACGTGTTGGAGGGCGCGGCCGCGCTGGCCGATGCCCTCCTGCGCCATTGCCCCGGCCTGCGGGTTCTCGCCACCAGCCGTCAGGCCCTCGGCGTTGCGGGCGAGGCCGTCTTCCTGATGCCCACGCTTGGCGTGCCGAGGCATGAGGGAGCGCTGAGCGCTGATGCGGCCATGCGCTGCGACGCGGTGCGGCTGTTCGCCGAGCGGGCAGCCGATGCGCTGGGCAGCTATACGCTGAGCGATGAGGAGGCACCCATCGTCGCCGGCATCTGCCGCCAGCTCGACGGGGTGCCGCTGGCCGTGGAGCTTGCCGCCGCGCGCCTGCGCATGCTCAAGCCGGCCGAAATCGCCAAGCGGCTGGAGGATGTCTTCCGCCTGCTAACCGGCGGCAGCCGCACGGCCCTGCCCCGGCAGCAAACGCTGCGCGCGACGATCGACTGGAGTTTTTCGCTGCTCGGCGCGGCCGAGCAGATCGTGCTGGCCAGGCTCTCGGTCTTCGTCGATGGCTGCACCGCCGAGGGGGCGAGCGCTGTCGCCGGCGGCGAGGGCATCGAGGCCGACGAAGTCTTCGACCTGGTGGGCGCGCTTGTCAGCAAATCCCTGATGGTGGCCGATGTCAGCGGGCGGGCCACGCGCTATCGCATGCTGGAGACGACGCGCCAGTATGCGGCCGAGAAGCTGGGGAATGCCGGCGCACGCGCGCGCCTCATGGCCGAATACATGCTGCGCGTCTTTACCGCCGCCGAGGAGTCCTGGCCCACGACGGCCACGGATGACTGGCTCGCCACCTTCTCCCCGGAAACGGCCAATTTCCGCCGGGCGATCGATTGGGCGTTCTGCCGCGGCGGCGATCCTGCACTTGGTGTCTCGCTCGTGGCCCAATCGCGTGCGTTGACCGAGGAGATGTCTCTGGAGCCAGATCTGGCGCGTTGGACACGAATGGCCGCAGCCCATGTCGGCGAGGCCACGCCGCCGGGTGAATACGCACGCTTGCTCTATCTGCGCACGATTCCGCAGAAGCGCCTGGCTCCTGGGGATTCCGCCGCCGATAGAATGGACGCCATCGCCCGCTTCCGCGCGCTCGGCGACCGTCCCTGGCTCAGCCGCGCGCTGAAGCAGATGGCGATTGCGCGCGCCATGCCTGGGCCGGTCTCGGCGGAGATGCTGGACACGGTCAGCGAGGCCGTCGCGCTATTGGCCGATCTGGCGCCGCACAAGGATCTGGCCTCGGCGCTGGGCCATACCGGCGCCCTGCATTTTCTGGCCGGTGATCATGACGTGTCGCGCCGCTTCAATGAGCAGGCCTTGGCCATGCGCCGCGCCTTGGGCGATCGCAGCGGCGCGCTGGCCTCGGCGGTCAACCTGGCCGAGTTGCTGTTCATGGAGGGCAAGGTCGGGCTCGCGCTGAATTACGCCATGCAAGCCGAGGCAGAGGCGCGGCAGGTACGTGCGCAGGCCACGCTGGCGCTGATCCTATCCAACATTGCGGGCTACCGGCTGGCTGTCGATGACATCGCGGCCGGTCGGGCAGCGGCATGGGAAGGCCTGAAGCTGAGCCGCGCGCTTGGACAGGATTATCTTGCCGTGCAGTGCCTGGAGCATCTGGCGCTGGCGCTTGGCTTGGCGGACGACATCGCGCGAGCGGCCCGGCTGCTCGGCTATACGCAGGCCTGCTACGCACGGGCGGGGCAGGTGCGGGAGCGGCAGGAGCAGATCGGTCACGATCGGCTTGCGGCCTTGCTTGTGGCGCGGCTGGGCGGCGAGCGGATGGATGAGTTGGCCGCCGAGGGTGGACAGTGGCGCGCGGAAGAAGCGGATGCCGTGGGCCTGAGATAGCGGGTTGCCTCCAATGTTGCGAAATCGGAAGAGGCAAGCATTCCGGCTGCAATTCTTTTTGATGGGAGAACCTTCCGATTCGTTCTGGAATAAGGCGCCGCTGCCAGCACATGAAACGCGCGGTGGACATGGCCGCGCGACTTCGGATTTCAGGGAGAAGAATGATGTCGGACACGACAGGCAGCGGCAGCAGCACCCCGGGCGGCGGCAGCAACACCACCCCGGGCGGGACCGGCGACAGCACCGGCGGCGGCAGCAACACAGGGACCAACACGGCAGGCGGCGGGTCCAGCGACCCCAGCGTGCATCGCGGCTAGGCGCTGGTGCATTGGGGGGATGAAGCCGTCTCCCCGACAGACCGCGGTTGCTCGGGTGCGGCCAAACTTCGACGGGCTTCCGCGGCCAGAATTGTGTTCTCCATCAGGCAGGCGATGGTCATAGGCCCGACGCCGCCGGGAACGGGCGTGATGGCAGCGGCGGAGACCGCGCATTCCGCCGTGGCGCAATCGCCCACCAGTCGGCCATCCCTGCCTCGGTTTATGCCGACATCGATCACCACCGCGCCCTCGGCCACCCAGTCGCCGCGCACCAATTCAGGTTGACCGACCGCGACAACCAGGATTTCGGCGCGGCGGCATTCCGCCGGCAGGTTGCGCGTGCGGGAATGCGCCAGCGTGATGGTGGCATTGGCGGCCAGCAGCATGGCCGCAACCGGTTTGCCGACGATGGCCGACCGGCCGAGCACCAGCGCGCGGCAGCCGGCAAGCGAGACGCCTGCGTGGTCGAGCAGCTTCATGACGCCGCGTGGGGTGCAGGGGGCCAGCAGGGCCGTGCCCTCATGAAGGCGGCCGACGTTGAGCGGGGAGAACCCATCGGCATCCTTGGCGGGATCGATGGCATTCAGCACGGCGCGGGGGGAGATGTGCGGCGGCAACGGGAGCTGGACGAGAATGGCGTCCACGTCCGGGTCCGCGTTGAGCGTGGCCAGCGTGGCGAGCAGCTCGGCCTGGGTGACGGCAGCGGGCAGGCGAATGGTGCGGGCGAGCAGGCCCGCCTCCCGCGCGGCGCGGTCCTTATTGCGGACGTAGACGGTGCTGGCGGGGTCCTCGCCGACCAGGATGACGGTCAGGCAGGGCTGATAGGGCAGGGTGGCGACGTGGGTGGTAAGGCGGGCGCGCAGGGTGGCGGCCAGCGCGCGGCCGTCCAGGATACGGGCTGTCAAGGCAAGGCAAGGTTGGGGGGAATGTGCCTTGGGCGGGGCGGCGCTTGCGCCGCCTTTATCCGCCCAAGCCCCCAAACCCCTCGTCGGAAATTGGCACCCGTCGAAATAACGACGGACGGCCTGGTGGCTCGGGCGGAAAAAGCCGGCGCATACGCAGGCCCGCCCGAGGCACCTTGCCCCCAGGTTTTTCCTCTCGCCTTCATCAGTAGATAATCGGCTGGAACGTGTTGCCGATCATCGACAGATAAATCCGCTCCACCAGCGGCGCGATCAGCAACTGGATGACCAGCAGCACCACCCACGGGCTGAAATCGATGTTGCCCACGACCGGCAGCACGCGCCGGACCGGGCGCAGCACCGGGTCCGTGATGCGGTAGAGGAAATCCGCGATTGACCAGACGATGCGGTTGCGGCTGTCCAGCACGTTGAAGGCGAGCAAGGTGCTGATGATGGCCGAGAGGATCAGCGCCCAGGTGAACAGTGTCAGCAGATACATGATCGCGTGGTAGAGGATCGTGAGCAAAGCGCGCCTCCGAGGGTCTTTTCGGACCTTCGATGTGGTGGGCAGGATTGAAGTGCCGGCCTTGGTGTGCCGTTAACGGGCCGATCGAGAGCATACAAGGGCGGGGGCAGTTAACGAATGGCCATGACACGCAAACGCATACTGGTGACGGGCGGCGCCGGCTTCCTGGGATCGCATCTGTGCGACCGTCTGGTGCGCGACGGGCATGACGTGCTGTGCGTGGACAACTACTTCACCGGCTCGAAGGCCAACATCGCCGGGCTGCTGGGCCATCCCCGCTTCGAGGCGATGCGCCACGACGTGACCTTCCCGCTCTACGTGGAGGTGGACGAGATCTTCAACCTGGCCTGCCCGGCCAGCCCCATCCACTACCAGTTCGACCCGGTGC
Organism: uncultured Acetobacteraceae bacterium; assembly: GCA_964252525.1. Lineage (GTDB taxonomy): Bacteria > Pseudomonadota > Alphaproteobacteria > Acetobacterales > Acetobacteraceae > CAJCIS01. The sequence continues at coordinate 8,176 of CAXUNZ010000078.1, forward strand.
AGACGACCAAGACCTCGGTCATGGGCGCCATCAACATGCTGGGGCTGGCCAAGCGCACGCGCGCGCGGGTGTTCCAGGCCAGCACGAGCGAGGTCTATGGCGATCCCGAGATCAGCCCGCAGAGCGAGAGCTACCGCGGCAACGTCAATCCGCTGGGCCCCCGTGCCTGCTATGACGAGGGCAAGCGCTGCGCCGAGACGCTGTTCTTCGATTACCATCGCCAGCACAGCACGCGCATCAAGGTCGTGCGCATCTTCAACACATACGGGCCGCGCATGCATCCGCATGACGGGCGGGTGGTGTCCAACTTCATCATCCAGGCGCTGACCGGAGAGGACATCACGCTGTACGGCGACGGGATGCAGACGCGGGCCTTCTGCTTTGTCGACGATCTGATCGAGGGTTTCGTGCGCATGATGGCGACGGGCGATGACGTGACAGGGCCGGTCAATCTGGGCAATCCGCATGAGATTACCGTGCGCGAATTGGCCGAGCGTGTGCTGGCGGCGACGGGCTCGCAGAGCCGGATCGTGCACAAGCCGCTGCCTCAGGACGATCCGCTGCAGCGCTGTCCCGATATCGGGCTGGCGCGCGCGAGACTGGGCTGGGCGCCGACAGTCAGGCTGGAGGACGGGCTGGCCCGGACGATAGCGTATTTCAAGGCGTTGCTGTTGGGCGAGGCGGGGGATTGAGACCTATTTGCAGAAAGATTGATTTTCAAAGAGCTGGGGAGCAGTGCCTGCCACCGACCCCTCGTCATTATGTCAAAGCGAAGGCTGGTTATGGATTTCCGCTCCGTCTTGCTTGCCTTGATGATGTGTCAATCTTAAACCGACTGGCTGGGCGGGCTTTTTGCTAATCGACGTCCATCAGCTGCGCCATGGGCGGGTGGATGCAATTGCGCCCGCTCCGCTTGGCGCAATACAGCGCGGCGTCCGCCGCCGCGATCAGCGCCGGCGGCGTGACATCGCTACCGGGCGAGAAGGAGGCGCAGCCGACGCTGATCCTGACGGGGCAAGCCTTTCCATCCAGATAAAGACTGAGTTCTTCCACGCCTTGACGGATACGCTCGCCGATCATCTGCACGTGGGCGAGCCGTGCGCGTGGCAGAAGCAGGCCGAATTCCTCGCCGCCGACGCGGGCAACCACGTCTTCGCTGTCGCGCGTCAAATCACGCAGCAGATCGGCCACCAGAAGAAGGCAGCGGTCGCCCGCCTGGTGTCCGTAAGTATCGTTGAAGTGCTTGAAATGATCTATGTCCATCAGCAGCATGCCCAAAGGCTGCTCGCTGGCCGCCGCGTCACGCCACAGATGAGCGAGCGTGGCGTCGAAATAGCGGCGGTTGGCAATGCCGGTCAGCCCGTCCGTGTCGCACAAGGTGCGTAGCCTGTCGTTGGTCTGCGCCAGAATGTCGGCCCGCAGCGTTTCCCGTGTTGTCAGCAGGTAGGTCGCGCGATCGCTGATTTCCGCGCGGCGGCACGCAATCAGGCTGAAACCGGAGATGCTGGCGACATGCAGGATTGCCATCTCAAGCGTGGCCGCCTGATAGCCGGCATGCAGCAGCATGGCCAGCACGACCGGCGCCACGTTGGCGCAGGTGAAGGGTACGGCGAGCCGGAACCGCAGGGGGATCAACAGATTGCCGCAAATCACCGTCGTCGGCAGGGTGTAGGGCAGCAGCTGCGCACCCGGCCCGTGCGAGCAGGCGAAAATCATGGTCGAGCCGAGGCAGATCAGAGTCAGCATCGCCGCGAGGATATGCATGACCCATCGACCTTTCCGCGCGACAATGGGCAGCGCGAAGAGCAGGATCGGGCCAACGATGCCGAGCTGAACGATGGTGGCAAGTTCCGCGACATCGGGAAGGAGCCGCACGATGACCGGAAGATAAAGCTCGTAGATCAGCAGCCCGAGCAGCCAGAGCGGCACCAGGTGATGCGAGCGGTGCACACGCAAGGCATTGCGGTAGGCGCACTCGATCTCGGGGCTGAAATTCAGCCAGAAAGGACGCCTGAGAAGGTCCGCTTCAACGGCTTGAAGCGTCTCCTGCAAAGCGAGCTCGCCACGAGGCGTCGGATCCGCATGGGGTAGAGGGGTCACGCCAAATCTGATCCAAGCCACCTGCCTGATCATCGCGCATGGGGGTTTCCGCTTGATTACTTCGAGAGGCCGACCCGAATTGGCAGCCAAGGGCAAACCGGTCCATGACTTGGCGCGATAGAGCGGGCGGGCCGGACGGCCCTTGGGGAGCAAGGCATGGGTTTTCCCATTCAGGGCGGCGTGGGCGTCATCACGGGGGCGGCAAGCGGCATTGGCGCGGCGCTGGCCGCCAACCTGGCCGGGCGCGGCATGGGCCTGGCGCTGGTCGACCGCAATGCGGCGGGACTGGCAGCGGCGGCGGCGGCGGCGCGAGCCCGCGGCGTGCGGGTCAGCGAACACGTGCTGGATGTGCGCGATGCCGAGGCTCTGGCCGCCCTGCCCGAAGCGGTTCTGGCCGAGCATGGCCGCGTCAGCCTGCTGGTGAATAATGCGGGCGTGGCGCTGATCGGCACGTTCGAGCAGGTGACGCTCGAGGATTTCGCCTGGGTGATGGATATCAATTTCTGGGCGCCGGTGCGGTTGTGCAAGGCGTTCCTCTATGTGCTGCACCGTGAGCAGACGGCGCATATCGTCAATGTCTCCAGCATTTTCGGCAATGTCGCCCCGCCCGGCAATGCCGCCTATTGCGCGTCCAAGTTCGGCGTAAGGGGATTTTCGGAGTCGCTGCGCCATGAACTGGCGGACAGCAAAATCGGGCTGACCGTGGTTCATCCCGGCGGCATACGCACCGAAGTGGCCAACAGCGCGCGCCTCTCCCAGGGCATCGATCCGGAGGAGGCGAAGGGGTCGATCGCGGAATTCAACAAGCTGCTGAAGACGAGCCCGCAAGAGGCCGCCGAGGTGATCGTTCAAGGCCTCATCAAGCGGAAGGGACGCGTGCTGATCGGCCGCGATGCGCGCATGCTCGATCGGATACAGCGCTTGTTCCCGGAGACGTATTGGCGGCGCGTGCTCAGCCGGGAGCCGGGCATTGCCTCCCCCGCGGTGGCAAAGGAGGGCTAGGCGCGATGGCGAGCTGGCAGGCGCATGCGCTGGACGCACTCATTCGCGTGCAGGTCAAGCGCAAGATGAAGAGAAAGCCAAGCCTGGAGCAGGTGCGGCGCGTGATGAATGCCTCCAAGCTGCCGGCGCCCAAGGGCGTGGAATACAGCGCCGAACGCGTCGGCGGCATCGAGGGGGAATGGGCGCGCCAGCCCGGGCTGGCGGAAGATGCGCCCGTGCTGCTGTATTTGCATGGCGGCGGATATTTCGCGTGTTCACCGCGGACGCACCGGCCGATCACCGGCAGTTTCGCGCGCGCGGGGCTGCGCGTGTTCGCGCCCGATTACCGGCTTGCGCCGGAACACCCCTATCCCGCGGCGGTGGAGGATGCGCGGGCGGCTTGGCTTGGCTTGCGCGCGCTGGGGTATGCCGCTTCTTCCATCGGCGTGGGCGGTGACTCGGCGGGCGGCGGCTTGTCGCTGGCGCTGATGCTGGCGTTGCGCGAGGCGGGCGAGGCGTTGCCGGCGGCGGCGGTTTTGTTTTCTCCCTGGACCGATTTGGCGGGAACGGGAGAGTCGATCCGTACCAATGCGAAACGCGAGGCGATGTTCGATGTGAACAGCGCGCAGGATGGCGCGGAATTTTATCTGGGCCGCGCCGATCCGCGCACGCCGGGGATTTCACCGCTATATGCCGATTTGCACGGGCTGCCGCCGCTGCTGATCCATGTCGGCGATCGCGAAGTGCTGCGCGATGATGCGACGCGCGTGACGAAAAAGGCGCGCGCGGCGGGGGTGAGCGTGGAGGAGCGCGTGTGGCCGGTGGTGCCGCATGTGTGGCAGATGGCGGGCTTTGTGCCGGAGGCGCGGGAATCTTTGATGCGCGCGGCGGAGTTTTTGAAGACCGAGATCAGCGAAAATAAGGCTGGGGGAGCAGTGCCTGCCCCCCCAAGCCCCCCGTCTTCAGTTTAAGAGCGCCGCTTAGAATTACGACGGGGGGTCTGGGGGGGATGGCACATCTCCCCCAGCCTTTTTTTTTACTACGTGTGAATCTTGACGCAGATTGGTATCACTTGCCGAAAATGCCCCCCTTGATCTTATCGCCGACCCGAATATCCAACTTCTCCGTCAATCCCCCCTGAAGCTCCAGAGTCGCGCGGATCGGGCCGCCGCTGCTGATCTGCGCAAGGCTGTCGGGCACGGTGTTTTCGGCAATACGGGTAATCGCGCCATCGGCGCCGATGAAGACCATGTCCTCGGGCACCGGGCAGTGTTTCATCCACATCGGCACCTCGCGCGGCGCGCCCCAGTCGAAGAACATGCCGCCATCGGCGGGAATGGCGGTGCGATACATCTCGCCCACCTGTTGCT
>CAXUNZ010000079.1:0-12378 GCA_964252525.1 uncultured Acetobacteraceae bacterium
GCAGCAGATCCTGCTGGCCCATATAGGCGATGCGCCCCGCCAGTCCCGCGCCGTCGCCCGCGGTCATCGTGCCCGCCTCGGCCGGGTGCAGGCCGGCGAGCGCGCGCAGGAGGGTGGTCTTGCCCACGCCGCTGGCGCCCAGCAGGGCTGTCAGAGCCGCGCCCGGCAGCTCCGCGTCAAGCCCATCGAACAGCAGGCTGGCGCCGAGGCGGACGCGCAGTTTCTCGATCCGGATGGCGGGGCCAGGCATGCGCGCTTATGGGCAGAAGCCGGGCGCGCGGCTATCCTGCCGCCATGACACCATCCGACAAAGCCCTGGGCATGGGTGCCAAGATCACCCGCCGCGATTTCCTGGACGGCGTGCTGATCGGTGCCGCCGCGTCCGCCCTGCCCGGCGCCGGTCCGTTGCCCGCCGCGCCGCAAGACGCGCCCGGCTACTACCCGCCGCGACTGACCGGCATGCGCGGCAGCCATCCCGGCAGTTTCGAGGCCGCCCACGCGTTGCGTGACGGTACGTTCTGGGAAAGCGCGGGAAAACCCACGGGCGCCGGCCAGGATTTCGATCTCGTGATCGTCGGCGCCGGCATCTCCGGCCTGGCCGCGGCCTATTTCTTCCGCCAGGCGCGGCCGGATGCGCGTATCCTGATCCTGGACAATCACGACGATTTCGGTGGCCACGCCAAACGCAACGAATTCACGCTGGCCGACGGGCGCATGGGCCTGATCAATGGCGGCACGCTGGAAATCGATTCACCGCGTCCGTACAGCGCGGTCGCGGACGGGCTGCTGCGCGCGCTCGGCATCGACCCCGAGGCGCTGGAACGCTCCTCTACCGAGGCACAATACACCGACCATTTCGGTCCCGCCGCCGCCTCTACAAAAAGCGATTTCTATGAACGTCTGGGCATGGCGCGCGGCCTGTTCCTCTCGCGCGAGCAGTTCGGGCGCGATACGCTGCTGGCGGGCATGGACAAGAAGCCGTGGGCCGATTTCTTGCGCGAAGCGCCGTTGAGCGAGGCGGTCAAGCGTGACGCTGCGCGCATCTGGGAAGGCGTGGGTGACCATCTGTCCGGGCTGAGTTCGGCGGAAAAGAAGGACCGCCTCTCGCGCATCAGCTACGGCGATTACATGGTGAAAATCATGGGCGCCGATCCCGGCGTGCTGCCGATCTTTCAAGACATCACGCATGATGAATGGGGCGTGGGCATAGATGCGGTTTCCGCGCTGGACGCTTGGGGCTTCGGCTTGCCCGGCTTTGATGGGCTGAAGCTGGAGCCGGGAATTACGCCGCGCATGGCCTTTACGCCGGCGGGCTACGAGCAGGGTGGATCGTACAAATTTCATTTTCCTGACGGCAATGCCTCGATCGCGCGCCTGCTGGTGCGCGCGCTGATCCCGGCCGCGATGCCGGGTCGAACAGCCGCGGACGTGGTGACCGCGCGCGCCGATTACGCGCAGCTCGACCGGCCGGAGAATGCGGTGCGTATCCGCCTGTCGAGCATCGTCGTCGGCGTGCGCAACCTGGGCGGTGCCGAAAAAGCCCAAGGCGTGGAACTGGTCTATGATCGCTTGGGCGCGCTGACGCGCGTGCGAGCGCGCGCGGCGATCATGGCGTGCTATAACATGATGATCCCGTATTTGTGCCCGGAGATGCCCGCCGCGCAGAAGGATGGGTTGCATTACATGGTCAAGACGCCGCTGATCTACACGAGCGTGGCCATCCGCAACTGGCGCGCCTGGCAAAGGCTGGGCGTTTCCAGCGTTTATGCGCCTGGCTGCTATCATATGACCATGGCGCTCGATCCGGTCACCACGATCGGCCGTTTCCGCAGCGTGACCGGCCCCGATGAGCCCGTGCTCGTCCACATGTCCCGCACACCTTGTGCGCCGGGGCTGGACGAGCGTGCGCAGAACCGGATTGGGCGCGCCGACATCCTGGCGACGTCCCTGGAGACGTTCGAGCGCAATATCCGCGAGCAGATGGCGCGCACCCTGGGGTCGGGCGGCTTCGATCCGGCGCGCGATATCACGGCCATTACGGTCAATCGCTGGCCGCACGGATACGCTTATGAATACAATTATCTGTTCGATCCGGTCTGGGCCCCCGGGCAGGCCCCCCATGAGATAGGCCGCGCGCCGTTCGGGCGGATATTGGTAGCCAATTCGGACTCGGGCGCGGGGGCTTATACCGATGTTGCCATAGATCAGGGGCACCGGGCGGTTCGGGAGGCGCTGGCATGGATTTAGAAAGGAAGCAGTCCTTTTTTGAAAAAAGGACCAAAAAACTTTTGCTTGTTGGCGCGGATGGGGTGGATGGCTCGCGCCATAGAGGCTTTAGGGGCACAATGGCCGCCAATTGTGCACCGCGGTAGAGGCACGGCGCTTGCCACGCTGTGCAGCTTGGGAACTATCATCACAAATCCGTTCCCTGTCGAGGCAAGACGTGACAAGCCTAGAAATGCACAGCAAGCGCCTCGCCTACGCCCTAGCGGGCCTGCTCGCCGGGGGCGCGGCCTTGGCGCAGACGACCGCCGATCCGATCGGGTCCAAGCCGCGCGCCAAGGTGGAGGAAATCACCGTTACCGCGCAGAAGCGCACCGAGAACGTCCGCCGGGTGCCGCTAAGCGTCACGGTGTTGAGCGGCCGGCAGATCAAGGCCGATCACATCCAGAACTTCGCCGATCTGACACGCGCCGTGCCCAACTTGTCCTTCTCCAGTCAGGCCGGCGCCGGTCTTTCCACGCTGGAGTTGCGCGGCATTGCCAGCCAGGCCGGCACGGCCACGGTGGCGCTGTATCTGAACGACGTCTCGCTGACGACGCGCAATATCTACACCGAGGGGACGGCCGAGCCGCGCTTCCTCGATATCTCGCGCATCGAGGTTCTGCGCGGTCCGCAAGGCACACTCTATGGCGCCAGCGCGCTCGGCGGCACGCTCAAATACATCACCAACCAGCCGGTGATGAACGTCTATAGCGGCAGCCTGTTCAGCGAACTCTCCGGCACTTATCACAGCGGCGGGCCGAACTGGGACGAACAGGCGGTGGCCAATATCCCGATCGCGACGGACAAGGCGGCGCTGCGCGTGGCCGGCGAGACCGGCGGCGATGCGGGCTACATCGATGACATCAACGGCGCCACGGGCCAGGTGGTCAAATCGGGCATCAACAGCCAAGGCTTCGATGTCGCCAACGCAACCCTGTTGCTCAAGCCCAACGACTGGCTGACCATCATCCCGTCCGCCTTCTGGCAGAAGACGATCACGCGCGATGTCGATGCGCAGTATCTCGCGCTGCCGTTGTACGAGACGCCGAAGACCGTCGCCGAGCCCGGCCATGACAAGATGTTCGTGCCCAGCGTCACGGTTGACGCCGATCTCGGCTTTGCCAATCTCGTGTCGATTACCAGTTCCTACGTGCGCACCTTCGAACGCACGCTTGACAGCACGATCTACAACAACCTTTCCCTCTACGTCTGCGATCCGCTGAACCAGGCGCTGACATGCACTAATGACAACGGCAATCCGGTCTACAACGCGCCGCCCGGCCTATACCAGAAGCTGTTCAACCTGCCGAGCTACACGTTCTACAATAACCAGACCCGCCAGTTTCAGCAGGAAGTGCGCCTGGTCTCCAAGCCCTACGATCCCGCGGGATTGCCTTTCACCTGGATTGCCGGGCTGTATTACTCGGACGAGACGACGAAATCGACGGATACCGAAACCGTGCAAGGGGCCAACGCCGCCTTTAACGAGTTCGGCGCAGATCCCGCCGATCCAACGGTGATTTCCGGCGGCGCGCCGGGCTTTATCCAGAACGATTACGTCTTCCGCGGCCTGCAGACCTACAACACCGCGCAATATGCCGTCTTCGGCGAAGGTACTTATTACCCGCAGCCCAATATCCGCCTGACCGCGGGTGCGCGCTACCTCTACGCGCGCGATGGCGAAGGCTCGGATGAAGAGGAATTCTACAGCTACGGCCTGACCGGACCGACCAGCAGCGTCGGCCATTTCTACTCGCTGCAACCGAAATTCGCCGCCGGCTGGGATATCTCGCCCACCAACACGATCTATGCCAACGCCTCGAAGGGCTTTCGCCTGGGCAGCGAAAACCGGCGTATCGCCTTCATCCCCGGCGATGCGCAATCGGCCGGCACGCCGACCTATGATCTCGTGCAACTCGGGCTGCACAGTTCGCCCACGCAATACGGCCCGGACAAATTGTGGAATTTCGAACTGGGCGACAAGTTCCGCCTCTTTGGCGGTCGGGTCGTGGGCTCGGCCGATGTCTTCTATATCCTATGGGACGACATTCAGCAGGAAATTCCGCTGGTGACCTCCGGGCTGGATTTCGAGACCAACGCGGGCAACGCCACGAGCTATGGCGGCGAGTTCGAATTGCGCTCCCGCATCACCGACCAGACGGTGATCGGCGTCTCGGGCAGCTACACGCACGCCACGCTCGATCGCGGCGTCTACATCGGCGGCGGCCCGCTGACCGGCACGGCTTCGGGCGAGAGCGTACCAGGCGTGCCCGTCTTCAACATCGATGTCGACGCGCGCCAGGATTTCACCATCAGCGACGCCATCACCGGCTTTGCCACCGTAGACATCCCCTATGTCGGCCATAGCAACGGCAATGACATCGCCGGCAACGCCGATTATGAGCGGCCAGGCTACGTGACGCTGGATGCCGCCCTGGGCCTGGATTACGGCCGCTGGGAATTCACGATCTTCGGCAAGAACCTGGCCAACAGCAATAAGATCATCCAGCGTCCCGACATTCAGGGCTCCGGCGTTGATGCGCCAGGCACGAACACGCCGCTTTACGGATTTAATTATCTGGGCACCACGCTGGCCAATACGCAGGGGTTTTCGCTGCGGCCGTTGACGGTCGGGGTGAATGCGACGGTGAAGTTTTAGAGATGAGGGAGACTGGGGGGATGTGCCATCCCCCCCAGACCCCCCGTCGATTTTTGGTCCCGCTTTAAAATATTGACGGGAGGTCTGGGGGGCAGGCACTGCTCCCCCAGAATTCTTGGTGGATTTAACCCCGCAAGAGCCGTGCGCTCGGCGGCCAAGCCTTCATGATCGGCACGCGATAAATTATCACGGCGGCGGCAAGAGCCACGACGAGCGCAACGCTGGCCACCCAGGCCAAAACCGGCGGCCCCTTGGCCGCAGGCGGCACAACGATCGAAATGGGATTGGGCAAGCGCGGGCTTGAACCGACCCGTGGCTCCGCGCGGCGTGCCTTCAGCGGCTGCGGTTCTGGCATGATGTCGGGCAGGGGTTCCGCGATCGCCGCAACCTCGACGGGCGCCGCCATCGTGGGCGGCTCATGCTCCTGCACGGGCTCGTCGGGCAGAACGGGCGCCGGTGCCGGCGGCTCGGCATCCTCAACCTCCGCCGGGGGCTCGGGCGGCGTGGGCTCGTCCAGCGTCTCGACGCTCGCCGGCTCCTCAGCCGTGGCCACGGTCTCTTCCGCGGGCGGCGGGGGCGGAGGCTCTGGCTGTTCAAGATCGGCGGGAACCCATTCGCCGCCGCAACGCGCACAGCGCATCTTGCGGCGGGACGTCAGAACGACCTCAGGCACCTCGTACTGGGCGTGACAGGAAGGGCAGACAATCTTCATCGCCCACATTCATAGAGCAACGCGGCGCGCCGGCAAACGCCACGCGCGCTTTTCGCGGGTGCAGATGAATGGGGGTTCGGGGCCTCAGGTCCTAGCAGGGCTCGCCAGCAAGTGCCACCGATTCGACCGCCAGTGGCACGAGGGCTGATCCTTTCCAGGAAAGTCGTTCTGTGCGCGACTTGATGTAAGGGGGCGTGGGGAGCAGTGCCTGCCCCTTCCAACCCGCATCGATTTTTCGCACCGCTCCCAGCCTTCACCTTTTCTGTACCCGCACGGGCATCCCCTCCGCCGGCCGCATCGTAATGCGCAGCTTGGGCGTTGGCCGGAACGCGGGATCGGCATGCAAATGCACAGCAGGCAGCAGCGTGGCCAAAATCGCCACCGCCTCCAGCAGCGCAAAGCCCATGCCAATGCAAATGCGCGGGCCCGCGCCGAAAGGGAGATAGGCATAGCGATGGCGAGCGCGCGCGGCATCCGGGGCAAACCGGTCCGGATCGAAACGCGCGGGTTCGTCCCATAGCGATTTGTGGTGATGCACCGCATAGATCGGCACGAACACGTTGTCGCCCACCGCCACTACCTCGCCGCCAAGGTTGAAGGGGGCCACCGCCTGGCGCACCACCATGGCAACGGGCGGATAGACGCGCATGGCCTCCTGGATCACCTGGCGCGTGTAGGTCAGTTCGGAGACATGCGCGGCCTCCAGCGCCGCGCCGCCGGTCACAGCGGCAATTTCGGCGAGGATGCGCGCCTCGATCTCGGGGTGCGAACTCAGCAGGAAAAAGGTCCAGGTCAGCGCGAGCGCGGTGGTTTCGTGGCCGGCACCGATGAAGGTCAGGATATTGTCGACGATGTCGGTATCGCTCAGCCCCTCGCCTGTTTCGGGGTCCTTCGCGTCCAGCATCAGGGAGAGCAGGTCGTCCCGCCGCTCGCCGCTGGCGCGGCGTTCCGCGGCACGGCTGGCGGTGACCAGGCGAAGATAATCCTGCCCGCGCTCGGCGCGCAGCTTGCCGGGGTAGGGCATCCACATGGGCGCGCGCAGGGCGGAGAGGGCGATGGCCCAGCTCGTGCTTTCGAGGAAATCGCTCATGCTGCGCTCGACCTGGTCGATGTCGATGTCATTCGCACCCGAGAGCATCGTCTCCATGATGATTTCGAAGGTGACATGCATCATTTCGCGCCCGGCATCGATCGTGGCGCCCTGGGGCAGGGCTTGCCACTGCGCGCGCGTGCGGCGGGCCGCATCGATCATGGCGGGCAGAAAGCGGTTGACATGGGCGGGGCGAAAGACAGGCGCGGCCGTGCGGCGCTGCAGGCGCCAGCGTGGGCCTTCGGAGGTCAGGATGCCCTGGCCGAGGGCCGGCTCCAGCGCGCGGCGCATGGGCTCGGCCTTTTCCAGCTTGTCCGCGTCATCGACCAGCACACGGCCGATCAGGTCGGGGTCGCTGACGAAGAAGGTCGTCTTGCCGATGAAACTGGTGCGGACCAGGCCTTGCTCATAGACCGCCTCCGGCCAGGATTCGATCGGATTGCGGACCGTCCGGCGAAGGATGTCCAGCGTCTGCAACGGGCCGGGGGCGGGTACGCGGTGGGCGATCTGGTTCATGGCGGCGTTCCTGCTTTTGGGCAGGCTACGCCGCGGCGAGCGGGTGGTTCAACAATTAAGTTAACAATGTTAAGGGGGCGGGTGGGCGTGCCGCCCCTAGGCCTTTCTTCAGAAGCCCTCCCGCTCCAACCGCTTGCGCTCCATCTTGCGGGCGCGGCGCACAGCCTCCGCGGCCTCGCGGGCCCGGCGCTCTGACGGCTTCTCGTAATGCCGGCGCAGCTTCATCTCCCTGAAGATACCTTCGCGCTGCATCTTCTTCTTCAGCGCCTTGAGCGCCTGGTCGACGTTGTTGTCACGAACAAGAACCTGCACCTTAAAGCGATCTCCCGACACTTGACAGAACCCGGCCGCAGCCGCGGGCACCATACCCAAGACGCGCGCATAGGCAATCGCCCGGCTTTGACGCCGGGAAAGCGGGGCCTATAACACGGCCTCGCAGGCAAACCCAAGGGGGTCGCCAGACGAAAAATGCGGAGCGCGCGGGCGGGATGGCCATACTCAAGATCGCCCGCATGGGCCACCCGGTGCTCTTGCGCCGTGCCGAGCCTGTGGCCGATCCCACCACCCCAGACATAAGCCGCCTGGCCGCCGACATGATCGAAACCATGCTGGACGCGGGCGGCATTGGGCTCGCCGCCCCGCAAGTGCATATGCCGCTGCGCATGTTCGTCATGCACCTGCCGGTCGAACGCACCGGCGAGGATCCGCTGCCGCCCTTTGTCGTGATAAATCCTGTCGTCACTCCGATGGGCGAGGAGAGGGTGCTGCGCTGGGAAGGCTGCCTGTCCATTCCCGGGCTGCGCGCCGCCGTGCCTCGTTTCGCGCGCATCCTGTACACGGGCACCGATACCTCGGGCGCACCGGTCGGCGGCGAGGTGGATGGGCTGCACGCCAACGTCGTCCAGCACGAGAACGACCATCTGGATGGCATCCTCTACACGATGCGGGTGCGCGATTTCTCCACCTTCGGCTTCAATGAGGAACTGGCGCGCTTCCCGCCTCTCCCGCAGCCGGACGAGGGGGCATGATTGCTCCCCCCGAACGCAGCCCGGCCCGGGACGCCGCCATCGTGGCGATGCTACCCCTTGTTCCCTTGCTGGGCTGGACGCGCCAGGCGCTGCGCTCCTCCGGCGCCCCCGACATGCTCTTTCCCGGCGGCGGTCCCGATATGGTGGAGGCCTATATCGACCTCGCCGACCGGCGCATGGCCGAGGCCGCACCGGCTGGCGAGCCGCGGCTGACCGCGCGGGTGCGCGGCCTGCTGGCCACGCGCCTGGCGCAGGCGGAATCCCATCGCGACGCCGTGCGCCGCGCCATCTCGTTTCTGGCCTTGCCGGGCAACGCCGTGTTGGCCGCCCGCTGCACCGCCCGAACGGTGGACGCGGTCTGGTATGCCGCCGGCGATGGCAGCGCAGATTTCAGCTGGTACACCAAGCGCGCCTTGCTGGCTTGGGTTTATTCCTCCACGCTGCTCTATTGGCTGAGTCCGGGTGCCACGCCGGCCGGCACCGAGGCGTTCCTCGATCGCCGCCTGGCCGATGTGGCTCGTATTGGCAAGCTACGGACGCGGCCGGGAACGTCACGCGCTGCGTGAAGGGTGCGCAACCTTCGGTGAAAAGCGACGTTGCGGATAACAACAAACCGTGGGGAGCGTGAACATGCGTGGTGGTCTTCTCTGGCTCCTGGGCGTGCCTATACCGATCATCATCCTGCTGTATCTTTTCCACGTCATCTGAGTTGCTGTCCGGGGGCTGAAGCCCCCGCGGACTTGCCAGGCGCGGTGCGCGCGGCATACGCACCGCCCATGCGCCTCCACCTTTTCGCCGCGATCCTCGCCACTCTCCCCGGTGCGGCGCCGGCGCTTGCAGCATCCGTCTTCGTCGTCAATTCCAACGACGCCAATCTCGACATGATAGATCTGGCCACGCACCAGATCACCAAGACCATTCCGCTCTTGCGCGAGCCGCACCACCTGGTGCTCTCACCCGACGGCAAATCGCTGGTCGTGGGAGATACCGCAGGCAACGCACTATTCTTTCTGGACCCGATTTCCGGCGACATCCAGCGCCGGGTGACGGTCAGCGACCCGTATCAGCTGCAATACAGCCCGAATGGAAACCTTCTGACCATCGCCGGGCTCGCGCGCAACCAGATCGACATTTATGACGCGCATAATTACGCGCTGCTGCACCGCGTGCCCGCCCGCAGCATGCCCAGCCATATTGCCTACTCGCCCGATTCTTCCGTGGTGTATGTCAGCCTGCAGGGTACCAATGGGCTGATGGCGATCCGCACGTCGGACGGCGCGGTGCTGTGGAACACCAAGGTCGGGCGCACGCCGGCCGGCGTGTTCACCACGCGTGGCAAAATTCTCGTGGGGATCATGGGGGATGCGCATATCGCCGTTGTTGATCCCACGACAGGGCGCGTGGAGCGGACCATTCCCACGGGGCGTGGTGCGCACACGATGTTCTTCAACGCGGACCATTCCTTGATCTATGCGACCAATCGCGTGGATGGGTCGATCTGCGTGCTCGATCCGGTCACATTTGCGGTGCGCCGCACGATCATTGTGCGCGGCGGGCCGGACGATCTGGAGTTTGCGCCGGATGGCAAGATTTGGGCGGCGTTGCGGTTTGCCCAATCGGTCGCGGTGATCGACCCGGTGTCCGGGGCGATCGAGAGGATCGCGGTCGGGCGGTCACCGCATGGGATCTGGATGAACACGCATCTGCGTTGATGCCTTTGCCGTTCAGGCCACTTCATAGGCTGTCAAACCTACACATTCGCCTCACCATCTGAGGCTAATCTACCCGCTTTCTCCTCATCCGTCGCAACAAGCCTCAATACCTCAGCAACGCCGAGCCCCAGGTCAGCCCACCGCCCAGCGCCTCCATCAGCACCAGATCGCCGCGCTTGATCCGCCCATCCCCCACGGCCTCGGCCAGCGCCAGCGGAATGGAGGCGGCCGAGGTATTGGCATGCCGCTCCACCGTCATCACCACCCGCTCGGATGGCAGCCCCAGCCGCTTGCCGATCGCCTCGATGATCCGCCGGTTGGCCTGGTGCGGCACCAGCCAGTCCACATCCGCATGCTCAAGACCATTGGCCGCCAGCGCCTCATCGACCGCGGCCGCCAGCTTGGTGACCGCCTGGCGGAAGACGTCCTGCCCGCGCATGACCAGGTGTCCGGGCAGGTCCGCGCGTCCCACTGCGCCATCGACATAGAGGATCTCTCCCAGCCGCCCATCCGAGTGCAAATGCGTCGACAGCAGGCCGGGACCATCCGCCGGCCCGGCAGTCAGCAGCACCGCGCCGGCGCCATCGCCGAACAGCACGCAGGTGGTGCGGTCGGTCCAGTTGAGGATGCGCGAATAGACCTCGCTGCCGATCACCAGCACGGCGCGCGCCGTGCCGTTACGGATGAACCCGTCTGCCACCGCCAGCGCATAGACAAAGCCGCTACAGGCGGCCGACACGTCGAAGGCAAAGCCCCGCGCCATGCCCAGCGCCGCCTGCACGCGCACGGCAACGGCTGGAAAGGCCTGGTCCGGCGTGGCCGTGGCCACAATCACCGCGTCCACATCCACCGCATCCATGCCGGCCCGCGCGAGCGCCGCCCGCGCCGCGCCCGTGGCCATGAAGCAGGCGGTTTCGTGCGGAGCAGCCAGATAGCGCTGCCCGATGCCGGTGCGTTCGCGAATCCATGTGTCGGATGTATCGACGGTGCGCGCGAGTTCGTCGTTCGAGACCATACGTTCGGGCAGGTAGGCGCCAATCCCAGCCAGCGTGGCACGCGCGGCGATCATGCAGAGAGTTCCAGAGGTTTTGGGATGTTCTTTTTTGAAAAAAAGAACCAAAAAACTTTTACTCTTTGAGGTGTGCGGCGCGAACACAGCTCGTGCAAACACTCAAAAGTCTTTTGCTTCTTTTTTTCAAAAAAGAAGATATTCCTACCCACTCGCTGCCGCCAAATCCTGCGGCATGACCCCCACCAACCGCCCCAGCCCCTCGCGCAGCCGCTCATTGAACCGATGCGTCACCATATCTACGCCAACATCCAGCGCATGGGCAAACCCCTCCGCATCCGTGCCGCCATGCGATTTGACGACCATGCCGTTCAGCCCCAGGAACACCGCGCCATTATAGCGCCGCGGATCGAGCCAGATGCGCATCTGATCCAGCCCCGGGCGCGCCAGCAGATAACCAAGCCTGGCTTGCAGGCTGCTGGTGAATATCTGCCGCAGCAGGTCAGAGACGAGCTTGAGCGCGCCCTCTCCGGTCTTAAGCGCCACATTGCCGGTAAATCCATCGGTCACCACAATATCGGTCGTTCCGGCCGCAATATCGTGCCCTTCGACAAAACCGTGAAACTGCTCATTGATATGGGATCGGCGCAGCACATCCGCCGCCTGGCGGATGCGCTCGTCGCCCTTGAGTTCCTCCGATCCCACATTCAGCAGGCCGATGCTGGGCGCCGTCAGCCCCAGCACGGTGCGGGCGAACATGTCGCCCAGCAGAGCGAACTCGACCAGATTGCGCGAATCGCAGGCCAGGTTCGCGCCCAAATCCAGCATCACAACGTCGCCTCGCGCGCCCGGCATGATTGCCGCCATCGCCGGGCGGTCGATGCCGGGTAGCGTCTTGATCACCACCTTGGCCAGCGCCAGCATCGCCCCCGTGTTGCCGGCGGAGACCACGCCATGCGCCCGGCCGGCGGCCACGGCGTCGAAGGCGAGCCGCATGCTGGACTGCTTGAGGCGCAGGGCGACGGTGGGCTTGGCGTCACTGGCAACCACGTCCGGCGCGTGGCGGATGGTGGAGACGGCGCGGGCGCGGCGGCTGGCCTCCAGCGGCGGCGCGATGCGCGCCTCATCGCCCACCAGAAGGAAGCGGGCCGCGGGGTGACGATCCGCGGCGATGGCCACGCCCTCGATGACAACATCAGGCGCGTGATCGCCGCCCATCGCATCGACGGCGAGCGTGAAGGCCTGGCCGGATGCGGCGGGGTCGGTTTGCGTGAGGCTCACCGTGCTGGGGCGGGCCGGCTCAGACGCGAATGGTGCTCTTCAGCGCCCGGCCGGCGGTGACGACTTCGCGGCCGTCATAGTGGCCTCAATGGCCGCAGACATTGTG
>CAXUNZ010000080.1:0-1230 GCA_964252525.1 uncultured Acetobacteraceae bacterium
CAGGCCACCACTCCGGTCGCGGTCGACACCTGATAGCTGTCCTCCAGCCACCGCCCACGCTTGGCATCCCACCAGCCGGGTAGGGGATAATCGCCGGCGGCAGCCACGACGCCGCTGGCATAGGCGTTGCGCAGCCGCCCATCCTTCCAGAATCGGTCGCGATTCTGCGCCGCTGCCAGCGCATCGCCCAACCGGCGCGCGGCGTCGACTTGCCCGCCCGCCAGCAGCGCCAGGCCGGCCACCGCGTTGTCATAGACGTAGGCGCAGTTGCCGTGTGCGCGGTCGAAATCCCCGGTGCCCGCAACATCGTAGCTGCGCAGAAGGCCGATGCCGCCCAGCGCTTGCACACGCTGGGCCAGCGTTGCTAGCCATTCGGGTGCGGGGATGAAGGGGGCGGCGGCGGATAGCAGAAGCTTGCGCCGCGTGAAGGCTGGGGAGGATGGGCCATCCCGCCCGGGCCCCCCGTCATCCTTTAGCAGGCGACCCGTGGGAGAGATGGACGTGGCGATACGATCCTGGCTGCTCTGGAGCCTGTCCTGCGTCTTGCTCGTGGGCTTGACGGTGGCCTTCGTCGACCGCCCCGCGGCCACCTGGTCGCACGACGTGCTGCATCGTCCGGCCGCCGCCGTCTTCGTCACCACGCTTGCCAAATGGTGGGTGTTCTGCGCCGGCGCCCTCGCGGTGCAAGCCGCTTGCCTGCTCTGGCGCTTGTCGGGCCGGCACATGGAACCGGCCTGGCGCACCGCCCTGGCCGCATCGCTCGCCGTGCTGATTGCCATCGTGGCCGAAATCGTCCTGAAATATGCCTTCGGCCGGCTATGGCCGGAGACATGGCTGCACCCGCCAAACCCATCCTGGATCGGCACGCACAGCTTCGCCTTCCAGCCTTTTCACGGCGGCACGGGCTATGAAAGCTTTCCCTCCGGCCATACGGCGCGGGCGACCGCGCCGTTCGCCGTTTTGTGGCAGCGCCTTCCGCGCGGCCGGGCGATCTGGGCGCTGCCGCCGCTGATCATGGCCGCCGCCCTGATCGCCAGCAATTTCCACTTCGTGGGCGATTGCCTCGCCGGCGCCTATGTCGGATTCGGCAGCGCCGCCCTGGCCATGATGCTGTTCTGAACGCCTCAGCGGCGCGGCCCTATTGCGGCGCGGATCCCGCCTGGGCGGCAAGCGCGCGGGCCATCTGACTGAGCGCTTCCTGGTGCTTCTCGTTGTCGATCAGGGCGAAAT
>CAXUNZ010000080.1:1240-2924 GCA_964252525.1 uncultured Acetobacteraceae bacterium
TTTCCAGGCCCATGCGCTGGCGTGGCGTCATTTCAATGGCCGCCGGTTCGGCGCTCATGCCCTCGAAGAACCAGGAAATAGGAACATTCAGCACGCGCGCGATGTCGAACAGGCGCCCGGCGGAGATGCGGTTGAGGCCACGCTCGTATTTATGCGCCTGTTGGTAGGTGACCCCGATCATCTGCGCGAGCTGCTGCTGGGACAGGCCGAGCATGACCCTCCGCTCCCTGATGCGGTTGCCCACATGCCGGTCGGCGCCGCTGGCGCGGGGAATGGCCGCGGCAGGCGCGCTATCGTCGATCTCCCCGTCATCCATGACGGCGTCGTCGGCGGTGATGTTGTTTGGCTCGTCTCGCAAAGGGTGCTCCAGGGGTAATGCTGCGTCAACGGAAACACCTTAACCAATTTCGCGCAGGCGCGGTATCACCTTATCGCCTCGCGCGCGATAATTTGAAAACAAATCGTCACAATTTGAAGTTGTAATCTGGCCCAAGAAAATAGTGCGTCAATTTTAGTGGATCGCTACTCAGAGTCTAAAATAAAGTTGGTGACCATGGACGTTAGGGATTGCTGCCGGGCGGCTAGACTTTTCTGAGCGGTCTTAATTCCGGCCGGGCGGCCAATTGCGCACGCAACTCCTCCACCTCGCGCCGCAGCGACGCCACTTCGTCGGCGACTTCGGGCGTCGCGGTCGCGGAGGAGCTCTCCGCCTCAGCCGGGCGGTAGAAGGGCGTGAACAAGCTCATCGCCCGCTCCATCATGGCCACGTTCTGGCGCCGCATCTCCTCCAGCCCAGGCGGCAGCAGGCTGCCCATGGTGGTGCTCATCGCCTCACGCATCTGCTCCTGCTGGCGCGCGATCGTGGACATGGTCTGCTCGAGATAACGCGGCACGACCGCGCCAAGGCTGTCGCCGTAAAAGCCGATCAGCTGGCGCAGGAAATTGGTCGGCAACAAGGCGCGGCCCTTGTTCTCCTCCTCGACGATAATCTGCGTCAGCACGCCGCGGGTGATGTCATCGCCCGACCGCGCGTCATAGACGACGAAATCGCGGCCGGTGCGCACCATGTCGGCGAGGTTTTCCAGCGTGATGTAGCTGGACGTCTCGGTGTTGTAGAGGCGTCGGTTGGCGTATTTCTTCACCACCACTTGGGTCTGGGTGGCGGGGAGGCTGGCCGTATCCAGCTGGGTCGGCTCTGTCATGGCGGTCCTTTGCGCATCGGCTTGGTTCGGGCAAGACCACCGCGGCCGTCGCTGGTGCGCCTCTGAGGCACGGCGGGGCGGCAAATGCCGTCAGGCAATAATCTGCGAGTAACACGCTATGCCGCATTGCACCACAGGCGATGCCGCCGCGTTGTCCCTGTTTGCGCGAGAGGGCCGCTTGTATGTTGAGCGTCACGTACGGGGATGGAAATGGGTGATGGCAGAGAACCCCGCCACCGCCGACGAGGCCGCGGACTGGCTCACGATCTGGCAGAGCGAGCTGTCCGCCATGGCGCAGGACCGCGAACTGGCCGATGCCTGGCTACGATGGGTGCGCGCCTCGGGTGCCGCGACGGCTCGTGTCGCGCAAATGGCTGCTGCGGCTGGCGGCCCTGATGCAACGGCTGGACGCGGCCGCGCCCCGGCGCCCGCGGGGGCCCCGGGCGCGTTGGGGGGCTAAGGGGGGGGCGCCCCCCCCTTGG
>CAXUNZ010000080.1:2934-12335 GCA_964252525.1 uncultured Acetobacteraceae bacterium
GCCTACAAGGTCTGACATGCAACCTTCCCTGGTCGGATCCGGAAACGCGCCGGCGCCGCTGCGCCGGCGGGGACCTCGGCCGCTTTGGCTGCATCTGGCGGGCGCGACGCCGCTTTGGACGAGCTGGCGCGACGTGTTGCAGCGCTTGAGCGAGAACGCGACGCTAGGCCCGATTTTGCCGAGCCTATGGACCGGCTCAGGGAACGGGGGACCTGACGCGGCGCTGCTGGCGGGCATCGCGGCCTATCGCCGCCACCCCTGGCAGCGCGTGCTCGAAGATCCGCCTTGCCTGTGGCAAGAAGGCAGCTCGCGGCTGCTCGATTACGGGCCGGCCGGCGGACGGCCTTTGCTGGTGGTGCCCAGTCTGGTCAACCGTGCTTACGTGCTGGACCTGCTGCCCGACCATTCCATGCTGCGCTTCCTGGCGGCGGCGGGCGTGCGGCCGCTGTTGCTGGACTGGGGCTATCCGGACGAGCCGGAGCGGCGCTTTACGCTGTCCGATTACATAGCGGGGCGGCTCGAACGAGCCATGGCGGCGGTGGGCGAGACGATGACGCTCGCGGGCTATTGCATGGGTGGGCTGATGGCCGTGGCCGCAGCACTTCGCCGGCCTGATCTGGTCAAGCGGCTGGTTCTGCTCGCAACTCCGTGGGATTTCTGGGCGGCGGGCGCGCGGCAGGCGCAGGATCTGGCGGCACTTCTGCCGATGATGGAGCCGATGCTCTCGGAGTCGGGGACGCTGAGCGTGGACGGATTGCAGACGCTGTTCAGCCTGCTCGATCCCGGGAGCGTGGCGGCCAAGTACCGCGATTTCGGCAGCCAGGACCAGGGCAGTGCGCGGGCCAGGATGTTCGTGGCGCTGGAGGATTGGCTGAACGACGGCATCCCCCTGGCCGCCCCCGTCGCGCGGGAGACGCTGGAGGGCTGGTATGGCGCCAACAGCCCGCGGGCGGGCGACTGGCGGGTGCTTGGGTTGCGCGTGCGGCCGCAAGCGATCGCCATGCCGTGCTTCGTCGCCGTGCCTGCCCAGGACAGGATCGTGCCGCCAGAGAGCGCGCGCGCGCTGGCCGCTGCCATCCCGGGCGCGAGGCTGCACGTGGCGCGTGCGGGCCATGTCGGCATGGTCGCCGGCAGCAAGGCCCGCGCCGAGTTGTGGGACGTGCTGGTGGATTGGCTACGTAAAGACGGAGACTGACCCCCCAGCCGGCTCCCCGAGACACCCCGGTCGAATTTTGGCTCACGCGCCACCGCCGTGCTATGCGCCGTCACGTCGCTTCCAAGGTGCATCGCATGCAAGCAAAGGCCGAGCCCGTCAGGCTGGTGATCTGGGACCTCGATGACACGTTCTGGTCGGGCACTCTGACCGAGGGCGGCATGACTTACCGCCGGGATTTCCACGACATCGTGCTTGAGCTGGCGCGCCGCGGCATCGTCAGTTCGATTTGTTCCAAGAACGACCTCGCCAGCGTGCGCGACATCCTGGTGCGCGAAGGCATCTGGGACAGCTTTGTCTTCGCCAGCGTCAACTGGGAGCCGAAGGGACCGCGCCTGGCAAAGATGGTCGAGGCCGTGCAGTTGCGCGCGCCCACGATCCTGTTCATCGACGACAATGCCATGAACCGGGCGGAGGCGCAGCATTTCGTGCCCGGCTTGCAGGTCGCCGACGAGACCATCATTCCCACCTTGCTGGACAACCCCCTGTTGCGCGGCAAGGATGACAGACAATTGTCCCGTCTGGCGCAATACAAGCTGCTGGAGCGCCGTCAGGCCGATGAGGCGGCCGCCGGCGGCGACAATGTCGAGTTCCTGCGCACCAGCGACATACGCGTTTCCATCGAACACGAT
This sequence comes from uncultured Acetobacteraceae bacterium, assembly GCA_964252525.1. Lineage (GTDB taxonomy): Bacteria > Pseudomonadota > Alphaproteobacteria > Acetobacterales > Acetobacteraceae > CAJCIS01. The sequence goes on from CAXUNZ010000080.1 coordinate 4,780, forward strand.
CTGGAGCCGCATATCGACCGCGCGATCGAATTGATCAACCGGACTAACCAGCTCAATTTCACCAAGACGCGGCTGCCGGAGGATATCGAGGCCGCGCGCAAGGAATTGCGCGCGCTGCTGTCAAGCTACAGCATGCAGGCGGGCATCATCCGCGTGCGCGACAATTATGGCGATTACGGCTATTGCGGCCTCTACATCGTGCGCTCGGGCGGCGCGGGCTCGCGCCTGCTGCACTTTTGCTTTTCTTGCCGCATCCTGAACATGGGCGTGGAAAGCTGGCTGTATCAGCACCTCGGTCGGCCTGCCTTGCGGGTGCGGGGCGAGGTGCTGAGCAACGTCATCCGCGACCAGCGCAACATCGACTGGATTACGGCCGAATACCCCGAGGCCATGGCCGCCAGCGGCGGCGCCGCGCAGGTTCTCGACTACGTCTATGCACGCGGCGGCTGCGATCTTCATGCCGTGACCCACTATTTCAACATGGTCGCGCGCGAGGTGCACCGCGAATTCAACGTGTCACGCGCGGATGCGAATATCCGCTTCGATCATTCGGTCTTCGCGCGTTACGCCATCGAAGGCATATCGAGCGAGACGCGTGCGGCATTTGCGCAGCTCGGCTATCAAGACGATGATTATGCCAGTGTGCTGACGGATCTGCCGCGGGGCGATCGGGCCGTCTGGCTGTTGAGCTTCTGGGCGGATGCCGATTTCGCCCTCTATCGTCATCGCACGACCGGCCAAAGCATACCGCTGTCCATTGCCACCGTGCAGACGAACCAGCGCGACATGACGCGCGTGGACCTGGCCGATCCGGAATTTGCTCAGGCTTTGCCGATCCTGCAACTCGTGCGGCGCGACTACGAATATACCGGCATGATTGCCGAGGCGGCGTTCAAGGACAATGCGCGGCTGATCCTGCGCCGTGCCCGGCCGGGCACACGCGTCTTCATCCTGATGGCCAATGAGCAGGTGCGCAATCGCGGCGGCAAGATCATGGTGCCACCCAAGAAGCGTGCACTCAACAATTGGGTGCGGGATGTGGCCCGGGAGTTTCCCGCCGTCTCGCTTGTGGACATAAACCAGTTCATCGAGGGCGAGCCCGAGATGATCTCCAACAATCATTTTGACAGGATGGTCTACTTCCGGGTGTTCAAGCACATCATGCGCACGATTCAGGACGAGGCCGCGGCGGCCTGACGCAAGGAAGTTCTTCTTTTTTGCAAGTGGAGCACCGCATGGCGCAAACCTTGGTCGAGTCGTTGCGCGCTTCGGTGCTGGCGCATTCCCAGCGCATCGCGTTGAGCTTCGAGGGGCGTGGGACCAATTACGCCACGTTCGATGCCCGTACCAACCAGGTGGCCCACGCTCTGGCGGCCTGCGGCATAAAGCCCGGCGAGCGGATCGCCTATGTCGGCAAAAACAGCGATTGCTTTTTCGAAGCCCTCTATGGGGCGATGAAGGCCGGCATCGTCATGGTTCCTGTCAACTGGCGCCTGGCAGGTCCCGAAGTCGCGGTCATTGTCGATGATGCGGAGGCACGCCTGGTCCTGGTCGGCCCGGAATTCTCCGAAACGGTGCAGAGCGAGCTCGGCGCCATGCCGCGCGTGCAAAGGCTGATTGCCGCGGAAGGCGGGCACGCTTCCTGGCCCGATTTCGCCGCTTGGCGCGATGGCGCACCCGCCCATGCGCCCGCGCACATCGCCGTCCCGCAGGATGTCGCCGTGCAACTCTACACCTCCGGCACGACGGGCAAGCCGAAGGGCGTCATGCTGACCCACGCCAATTTCACGAGCGGCATGGCGGAAAATGACGCCAGTCATGCAGACTGGGCGAAGTGGCGGGATGGTGAGCGCGCCGCCTTGGCAATGCCCGTTTCGCACATCAGCGGCACGGGCTTGGGAATGCAGGTCCTCTATCGCGCGGGAACATGTTTCATCCAGCGGCAGTTCGACATCGAACTGACGCTGGACATGATTTTGCGTGAGCGCATCAGCAAGATCTTTCTCGTTCCCGCGGCACTGCAATTCCTAGTCCGCCATCCGCGCGCGCGCGGCGCCGATTTCTCCTGCATCCGCGAGATGGGCTATGGGGCCAGCCCCATCCCGCTGGCGCTGTTGCGCGAGAGCATGGACGCGCTCGGATGCGGCTTTGTCCAGTTCTATGGGATGACGGAGACCACCGGCACGATCGTCGCCCTGCCGCCGGAGGATCATTCGCCGCAAGGCTCGCCGCGCATGCGTGCCGCCGGCAAGCCGCTGCCATGGGTGTCCATCCGGGTCGTCGATGCGCGGGGCGAGGATCTGCCCACAGGACAGGTGGGCGAAATCATCACGCGCTCGCCCGCCAACATGGCCGGCTATTGGAACCGCCCCGAGGAAACGGCGCGCACCATCCGCAATGGCTGGCTGCATACCGGCGATGCCGGCTACCTCGACGAGGACGGCTACCTGTTCATCCATGACCGCGTGAAGGACATGATTGTTTCGGGCGGCGAGAACGTCTATCCCGCCGAGGTTGAAAACGCATTGAGCGAACATCCAGCGGTGGGCGAAGTCGCCGTGATCGGCGTGCCCGATGCAATGTGGGGCGAGGCGGTCAAGGCCGTGATCGTGTGCCGGCCAGGCTTTTCGCTGTCTGCCGATCAGTTGATAGATTGGGCGCGAACGCGCATCGCGGGCTTCAAAACGCCGCGCAGCGTCGACTTTGTCGACGCGCTTCCGCGCAACGCCTCGGGCAAACTGCTCAAGCGCGAACTGCGCGCGCCCTATTGGCAGGGCTTGTCCAGACAGGTGAACTAAATGGCGACCAGAAGCCCGGCAGCAGACCTGTTCCGTCTTCGCGCAAACGTGTGCTTGTGTTCCACGCCATATCACGAATAAACCTGCAGCACCGCCGGAAGTCACCCGGCCGATGTCTATTTACCTGGAACTTTGCAACCACCCGTCCAGTTGGCGGCGGGTCACTGTTCGCAACACGGGATGGCCGAATTTGCGCGCATTGCAAGGTGTTCCCGCTTTGCCATCGTTTCCGACACCACTTTGCGTCAGTAGCGCACCCAAGCCCCACCCTGATTTGTGGGGCGGCATAGAATGCAGCGTTGTGCGTGTCGACCGCGGCTGGCGAGACCAGATCAGGGAAACCGGCCATCAGGATAGGCCCGACGATCTCGATATGATCGCGCGTGCCGGTGTTCGCACCTTGAGATATCCCATTCTCTGGGAGCGGATTTCGCCCGACAGGCCGGATGTCTGCGACTGGACGTGGCAGGACGAGCGCATGGCCCGTCTGCAAAGTCTCGGTTTTTCGGTGGTGGCAGGGCTGGTGCATCACGGAAGCGGCCCCCACTACACGGACCTGCTCGATGATGGTTTCGCCCAGGGCCTTGCCGCCCACGCCGCCCGCGCCGCCGCGCGGTATCCGTGGATTACCGCATGGACTCCGGTCAACGAGCCGCTGACCACAGCCCGCTTCTCCGGTCTTTATGGCCACTGGTATCCATTCCAGCGAAACGAAGATGCGATGCTGCGCATGGTGGCCAATCAATGCCGCGCCGTGCGCCTTTCGATGGCCGTCATCCGCCGCCTCAATCCCGACGCGCAACTCGTGCAAACCGAAGATATCGGGCGAATTTTTTCAACCTCGCGGATCGCTCAACAAGCAGCCTACGAGAACGAAAGGCGATGGCTTTCGCTGGATCTGCTGTGCGGCCGCATCGACCGTGCCCATCCCTGGTGGGCTCGCTTGCTGCAAGCCGGTGTGGCCCAAGCCGAGCTTGAGGCGTTCTGGGATGGTGAGACCGCGCCCGACGTGATCGGGATCAACCACTACGTCACAAGCGACCGCTTTCTCGACCACCGCACCAGTTTGTATCCGCCACGCCTGCGCGGCGGCAACGGTCGCGAGCATTACGCCGACACCGAAGCCGCGCGTATGGATCTGCCGCCCGAGGCCACCGGCTGGTACGCGCGTCTGGCGGAGGTATGGCGCCGTTACGGCCGGCCGATGGCGCTCACCGAAGCCCATCTCGGCGATGAGCCCGCCGAGCAGGTGCGCTGGCTGATGGAAGCGTGGGATGCCGCCAAAAGGCTGAACGGGGAGGGAGCCGACATACGCGCGCTGACGGCATGGGCGTTGTTCGGCCTGATCGACTGGAACAGCATGTTGCGCGAGCGGCATGGCCATTTCGAAGCCGGCGCCTGGGACATGCGCCACACGCCGCCTCACGCCTCGCTGCTGGCCGATGCCGTCGCCGGCCTGGCGCGCGGGGGCAGCTTCGACCACCCCTGCCTGGACACGCCGGGATGGTGGCGCCGCGAGGACCGTCTGCTGACGCCGGCGCTGCGGGCCTGATGGCGATGACAGGCGGTGCCCGAAGCCTTGCTCAAGATCCTGCACACTCCACCGAAAGGACACCGATGGTTACGCTCACGCCCGATCTCGTTGCTTCGATGTCCGTCCGCCGCCCCGTTCTTCTGTGTTTGTCCCATTTGCGTTGGGATTTCGTCTATCAGCGGCCGCAACATCTGCTCAGCCGGGCCGCGTCCGCCTATTGCGTGCTTTACGTCGAAGAGCCTCTGCCGGCCGCACCCGGCCAGCCGCCCCGCATGAGCTTGCGCCGTTCGCCCGAAGGGGTGCTGATTGCCACACCGATGCTGCCGCCGGGGATGGATGCCTTTTCGGCCGACGCCGCGCAACGCACGCTGCTGGACGGGCTGCTGGCAAGGTTGGGCGCCCCGGTCGCGGTGGCGTGGTATTATACGCCGATGGCACTGCCCATCGCCGGCCATATCAGGCCGGGTGTGACCGTTTTCGACAGCATGGATGAACTCTCAGCCTTCGATGGGGCCAATCCGCGCCTGGCCTTGCTCGAACGCCGGCTGCTGCGTCAGGCCGATCTGGTCTTCACCGGCGGGCGCAGCCTGCACGAGGCTAAGCGGAAACTGCATCCGCACGTGCATCTCTTCCCCAGCAGCGTCGACGCGGCACATTACCGCAAGGCGCGGAACGGGGCGCAGGATCGGGGCGAGCCTTCCGACCAGGCCCATATCGCCCGCCCGCGCGTGGGATTTTTCGGCGTGCTGGACGAGCGCATGGATTATGGCTTGATCGATGCGGTAGCAAAACGCCGGCCAGGTTGGCAGTTCGTCATGATCGGGCCTACGGCGAAGATCGATCCGGGCATTCTTCCGCAGCGCGGCAACATTCATTGGCTCGGCATGAAGAGTTATGCGGACCTGCCCGACTACCTGGCGAGATGGGATGCGGGGTTGATGCCGTTCGCGCTGAACGAGGCAACGCGGTTCATCAGCCCGACTAAGACGCCCGAATTCCTTGCGGCCGGCGTGCCGGTCGTCTCCACCCCCGTGGCCGATGTCGTAGCGGCGTGGGGCCCGGCAAACGGCAAGGAGGGGCTTGTCCAGATCGCACAGGGGGCGGATGCGATTGTGGCCGCGTTGCAAGAAGTCATGGATCGGCCGCGGCAGGCTTGGTTGGACCGCGTGGACCGCTGTCTGGCGCACTTGTCCTGGGATGCGGTGTGGAATGGCATGCGTGCGTTGATCGAGGATGTGGCGGGCGAGGTCGCGCTCAGGAAGGCTGGAGGTGATGTGCCATCCCCTCCAGACGCCCCCTCTCCGATGAGACGAGGCGTCGCCGAAAGCTACACTTGATGGGCGGTTGAAGTTTTTGGCGGCGACGTGGCACCAACCCCTAGTCTCGCTCCAGGATAGTTGATGCACGACCGCGCGAAACCGATGCCTGCTGCGGCCATACCTTTCTTGCTGCACCACATCCGTCGCCACCTCTCGCTCGCCATCTGCCTGATGGCTGCAGTGACGGCGGGCGCGTTGCTGGCGGTGGCAGCGCAATACGGCCTCAAACTCCTCGTCGATACGATGACGGCGCCGGCCAAATCGCACGAGCGGGATCGCGTGTTCGTGGTATTGGGCGTATTTCTGGCGCTGCTGGCGGTGGAGAGCTGCTTCTGGCGGCTGAGCGGGTGGCTCGGCAGCCGTGTCATCATCCGCGTCGGTGAGGATATCAGGCTCGACCTCTTCGACGCCGTTGCAAGCCGGTCCTGGCAGTTCTTCAGCGAACAGGCGAGCGGCGCGCTGGTCGAACGGATCGGCGTGGCCGCGTCCTCCGCCACTGCGGTGCTGCGCACGATCGCCTGGTATCTGTTGCCGCCGCTGACCGATCTCATCGGCTCCGTCGTCGTGCTGGCCACAATCGATTGGCGGATAGGCATAGGGTTGGTGTTCGCCGCGGGGGCGGGCACCTGGGTGCTGCACTGGGCGGGCGGCCGCGGCTTCCCATTGCACCGCGCGCACCACCACCAGGCGGCCGACGTGGCGGGCGGGCTTGCCGACGTGCTCGCCAATATCGCGATCGTGCGTGGTTATGGCGGACGGGCCTATGAGCGCGCGCGTCTGGCCGCATTGATGCGCGGAGAGGGGCGCGCACATGCGGCGAGCTGGATGTTCCTCGAACGCCTGCGTTGCGGCCATGATGCGGCCTTCTGGATAACGACTGCGGTGGTTCTGACCGCGTCGGTCTGGCAGTGGCGCCGCGGTGCCATTTCCACGGGCAGCGTGGTCGTGGCGAGCACCTTGGCGTTGCGTATTCTGGTCGGCTCGCGCGAGTTGGCCTTATCCCTGCTGGGCTTGGCGCAGCAATTGGGTGCGGTGAGCGAAGCGGTCGATACGTTGGGCGAGCCCTGTGCGGAAGTGCCCGAACCTGGTCTGCCCGCCTTGCACGTGCGCGGAACGGGTGGTGCCGCGATCGAATTGCGGGGTGTGTGTCATGCACCGGATCGCGATGCGGCGCATTGGCTGTTCCGCGATCTGGATCTGCACGTGCCGCCCGGGCAGAGGCTGGGTGTGGTGGGCACGTCGGGCGCGGGCAAATCGACATTGCTGCGCCTGGTGGCCGGCGTGGTGGCACCGGAGGGTGGCACGGTTCTGCTCGATGGCCAGGCGCTGAGCGCGCACGAGCCAGGCAGTGTGGCCCGCGCGTTCAGCGTGGTGAGCCAGGAAGTGGCGCTGTTCCACCGCAGCGTCGCCGATAACCTGCTTTACGGCCGGACCGGTGTGGATCGGGTGGAGATGGAGGCCATTTCGCGTGCCGTGGGATGCCACGGCTTCATCGAAGCGTTGCCTTGGGGTTATGACACGATTGTAGGAGAGCGCGGAATCAGGCTTTCCGGCGGCCAGCGCCAGCGCGTGGCGATTGCGCGCGCGTTGCTGCGCCAGGCGCCCGTGCTGTTGCTGGATGAGGCAACGAGCGCGCTGGACAGCGCATCGGAATCCCAGGTGTTGCGCGCGTTGCTGGCGGTTGCGGGCGGACGCACGGTCCTGGCGGTGGCGCACAGGTTATCGACGCTGGCGGCGTTCGATAGGGTAATCGTGCTAGAGAACGGGTGGATTGTGGAGGACGGCTCACCCGAGGAATTGCGGCGTGCAAACGGCCATTTCGCCATGACATGGCGCTTGCAGGAGCGGGCGATGAAGGAAGACGCCTCCCTTTGATACCGATCCGCGTTGAGATTAACGTACAGT
>CAXUNZ010000081.1:0-12124 GCA_964252525.1 uncultured Acetobacteraceae bacterium
GGTGGCGACGGGGGCGATGGCGGCCGCGGCAGTGGCCATGTTTGCGACCTGGGGCCAGTGAAGAAATGAGGCGCGGCGCGGCACGCTGCGCTCCCCTCGCCTTCCCTATTGCAACCGTAGCCCCGCCATGGTGTTGCCAGCTTTGTTACTGCCGGGAACACAGCAGCGGGGACGCAATTGGGCAAGGTCAGGGTCGCAATCGCTGGCGTCGGGAACTGCGCCTCCTCCCTGGTCCAGGGTATCGCCTTCTACGGGCACGTGCAGCCCGGCGAGACAGTGCCGGGGCTGATGCACGCCGGTCTCGGCGGCTATCGCGTGGGCGATGTGGAAATCGTCGCGGCCTTCGATGTGGCGGCCAGCAAGGTTGGACGCGATCTGAACGAGGCCATCCTGGCGCCGCCAAACAATACGGTCGAGTTTGCGCGCCTGCCGCCCACCGGCGTGGTGGTGCAGCGCGGGCCGACGCTGGATGGCTTGGGCAAATATCTGCGCCAGATGATAACCGAAAGTCAGGCCCCGGCGATCGATGTTGCGGCGGCACTGCGCGCGGCGCGGGCGGAAATTCTGGTGTGCTTCCTGCCCGTGGGCGCCGAGAAGGCGGCGCGCTGGTATGCTGAACAGGCTCTGGCGGCGGGTTGCGCGCTGGTCAATTGCATCCCCGTCTTCATGGCGTCCGATCCGGCATGGGCCGCGCGCTTTGCGCAAGCGCGGCTGCCGATCATCGGCGATGACATCAAATCCCAGCTTGGGGCAACCATTTTGCACCGCGGCCTGGTCACGCTGTTTGCCGAGCGTGGCGTGCGCGTGGATCGTACCTATCAGCTCAATTTCGGCGGCAATGCGGATTTTGCCAACATGCTGGAGCGGGACAGGCTTGAATCGAAAAAAATCTCCAAGACGGGCGCGGTGACGAGCATGCTGGGCGCGCCATTGCCGGCCGGCGACGTGCATGTGGGGCCGAGCGATCACGTGCCGTGGCTGACCGATCGCAAATGGGCGCATATCCGTGTCGAGGGTACGACGTTCGGCGATGTGCCGATCAGTTGCGAGCTGAAGCTGGAGGTTTGGGATTCGCCGAACTCGGCCGGCGTTGTTATCGATGCCGTGCGGTGCGCCAGGCTGGCGCTGGATCGCGGGGTGGGCGGCGCGCTGGTCGGACCGTCGAGCTATTTCATGAAGACGCCGCCTGTGCAGTTCACGGATCAGGAGGCGCGTGCGCGGACCGAGGCCTTCATTGCCGGTGAGGCGTGACGATCTTCTGCCTGGTGCGGCACGGCGCCTACCCGCTGCTGAACCGCGCTTTGGGTGGGCGCGCGGATCATGCGCTGAATGAAATTGGCATTGCGCAGGCTGAGCATGCCGCGCGAATCATTGCGCATCGCCGTATTTCGCAGGTGGTCAGTTCGCCGGTGCGGCGTGCCGCGCAGACCGCGGCGCCGATTGCCGCGGCCCTGGGGCTGGCGGTGAGCCTGGAGCCGGATTTCGCCGAAATCGATTTCGCCGCGTGGACGGGGTTGGATTTCCAGGCGCTGGCCAATCGGCCGGCCTGGCGGGCGTGGAACCGCTTTCGCAGCACCGCGGCTGTGCCTGGGGGTGAGAGCATTCTGGCCGTGCAGGCACGCGCGATGGCCGCATTGCTCCGGCTGAGTGTGGCGTGGCCGGAGGGCGAGGTGGTGGTCGTCAGCCATGCCGATGTGATCAAGGCCGTGCTGGCGCATGTGCTGGGTGCACCGCTGGATTTGCTACGGCGGCTGACGGTCGATCCGGGTTCGATGAGCCGGGTGGAAATTGGCACCGATGATGCGCGGGTGCTGGAGATGAACATCAAACCATAGACGGGGGGTCTGAGGGGGATGGCACATCCCTCCCAGCTCTTATCTGGCCTGCAACCACAGCCACGACCCGCGCCCAGTCCCCAGGCGCAAGCTGGCGGAACAGGCGCATCGAAGGATACCAGCGCGAGCGGGTGGTGCCCTCCCCCCAGCGCCAATCCGCATCGTGCTTGAGGATCAGCCAGGTGGGGCGGCCGAGCGCGCCGGCGAGATGGGCGATCATGCTATCCACCGTAATGACGAGATCGAGGCCGGCCACAAGCCGCGCCGTTTGCGCGACATCCCGCGGGCAGCCGGCGGGATTGAGGAAGTTGGCCGGGGCGGCGCGCGGGTGCAGGCAGATGAGCGGGCGTCCGGCGGCCAGGATCGGGTGCAGCGCCTGGAGGGGGATGGAGCGTGCCCGATCCCAATCGCCGGCTTGCCAGCAAAGGCCGATGGCGCCGGCGGGCGTGTGATCGGGCGCGGCCTGGGTATAGGGCGGTCGCACGGCATCGGGGCGCAGGCGCAGGGCGTGGGAGAGCTCCATGATTTCGATATCACAGGGAGAGGGTGGCAAGGGCGCTGCGGTTGCGAACGGGACGATGTCATCGACGCCCGCGATGCCGGCGAGCAGGCCCGCGAGTTCGGGTTGGACTTCGAGTGTGACGTGCGCGGCGCGGGCGCCCAGCGCAGGAAGGAAGCGGGCGAATTGCAGCGTATCGCCCAGGCCATGGTAGCAGCGGACCAGGACGTGCTGGCCCTCGACCGGCGTGCCATCCCAGACCCAGCGGCGGTGATAGGGTTGTGTGGGGTCGTCCCGGGTGGCAGGGTCGGCCTGCCGCAGCACCCGATCGGCAATGGCCCACGCGGCCTGGTCGTCCCCGCGGCGCATCGCGGCCATCCAGGAATCCTCAAGGCCATCGTTGATAGCCGTCTGCAGGGTTGAGGACATCGGTGCCTGCAAGCTGTGTTCGCGGCAAACGCGGCTTGGGGATCGATGTTGCGGCTTTTTGCTTTAGGCGTGGTGAATGGTCGAGATGAGGACTGAACCGACGCAGAGGCATGCGCGGACCTGGCTGACGCTGGAAGAAACACGCCCCGACCGGCGGTTTTGCATGCCGTATCTGAAGACTTATGATTTCGATGCCGCGTTTATCGATGAGGCGCAGACAGCGCTGGCCCACGCGCCGACGAAACTGGGCATGATCGATATCGGCATAGCAGGCTGGCTGCTGCCGGCGGATGCCTGCAAGCTCTACGAAATGGCTTATTATTGCGGCGGGGATTGCCTGGAACTGGGCACGTTCCGCGGGCTTTCGGCGTCGGTTCTGCTGGGCGCCTCGGCGGCGGCGGGGCTGGATAACATCGTCGTTTCGATCGATTTGGATCCCGGTGCGCCGGGTGCGGCGCGCGGGGTGCTGGCAGGGCGGCCAGGGGCCGAGCGCGCCCGGTTTTTCAGCACCGATGGCGAAGAGGCATTGGCCGCATTCGCCAGGCACGGGCGCAAATTCCGTTTTTGCTTCGTCGATCATTCGCACACATACCTGCATGTGCGGAGCGCGTGCCGTTTGCTGCCCGAAGTGATTGTTCGCGGCGGATTCTGTCTGTTTCATGACTTCAACGATCCGCGGAATGCCGATGACGGCAACCGGGATTATGGAGTCTGGCAGGGCGTACGGGACGGATTGGATCCGGCTGCGTTCGAGTTTTGGGGTATTTTCGGGTGCACCGGCTTGTTCCGGCGTATCTGAACTCCCGTTGGGTCAGTGCGGGAGGGGCTAGCCGCCCGTCCTAAGCTGGCCGGGCTGTGCATGATTTCGGTTCGAAGCATGGGGCGATGCCCCTTCTTGGTGACGTCGCGGCCTATGTCGCCCAAAGCCGGATGGTCGTTCCGGGTCGGCAGACGGTGGTCATTACGCCGTTCGGCTGGCATCCAGCGCTGCTTGGAGCACGTAGGCGGCCGCCATTCGGTCCACCACGCGGGCGCGGCGGGCGCGGGTCATATCGGCCTCTTCGATGAGGAACCGGTTGACCGCGGCGCTGGAGAGGCGTTCGTCCCACAAGGCCGTGGGCAGCGCGGTGGCTGCGGCCAGCGCGCGGGCCCAGTCCCGGGCGGCCTGTGCGGCCGGGCCCAGGGTGCCGTCCATCGACAGCGGCAGGCCGACGATGAGGCCGGCGGCGCCCTGTGTGCGGGCGATAGCCGCGATGCCGGCCGCATTGGCGGCGAGCTTGGCGCGCCTTAGCGTCATATGTGGCGTGGCGAGCATGAGCGTGACGTCGCTGAGCGCAACGCCGATGGTCTTGGCGCCTGGGTCCAGGCCGAGCACGCGCTCCCCGGGCCTGAGACGGGCGCGCAGACCGGGCACGCTAAGGAGCACTGTGGTTGAACCGGGGCATAAGCGCCGTTATCGTCCGCCTTTCCCCACCGGACCAGGAGGAATTGGTATGTCGCTGGACGATGCGACCGTGCGCCGGATTGCGCGGCTGGCGCGCATCCGGCTTGAGGATGAGGCGGTCGCCCGGCTTGCCGGCGAACTCGATGCGATATTGGGATGGATCGAGCAGTTGAGCGAGGTGGATGTGGAAGGCGTGGCACCGCTGACGGGCGGGGCGCAGATCGCGCTGCGCATGCGCGCGGATGCCGTGAACGATGGCGGATACCGCGACGCCATTTTGAGCAACGCGCCCGATCGCGAGGGTGAGTTCTTCGCCGTGCCGAAAGTGGTGGAGTGATGTTTTTCGACTTGAGCATTGCGCAGGCGGCTTCAGGGCTGCGGCGGGGCGATTTTTCCGCGCGCGAGCTGGTGGGCGCGCATCTGGAGGCGGTGGCGGCGCTTAACCCTCGGCTGAACGCGTTCATTACCGTGACCGAGGATGCCGCGCGCAGTGGCGCCGAGGCGGCGGATGCCGCGTTGGCGCGTGGCGAGGCGGGGCCGCTTGCGGGCATCCCGATCGCCATGAAGGATTTGTTCTGCACGCAGGGCGTGCGCACGACCGCGGGAAGCCGGATATTGGCCGATTTCGTGCCGCCTTATGAGAGCACGGTGAGCGCCAATTTGCTGCGCGATGGCGCCGTGGTTCTGGGCAAGGCCAATTTGGATGAGTTTGCGATGGGCTCGTCCAACATGACGTCCGCCTTCGGGCCGGTGGCCAATCCATGGACGCGGGCGGGGAGCAATGCCGTAGTGGTGCCTGGCGGATCCTCGGGTGGATCGGCGGCATCCGTCGCGGCCCGCATGGTAATGGGCGCTACTGGCACCGATACCGGCGGGTCGATCAGGCAGCCGGCGGCGTTTTGCGGCATTGCGGGGATCAAGCCGACTTATGGCCGGTGCAGCCGGTGGGGAATTGTGGCGTTTGCGTCTTCCTTGGACCAGGCTGGGGCATTTGGCAGGTCCGTGGAGGATTGCGCGATCCTGCTGGGCAGCATGGCCGGGTTTGATCCGCGCGACAGCACGAGCGTGGATCGGCCGGTGCCCGATTACGCAGCCGCCTGCGCGCGCGGCGTGCGCGGGCTGCGGATCGGCGTGCCTCGAGAGTACCGCATGGACGGGATGAATCCGGAGGTCGAGCGGTTATGGCAGGAGGGGCTGGGCTGGTTGCGCGCGGCCGGCGCGGAGATCGTTGATGTATCCTTGCCGCACACGAGATATGGGCTGGCGACCTACTACATCGTGGCACCGGCCGAAGCGTCCTCCAACCTGGCGCGCTATGATGGCGTGCGTTACGGCGCTCGCGAGGCGGGGGGCGATCTGATCGATCTCTATGAACGCACGCGCGCGGCAGGCTTCGGCGATGAGGTCAAGCGGCGGATCATGATCGGCACCTACGTGCTTTCGGCCGGGTATTACGATGCGTACTACCTGCGCGCGCAGAAGGTCCGCGCGCTGATACTGAAGGATTTCACGGATGTTTTCGCGCGTGTGGACGTGCTGCTGACGCCGACGGCACCGACGGGCGCATTCGGACAGGGCGAGAAGATGGACGATCCGATCGCCATGTATTTGAACGACGTGTTTACCGTGCCGGCGAGCATGGCGGGTGTGCCGGGCATGTCGGTACCGGCGGGGCTGGATGCGCAAGGGCTGCCGCTGGGGTTGCAGGTGATAGGGCGGCCGTTCGATGAGGAGACGGTGTTTGCGGTGAGCGCGGTGGTGGAGAACGCGGCGGGGTTTAAGGCGCGGCCGACGGTCATGGCGGAGATCCGAGATGCTGCCTGAGGTAACGACCAGCTGGACTAGTCGACCGAGGCCGATGTTTCTGTCTACCGTCTTCTGCCTCTGCCTTCTTTCGCCGCCTACGCGCGCGGACACCGGGATACAGGACAAGACCTCGCTGGAAGGCGTAGGCCTTTTCGAACATGCTTGTTTGCCTTTCGCTGGTTTGGCCGGAAATTTGCGTATGTGGATTGCGGGCAAGGGCTTGCACCCGGTTTCCGACGCGATGGCCGCCTCGGTTCTGCGTGGACATGCCGGCAAGATTTACAACGCTTCAACCTTGGACGCGAAACTTGTGTTGATATCGTTCGACGATGGTGCGTGTGTCGTTGTGATGCCGTCCGGTGACAAGGATGCTGTTGATAAAACACTGCATGCGGTGTTTAGAACCCTAGGCGCCGTTGTGACGCAGGTTGCTGACAAGACTTCGCCGGACAACAAGTCTCAACAGACACTCGACCTCGTAACCCTCGGCAAGCATTCCTGGCATGTCTCGGTGACCAGCCACGTACACGGCGACAACATGTTAGCTCGTCCGAATGTGCTGATCATGGCAACAATGACGCCATGACTCCTTCTATCAGCCGTATAGGGGCGCGAGGATGACCTACACACTCGAAGGTGACACGGGAACCTGGGAGATCGTCGTCGGCCTGGAAGTCCACGCCCAGGTCATCAGCCGCGCCAAACTCTTCTCCGGCTCCGCCACCGATTTCGGCGCGCCGCCAAACACGCAGGTGAGCTTCATCGACGCCGCCTTCCCCGGCATGTTGCCGGTGATCAACGAGGAATGCGTGGCCCAGGCCGTGCGCACGGGCTTGGGCATGGGCGCCCACATCAACCTGGTCAGCCGCTTCGACCGCAAGAACTACTTTTACGCCGACCTGCCGCAGGGCTACCAGATCAGCCAGTTCGCGCATCCGATCGTCGGCGCCGGCAATGTCGAAATCGAATTGTCGGACGGCAGCACCAAGAAAATCGGCGTCACACGGCTGCATTTAGAACAGGATGCTGGCAAATCCCTGCACGACCAGGACCCGGCAAAAACCTATATCGACCTTAACCGCTCGGGCGTCGCGCTGATGGAGATCGTCAGCGAACCCGACATCCGCAGCCCGGAGGAAGCCGGTGCCTATCTGCGCAAGCTGCGGCAGTTGCTGCGCTATCTCGGCACGTGCGACGGCAATATGGAGGAAGGCTCGATGCGCGCGGACGTCAACGTCTCCGTGCGCCACGCCGGCGAGCCCTTCCGCACGCGCTGCGAGGTGAAGAACGTCAATTCCATCCGCTTCGTCATGCAGGCGGTGGAAGCCGAAGCCCGGCGGCAGATCGATGTTTGGGAAGAGGGCGGGACCGTTTTGCAGGAGACGCGGCTCTACGATCCCGGCCGCGGCGAAACACGCAGCATGCGCAGCAAGGAAGACGCGCATGATTACCGCTACTTTCCTGATCCGGACCTGCTGCCGCTGGTGCTGGACGAATCCTGGGTGGCAAGCCTGCGCGCGGAATTGCCGGAGTTGCCGGACGCTAAGCGCACGCGCTTCGTGCGCGAATACGGCCTACCCTTCGTCGATTCCGGCGTGCTGACCACCGAGCAAGTGATCGCCGATTTCTACGAAGAGGTCGCGCGCGGACGTGATGGCAAGATTGCCGCCAATTGGGTGATCGGCGATTTCTTCGCCGGCCTCAACCGCACCGGCCATACCATCGAGAACGCGCCCGTTTCCGCGGCCGCACTCGGCAAGCTGCTCGATTTGATCGCGGACGGCACGATCAACGGCAAGATCGCCAAGGAAGTGCTCGAGGCCATGATGGATACCGGCAAGGCCGCTGATGCCATCATCGAAGCGCGCGGGTTGCGCCAGGTCGTCGATACCGGCGCCATCGATGCCGCGGTCGATGCGGTGCTGGCGGCCAACCCGGACAAGATCGCGCAATACAAAGCAGGCAAGGACAAGCTGTTCGGCTTTTTCGTCGGTCAGGTGATGAAAGCCATGGCCGGCAAGGGCAATCCGGCGCTGGTCAATGAAGCGGTGCGGCGCCAATTGGGATGAGCGCTCCCGCGCTGACGCGCAGCATGAAGCTCGCGGGCGCGCTGCTGATCACGCTCTCCTCGCTCACGCCCGCCTCTTCGGTCTTCATCATCGTGCCGGGCATCGTCGCCCAGGCCGGCACGGGCGCGTTGCTCAGCTTCTGTGCGGCGGGCGCGGTCAGCCTGATGATCGCGTTGGTTTATGCGGAGCTCTGCTCGTGCTTTCCACTGACGGGTGGCGAGTATGCCGTCGTGGCGCGAGTGCTGGGGCCGTTCGCCGGCTTCATCGTGCTTGGCGTCAATCTGCTGGTGCTGTTGCTGAACATCTCCGTCATTGCACTGGGAATTGGGCCTTATCTGGCGCCGCTCTTTCCGGGCCTGTCACCCGCTTGGGCTGCATTGGGTTCGGTCGTGTTCACCACGCTGTGCGGCATTTTGAATTTGCGGACGAATGCGCTGATCACGGGGGCATTCCTTGCGCTGGAGCTGGTGGCTCTGTTCGTGCTGACGGGATTGGGCGTGTGGCATCATGCGCGTCCGCTGGCGCCGATGCTGATTCATCCGGTCGTGCTGAACGGAACCGCGCTGTTGCCGGCGAGCTTGCGGGCGATCGGGCTGGCGGGATCGGCCTCGATCTTCGCGTTATACGGCTTCGGCAATGCCATCTTTCTCGGCGAGGAGACGCATGATGCGCCGGCGCGGATTTCGCGCGCGGTGCTTGTGGCGCTGGGCGTGGGATTTATCGCCCAGGTCGTGCCATTGGCTGCGGTGCTGACAGGTGCGCGCGATCTGGCGGGCTTGTTCGCCGGCGGGGACGGGATGTTTTCCGCCTTCGTCGCCGATCGGGGCGGTCCTGGGTTAAATGCCATAATCAGCCTGTGCATCGCGCTGGCGATCGTCAATTGCAACATTGCCTTTGCCGTGCTGGTCGCGCGGCTGCTGTTCAGCACGGGGCGGGATCGGGTCTGGCCCGATGCGTGCAACCGCGCGCTGCTGTTGATCCATCCGCGCTTCGGCTCGCCATGGGTGGCGACGCTGGCATGCGGGGCGCTGGCGGCAGCTTTCTGTTTCGTGCCGCTGGATTTGCTGGAGGTGCTGACGGGAACGACCATCGTCGTGGTGTATGGGTCTTTGTGCGTGGCGGCGCTCGTCGGGCGCAAGACGCAACGCACAGCGCATGCGCGATACCGCATGCCATTTCATCCATGGCCGTCATGGTTCGGACTCGCAGGTTTGGCGTTCGTGGTCGGTGCCAGCGTGCTTGACCCCGTGCTGGGTCAGCCGAGCCTGGTGGCGACGTTTGTCGTTATCTGCTTGTCGGCGGCGTATTACCGATTGGTGCTGCGGCGGCGGGGGGCGTGGGTGCTGCAAGGGCCGCAGTAACTCCGATACGCAAGAAGGCTTTTCCCGATGTCAATCCACAAAGAAAAACTTCTTTTGCCGCCTACAACGGCACTCCCGCCACCGTCCGGCTCGTGCGTATCGTCTGCAATGACCGTACCGTCGCAACCCCCGGCGCCTCGGTCAGCTTGCGGGTCAGCTCGTTCTCCTGCGCCGTGTCGCGGGCGACCAGGCGGATCAGAAAATCTCCGCCGCCGCGAATCATGTGGCACTCGCGCACCTCCGGCCAAGTGGCGACCAGGCGTTCGAAGGCGGCCAGCGCCGCATCCTTCTGCGTGTCAAGACCGATGATGACGAAGAAGGTAATGGCAAAGCCCAGTTTCTGCGGATCGGTCTCGGCGTGGTAGCCGCGAATGATGCCGGTTTCCTCCAGCCGGCGAACCCGCCGCAGACAGGGCGGGGCGGAGATGCCGGCGCGGCGGGCCAGCTCCACATTGGTCATGCGCCCATCGCCCTGCAGTTCGACGATGATGCGGCGATCTATGGCGTCGATTTCGGGCGCTTCGGCCTTTAAGGCTTTCATCAGGTCCTTCTCTCGCGGCCTCTTGGACGAAAGATTATTCCAAGTGCGGGGCGGGGCCAAGCCGCCCGTTGCCGGCTGCCCCTCCGCGTCCGATATTGGCGGTACCATGACCCAGACCCACCGCACCCCGGTCCTCGTGATCGGCGCCGGCCCCGCCGGCTACACGGCGGCAATCTACGCCGCGCGCGCCAGCATGCGCCCGATCCTGCTCGCCGGCCTGCAGCCTGGGGGGCAGTTGATGATCACCACGGATGTCGAAAACTATCCGGGCTTTGCCGATTCCATCCAGGGGCCCTGGCTGATGGAGCAAATGGAGGCGCAGGCCCGCCATGTCGGCACGACCATCATCCACGACCTGGTGATGGAGGTGGATTTCTCGCGCCAGCCGTTCCGGTGCGTGGGCGATTCCGGGGACGTCTACCTCGCTGACACGGTGATCGTGGCCACCGGCGCACAGGCGCGCTGGCTGGGCCTGCCGTCCGAGCAGACCTACCAGGGCGCCGGCGTGTCCGCCTGTGCCACCTGCGACGGATTTTTCTATCGCGGCAAGCGTGTGGCCGTCGTCGGCGGCGGCAACACCGCGGTCGAGGAGGCGCTTTATCTGACCCACCACGCCGAGCACGTGACCTTGATCCACAGGCGCGATACGCTTCGTGCCGAGAAAATCCTGCAACGGCGTCTGTTCGAACACCCCAAGATCAGCGTGATCTGGGACAGCGCGGTCGAGGAAATCCTCGGCGGCGGACAGCCTGCGGTGGTGACCGGCGTGCGGCTGACGAATCTGCGCACCGATCAGACGCGCGAGATCGGCGTGGATGGCGTTTTCATTGCCATAGGGCACACGCCGAACACGGCCGTATTCGGCCCGCACTTGGAGCTGGACTCGGAGGGCTATGTGGTGACCGTGCCTGGCAGCACGCGCACATCCGTGCCGGGTGTGTTCGCCGCGGGCGATGTACAGGACAAAGTGTTTCGCCAGGCCGTAACGGCGGCGGGAACCGGTTGCATGGCGGCGCTGGAAGCGGAAAGGTGGCTGACCGAAAACGCCCCGAGTCCCGCGCTTCAGCTCGCCTGAGGCGCGGGCACACCCGTGGCGCGCGTGCAGACGGGGAACATGATGGACTGGGACAAGCTGCGCGTCTTCCACGCGGTGGCCGAAGCGGGCAGCTTCACCCACGCGGGCGATACGCTCAATTTGAGCCAGTCCGCGGTGAGCCGTCAGATTTCGGCCCTGGAAGAAGCGTTGAGCGTGCCGCTGTTTCATCGCCACGCCCGCGGCCTGATCCTGACCGAACAGGGCGACCAGCTCAACCGCACGGTGCGCGAGGTCTTCGCCAAGCTGGCCATGACCGAGGCGCTGCTGACCGAAAGCCGCGACAAGCCGGCCGGGCGGCTGAAGGTGACGACGACTGTCGGTTTCGGCAGCACCTGGCTGGCGCCGCGCCTGCCCGCATTCCTGGACGCGCATCAGGAAATCTCGGTCAGCCTGCTGCTGGACGATGGCGATCTGGATCTGGCGATGCGCGAGGCGGACGTGGCCATTCGCATGCACCCGCCCAAGCAGCCGGATCTGATCCAGCGCCATCTTTTTGAAATCGAGTGGCTCGTCTGTGCGGCACCCGCCTACCTGGAAAAGCACGGCACGCCCCAATCGATCGGCGACCTGGACAGCCACAAGCTGATCCTGTTCGGCGACTACCATCCGCCCGTCGCCGAAATAAATTGGCTGGCGGAGGCCGAACGCCGGCCAGGCGCACCGCGACGCGCCGTGCTCGAGGTCAATAACGTTGCCAGCATGGCACAAACCATCCGCGCGGGCCTGGGCGTCGGATCGTTGCCCAGCTGGATGGCGCCCGAATTGGAAGGGTTGACCAGATTGCTGCCCGAGGCAAAACGCCCGAAAGTCGATTGCTACTTCGTCTATCCGGAAGAATTGCGCAATTCCAAACGTGTGGCTGTCTTTCGCGACTTTCTGCTGGCTCGGCTGCAGGAAAGATAGATTGGGGGGAGCAGTGCCTGCCCCCCCAAACCCCCCGTCATTATTTAAGGCGGCGCCCCAATAATGACGGGGGGTCTGGGGGGGCAGGCCAGGGGAATCGAGTGAATGGTCACGCCTGCTGCCTGATGACGCCGGCAAGAT
>CAXUNZ010000082.1:0-12065 GCA_964252525.1 uncultured Acetobacteraceae bacterium
GGGCCGCCCGCATGCCCGAGCATTTCGCGGAAATGCGGGAGAGCAGCCCACGCTTTCGGCGATCGATGGATTTCGCCGAGCATGCCCTGCGCCACTCGGACCTGGACGTGCTGCGTGCGGTCATCAGCCTGATCGATCCCGGAAGCTGGCTCGACCGCGCCGCCGTGGCCGGGCGGCCCGGCCGCGCCCAGGCTTTGGCCGATATCGCCGCGGCACTGGAAAGCCTCGACCTCTGGGCGCCGGCGCAGGCGATGTTCCGCCGTATCCAGGCGGATCACGTCAAGCTGCGCCAGGCCT
Organism: uncultured Acetobacteraceae bacterium; assembly: GCA_964252525.1. GTDB lineage: Bacteria > Pseudomonadota > Alphaproteobacteria > Acetobacterales > Acetobacteraceae > CAJCIS01. The sequence goes on from CAXUNZ010000082.1 coordinate 298, forward strand.
GGCCCGGCGCGCCACGCATGGAAACGGCTGAAATACTGCTGCACGCCCTGCGCATCGCGCTGATCGGCCGCATCTGGCTTCTGGCGACGGGCGTGCCCGAATTCTCTCCCCGCCACGGCCTGACGCGCGAGGCGCTCTTCCTGCGCATTCTGCGGCTTGACGTGCCCGGCTGCCTGGGCATCCTGGGCGAAGTGTTTCCCGCTTCGCCCGACCTCTCCGCCGACCGCGACTATGCCGAGCCGGCGGATACGCGGGCGAGCGCCACCTATCAGCGCGAGCACGCGCTGATCCTGCAGCCGATCGCCCGGCTGTTCGAGCACGTGCGGGAAATCGGCGCGGCCATCACCCATCACGTGGGCGCCTTCGGGTGAGCGAGGCGGTCGGCCTGCCACCGCTCAAGCACCCTTCACGCGCCCCTGGGCCCGCTGGCAGTTCCGCGATCTTCCGTTGCAAGCCAGTTGCCAATCTGCTGGCGAGCGCCGAGCCGGACGCGCATGGCCACAAGCTCGACCGCACGCTGGGCCTGCGCAACCTGGTCGCCTTCGGCGTGGGCTCTGCCGTGGGCGTCTCGCTGTTCGTGCAGACCGGGCCGGAGGCGGCGATCCATGCCGGGCCGGCGGTTGCCCTCTCCTTCGTGCTGGCGAGCCTGGCCTGCCTGTTCGCGGCGCTCTGTTACGCCGAATTCGCCGGCCTCGTGCCCGTTGCCGGCAGCGCGTATTCCTATGCCTACGCCACGATGGGCGAGGGCGTGGCGTGGATGATCGGCTGGTGCCTGCTGCTCGAATATCTCATGAGCGGCTCGCTGGTGGCGATCGGCTGGAGCGGCTATTTCACGAGCACGCTGCACGATTTCGGCATTGATCTTCCGGCAGCCCTGACGGGCGCGCCGTTAGATGTGGCGGTCGACCAGCACGTATTCGTAAGTGGAAAGATCATTAATCTTCCTGCCGTGGCAATCACGCTCTTTACGGCTTGGCTGATCATGCGTGGTACCGATCTATCTGCGAAGGTAAACGATATTGTGGTCGGGGCAAAGATACTGGCCATAATCGCTATCGTTGTAGGGGCCGCGCCTTTCGTGCATCCGGGAAACTGGATACCGCATCCACACGACCTGCTGCCCATGGTTCCAAGCAATACGGGTGAGACGGGAAACTTCGGCTTCACCGGCGTCATGCGTGCCGCCGGCATCCTCTTCTTCGCCTATGTCGGCTTCGACTCGATCTCGACGCTCGGCCAGGAAACCCGCCATCCGCAGAAGACGATACCGCTGGCGCTGCTGATCTCGCTGGCAATCTGTGTCGCGCTCTACGTCGCGGTCGCCTTGGTCATGACCGGGATTGCCGATTACCACACGCTAAATGTCGCCGATCCCATCGCCGAGGCCATGCGCGCGCAGGGCAGCAAGCTCGCCTGGGCGCGGTGGTGCGTGTCCATCGTCGCCATATTCGGCCTGGTCAGCGTGCTGCTGGTGACCCTGCTCGGCCAGGTGCGCATCTTCTACGCCATGGGACGAGACGGGCTGTTGCCCTCCGCGTTTGCGCGCATCCACCCGAAATACCACACGCCGCATATCGGCAGCATTGTCACCGGCGTGGGCGCGGCGGTGTTTGCCGGACTGTTTCCGCTCGATCTCCTGGGCGATCTTGTTTCCATCGGCACGTTGCTGGCGTTCGGCGTGGTCTCCATCGGCGTGCTGATCCTGCGCCGCACGATGCCCGACGCGCACCGGCCGTTCCGCACGCCGTTCATGCCGCTGACGCCGTTGCTGGCCGTGGGCTCCTGCGTGTGGCTGATGTGGTCGCTCTCGGCAGGCACCTGGTGGCGGCTGGCGTTGTGGCTGGCGATTGGGGGTGCGGTTTATGCCGCTTATGGCGTGCGGCATTCTAAGCTGCGGCAGGCCAGGACTTGAGAAAGGCTGGGGGGCGGCCAACGCTCCCCCAGGTCATTTCATCATCATCAGGACAATACTTGCCCCAGAATTCCCAATCCGAGGCCTTCATCCGCCTGTTGCTCGATTCCACCTCCGAGGCGTTCTACTCGGTCGACACGACCGGCACGACCACGCTCTGCAACAACGCTTTCGTGACCATGATGGGTTTTTCCAGCGCCGAGGAAGCGATCGGCCGCAAGCTGCACGACATCATTCACCACTCCCACGCGGACGGTACACCTTACCTGCGCACCGATTGCCCGATCTATCGCGCCGCCGCATCGGGAGAGCCTGCCCGCGTCAGCAATGAGGTGTTTTTCCGTCTCGACGGCACCGCCTTTCCGGTCGAATACCACGTGGAGCCGCTGATCCGGGACGGCGTTCTGCAAGGCGCCATCTGCACCTTTATCGACGTCACGGAACGACGCGCCGCCGAGGAGGCGCTGCGCCAAAGCGAAGCCCTGCTGCAGACCGTGGCCAGGGCCATGCCGAACCATGTCTGGACCGCCCGACCCGACGGGGTGCTCGACTGGTTCAACGACCGCGCCTTCGACTACACAGGCATGAACCGGAGCGAACTGACCGGCGAGGATTGGATAAGAATCGTCCACCCCGACGACGTTGCCCATGCCACCGTGCGCTGGGCGGAGGCCGTGCAAAGCGGGCAGACCTATGAAACCGAGTTCCGGCTGCGCCGCCAGGACGGCGCATACCGCTGGCATATCGGGCGCGCCGCGCCGGTGCGTGATCCAGCCGGCCACATAACGCGCTGGATCGGCACCAATACCGACATCGAGGATCAGAAAGCCGCGGCCCAGGCGCTGGCCGACCAGAACGAGACCCTGGAACAGCGCATCGCCGAACGCACGGCCGAGCGCGATCGCATCTGGCGCAACGCGCAGGATCTGATGGCCGTGACCGACGAAAACGGCGTGATCCTGTCAGTCAACAATGCCTGGACTAACCATCTCGGATGGCATCCGGCCGACCTGCTGGGTATCCCCTTCACGGCGTTCACCCACCCGGACGATCTGTCGGAAACAATGATCGCCTTTGCCGGATTGCTGCAAACGCCGCTGATCCGATCCTACGAATTCCGGCTGCGCGGCCGCGACGGCACCTATAAATGGTTCGGCTGGACCGGCGCCTTCGAAGACGGGCGCGTTTACGCCAATGGCAGGCACACGAGCAACGAACGCGAGCAGGCCCAAGCGCTCGCGGCCAGCCAGGAAGCGTTGCGCCAATCGCAGAAAATGGAAGCCGTGGGCCAATTGACCGGCGGCATTGCGCACGACTTCAACAACATGCTGTCCATCGTCATCGGCAGTCTCGATCTCGCTGGCCGCCGGCTGCGGCGCGGTGATCCGGGCGTGGAAAAATACATCCAGAACGCCCATGAAGGCGCGCAGCGCGCGGCGACACTGACCCAACGCCTGCTTGCCTTTTCCCGTCAATCCCCGCTCGAACCCCGCGTTCTCAATCTCAACACTCTTGTCGCCAGCATGAGCGAATTGCTGCGACGCGCGCTGGGCGAGCCTGTCGTCTTGGAATCCGTGCTCGCCGGCGGCCTGTGGCCCACGCATGTCGACCCGAACCAGCTCGAAAACGCCATCCTCAATCTCGCGGTCAATGCGCGCGACGCCATGCCAAACGGCGGCAAGCTGACGATCGAAACGGCAAACGTGCATCTGGACGACCGTTACGCCGCGGCCGAGCCGGGGCTGCTTGCAGGTCAGTATGTCATGGTCGCTGTCAGCGATGTCGGCGCCGGCATGGATGCGATCACGCTCAGGCGGGTCTTCGACCCGTTTTTCACCACAAAACCCGTGGGCAAGGGCACCGGGCTGGGTTTGTCGATGGTCTATGGCTTTGCCAAGCAATCGGGCGGGCATGTCCGCATCTATTCGGAGCCGGGGCAAGGCACGACGGTCAAGATCTACCTGCCGCGTCATTTCGGCTCGTCCGCCGAAGCGGCCGGTGCCACACGGATGCAATCGCTGCCGACCGCGGCCGCCGACGCGGAAATCGTGCTCGTTGTCGAGGACGAGGCACAAGTGCGCGCGATGAGTTCGGCCGCGTTGCGCGAGCTCGGCTATACCGTCTTCGAAGCGTCGAACGCGGAGGAGGCGCTTGCGCTCTTCGCGCATCTGCCGCGTGTGGACCTGGTGTTTACCGACGTGGTGATGGCCGGCATGACGGGGCGGCAATTGGCGGACGCGCTGCGCGTGGAAAGCCCCGCGCTCAAGGTGCTTTATACGACCGGCTACACACGCAATGCGGTCGTGCATAACGGCGTTCTGGACGAGGGCGTGGCGTTCTTGCCCAAACCTTTTTCAGTCGAGGAACTGGCGGTGAAATTGCGGGCGGTACTGGATAATTGAAAGATTTACGCTCTTTCTGAAAGTAGGACGTTTCAAGCCAGCATCTGCCGCAACAACCCCTCCGTCTCCGCCGACCATTGCGCGCCCGCCCTTGCCTCCCGCCAGGCAGCCACAAATGCTTCGCCAAATCCCTCGGCCACCGGTGCACCCCGCAACACCTCCTGCGCCACCGCGGTCCCATCCTGCGCATCGCGCCCCAGCGCCCGCGCAATCGCCGCCTCGTCCAGAAATCCCGGCCCCAGACAACCCAGCAACGTCGCCACGGGTTCGCGCACCAGATCCTCGAACCACAGCACCTGCAGCGGCGCGGCACATCCCGCAAGCTTGTCCAGCGCATCCGCCGCTTCGCGTAAGATGGCGGCGACCGATGGCGGCGACTCGCCAAAGGCGCGGTGGCGGGAAACCGCCCAGGGCCGCGCGCGCCGCAGCATGAAGATCGCCCGCGTGCCCGCAATCGCCTCGACCAGCGGCAGCGGACGCGCATTGCAATGGCTGCGCAGTTTGATGAAGGGCGGCGCCACCAGCTTCAGGCCGGCGCCAAGCGCGCCGGTCAGCGCCACCAGGCAGGCGCGCAACAGAGCCGGCTCCATGGTCATGCCCATGCGCAGCCGGTCCTCCCGCCCAAAGCGACTGACCTGCGCCAGCATGTCGGGCTCCGATGCGCAGGCGGCGCTGGCCGCGCTCAACAACCGCGTCAGCAGCGTCGATCCCGTCCGACCGGGCGAGAAAACCAACACCGGCGGTGGCCCGGCCGTGTCGGGTTCGAGTTCGGCGAGCCGTTCATACGGCACGCTGACGACATGGCGCGCCCCGCGCAATTGCGCGGCGTAGAGGAAGGGCGCGTCGAACAGCGCCGCGGCAGGCGCATCGTGCGTCGTGAAAAGGACGCGCTCGGCTTGCAAGTCAGCGCAATAGGCAAGCGTGTCTTGCGGAAAGGGCACAGGCGTGTCTCGCCGGCGCAGGACGAAATCATCGGGGGCGGCAAAGCCGCGCAGTTCCTGCTGGCGGTCTTCTATGTCGAAGAACAAGAATGGACGGGAGGGCATCCGTCGAGAGGCGTGCGGAGCGCGGAACTATGGCGTGCCGAGGAAATGCTTCAAACTTTTAATTCCTGGGCTGGATACATCATCCACTCTCCAACCCGCCGGCGTTTTCGCAAGAAACAGTTGCAGCCGATTGGTCGTGCTTGCGAAACGCAGGCTTATGCTCGCGCGCAGCATCCCGTTGGACAGTGGCGCGATGCGCAGTCCCGAAAGTTCGAGACCATCGGAGTCCTGACAGCCGCAAAGGGGATCGTCGTCAAGCTTGCCCATTTCGCCGGAATGTACCTTCTTGTCACGCTGGATGAGGTTGAGCAGCGTGGGGGAAAAAATTTGGGCTGCCATCCTTGGATCGAGCGAACCAGGCGCGTCGGGACTGGCATAGGCGGCGTAGATGCCCCGAACGAATTGTTCCGCGGGCGCCTGCGAGTGGGCCGGGTCCGGTGCTGCCCACGCAAGCAGGCACGCAAGCGGCAGCATCATCCGCTTCATGGCCGATAGACCTGCATCGACGGTTGCGCCTGCCGGTAGCCAGGGCCAGCCCAGATATCACGCTGCCGGAAGTCAGAGACCCATTGTGACCCGTCACAAATGGCGATATGCCCATTCGGATCACCGCCGGCATAGCTCTGAATGACCACGACGTCGCCTTTCACAGGTGTATACCCTTCTTGCGGCACAGGCAGAAAGCCATTGCCGGTCAAAAAGGGACCGTAATCCCGGGCTGACATAGGGTGTGGGTCGATCGTGGTTCCTCCCGCTTGTATGGCAAGACGGACATGCAGTGCGCAGCGGCCCTGAGGCGTCGCTAGAGCATGTTGATCAATATATGCCGCCGCTTGGTCCGCGTTATAGGGCATTTGAGAGCGTCCACTAGTAGTGCGGAGAGGGTGGTTCAGTTTCGCGATCGGATCAAGTGAAGCCCTTTTATACGGACCACGCCCTAAGCTGAAGAAGATGTGCCTTGGGCGAATCGGCGCCAGCTGGTCTCACCCTAGCCCCACGCCCTCATCGCCATCTTAGCCCAAAGGCGTCGTGCAGGCCTTCCAGGGCGATTTGCACGGCCAGGGCGGCCAGCAAGACACCTAGGACGCGGCCGGCCACGCTGGCGCCGGTTTCGCCCATCACGCGGGACAGGAATCTTGCGGACAGCAGGGCGGCCAGCGTGATCAGGATGCAGGCCAGCACCGCCGCCTCGATCGCCGCCACTCGCCAGGGATCGCCACCCGTCTGGCTGTGCAGCACCACCATCGTCGTCATCGCCCCGGGCCCGGCGATCAGCGGTATGCCCAGCGGAAAGATCGCGATGTCCTGGTCCGTGCGCATTGCCAGCTGGCGCTCCGTATCCGTGCTGCGCAGCGCGTGACGGTCGGTCACCATTTCGGCCGCGGTCAGAAACAGCAACGCGCCGCCGGCGATGCGCATCGCCGGCAAGCCGATCCCCAAGGCCTGCAACAGCCCCGCGCCCGCTAGGCCGAACACCGCAAGCACGCAGCCGCCGACAAGGCACGCGCGCCGCGCTTGGGAGGCGCGCTCGGCCGCGGTATCGCCCTGCGTCATAGCGGCAAACACCACAGCCGTGCCTGGCGGATCGACGATGACGAGCAGCGCCACCAGCGCGTAGAAGAAGGAATTGAGCAAAGTCCAACTCATGACGGGAGGCTTTACGAAGAGGCCGCGCCGCCAAGCCGCTCTCGGGCCTGCCAGTAATCCTGCAGCGTATTGATGTTGAAGAATGCGGCAGCGTCGGCAAACGCCACGCGCCTGGCGCCGAGCGCCTCCAGCGCCTGACCCACCTTGCTATGGCCACACGCCAGCGCCGCGGCAAGGATGGGCCGCGCCATGACAGGCAGGTGGCAGACGAGGTTGTGCACCCTTCCTCCCGCCTCCGCCACCGCGGGCGCCTCACCCAGGGCTTGCAGAATATCTCGCGGCAGGAAGGGCGTATCGCCCGGCACGATCAGCAGCGTGTCCAAACCTTGCTCTTCGGCCCAGGCAAGGCCGGCGACGATGCCGGCCAGCGGCCCACGTCGCGCTGCGCGATGTTCGTCGAGCACGACCGGCAGGCCAAAGCGCGTCCACGGCAGGACATGGTCATGGGCGCATAGGCAAACACTCTGGACCTGAGGCCGCACGCGGGCCAGCACGTGGTTGAGCACCACGTCATCCCCATCCTCCCCATCCGGGCGGAATCCCAAAAGGGGCTTGTGGAAAACCTGTCCGGCTCGCCATTCAAAAGCGGTTTCGGCCATCCGAGATCCCGCCCCGCCCACCAGCACGCCGGCGCCGCAGGACATCACACGCCACCAGGGAGCGAATGCTGGGGCGAGCGATGGGATTCGAACCCACGGCATCCAAGACCACAACCTGGCGCTCTAACCAACTGAGCTACGCCCGCCACAGCAGGGGCGCGGTGTAGGTCCGCCTGCCCGGCCGCGTCAACTGGCGCGCCATCTGCAACCATACCCAACGCGCCATGTTGATGGCTCACCTTCCAAAAGGAGCAGACGACCATGAGCGACGAAATCGAAGGCACGGCGAACAAGGTTGCCGGCAAAGTGCAGGGCACGGCCGGGGACTATCTGGGCGACGCCAAAACCTCCATCGACGGCCGTATCCGCGAGGCCGCGGGCAAGATCCAGGAGAATTACGGCGCCGCCGCCGAGCAGGTTCGCGGCTTCACCGAGGAACTAACCGAGCGTATCCACGAAACACCGCTTCTGGCTGTGCTCGCCGCGGCGGGATTGGGCTATTTGCTCGGGCGTATCACTGCACGCGATTAGACCCGCGGCTCGACCGGCGCAAAGGTGGGCGCTTTGACGCCCACTCTTTTTACGGCAGGCTATGAGGGGCTGGTCCAGGCGGAGTTGCTCGACCGACTGGCCGCCGCCGGGGTCGCCCTGCTTCTGGACGTCCGCGCCGTGCCCAACTCGCGAAAGCCCGGCTTCTCCAAGCGTATGCTGGCCGCGTCCTTAGAAGCGCGCGGTATTCGATACCTGCATCTGCAGGCACTCGGCACGCCCAAGCCTGGCCGGCAGGCGGCACGAGCCGGCCGGGCTGACGAAATGGCCGCCATATTCGACGCACATATGACCACGGAACGCGCGCAGACAGCGCTGAGCGAGGCCGTAGCGATTGCGCGCGCCGCGCCCACCTGCCTGCTGTGTTTCGAGCGTGATCCGCATTTCTGCCATCGCCGCATCGTCGCGGACGCCATAAGCGCGCAGACAAGCCAGTTGGTCACGCACCTGTAGAATGATGCGCCGGCGGCCGGCCGGCGATGGAGCAGGCTCTTCCGCCTCGGGGCCGCCGGCTGCTAGCATCGATCCATGCCGCATTACCGATTCGAGGCCGGCCATGGCGGCCGCGTGGCAGGCGTGGATGAGGCCGGACGCGGGCCGCTGGCCGGGCCTGTCATCGCCGCCGCCGTCGTCTTGGGTGGCCGCATCCCACGAAAACTCGCGCGCATGCTCGATGACAGCAAAAAGCTGACGCGCGGGGAACGGATGGCGGCGCATGACGCGCTGCGCGCGTATGGGGCAGCCGATATTGCGGTTGGCGCCGCGTCGGTCAGTGAAATCGCGCGACTGAACATCCTGCATGCCAGTATGTTGGCGATGGCGCGCGCGGTCCGCCGGCTTCCGCAAAGGCCTGACCTTGCGTTGGTCGATGGCAATTACCCGCCCAAGCTCGTCTGCGAGGTCAGATGCGTCATCGGTGGCGATGCGGAGTGCCTGTCGATTGCGGCGGCATCTATCGTAGCGAAAGTCGTACGCGATCGCGCCATGGCACGTCTGGCCGTGCGTTTTCCGCATTACGGCTGGGAAGAAAATGCGGGGTATGCCACCGTGCGACATCGCCGCGCGCTTTCCGAGCACGGGCCGTGCCGTCATCATAGAGAAGCGTTCGGAACAGTGCGCCAAATGGCTGTGGCGCTGGAGAATATGGCGGAGTGAGGGGGCGGCCGCGCGCCGCCCCCCCCCCTTGCCAATTAATTCTTTGGGGGACCGTGCTAGCCGCGGTTTCCGGGCGGCGGGGTCGAGGTCTCATGGGCCTTGGTCGAGTGGCCATGCGCCTCTGTGGCGTGCTTGTGGGCGGTCGAATGGTCGCCCTTGTCGTGGTGTTCGGCCGCGGTGCGGTGCGACTTGGCCGCCTTTTCGTGGTGCTCGGCGGCTTCGTGATGCGTTTCTTTTGCCATGTGTCGTCTCCATTGTAGCGGGCGCCTCTGCGGGCGCACCTTCCGGGTAACGGCTGCTTTTGCGCCAAAGTTGCCGGCCGGGCAAGGCGGGCCAGTGGCTCCGCCGCTACGGGCCTCGTCTGCCATCGTGGCGCGCCACCAAAGCAAGGAGCGCAGGCCGCAGCTTTTCGTTACATATTATTATGCCAACCCTCAGTGTTTTGCCGCACCTATTTCATCAAGAGCGCTGATCGCCTCGGGCGGCAATTCCAGCGTGGCCGCCGCAAGGTTTTCCCGCAAATGCGCGATCGAAGACGTTCCCGGAATAGAAAGGATATTGGGTGCACGCAGACGCAGCCAGGCAAGGGCAACCTGCAATGGCGTAACACCAAGACGGGAAGCAACACCGGACAGCGCCTCCGATTGCAGCGGCGTGAAACCGCCTAATGGAAAATAGGGCACGTAGGCGATACCCGCGGAGGCAAGATCGTCGATGAGCGCGTCGTCCTGGCGATGCGCAAGGTTGTATAGGTTCTGTACGCAGACAACGTCCACCATCGACCGTGCCTGCGCGACCTGGCGCGTTGTTGCATTGCTGATACCGATATGGCGCACGAGTCCCTGTTGCTGAAGCGCCGCCAGGGCGGAAAGCGGCGCCTCGATCGGCCCTTCCGCCGGTCCGTGCGAGTCGAACATGAGCCGCAGGTTGACAACATGCAGCGCATCAAGCCCGAGATTGCGCAGGTTGTCGTGCACCGCGGCGGTCAGATCCTCCGCTGAAAAGGCCGGATTCCAGGACCCGTTGTCGCCACGCCTCGCGCCGATCTTCGTCACGATCACCAACTCGGCGTCGTAGGGATGAAGAGCTTCGCGAATCAGCTGGTTGGTGACGTGCGGACCGTAGAAATCGCTCGTGTCGATATGATCGACACCGCTCGCCAACGCCTCGCGCAGCACGGCGATCGCGGCGGCTTTGTCCTTGGGAGGGCCGAAGACGCCGGGACCGGCGAGCTGCATGGCGCCATAGCCCATGCGCCTGACGGTGCGCTCGCCCAGCTTGAAGGTATCGGTGTTGCGGATGTCGGGCATGGCTTTTGTCTCCAGTGGAAGCCGCGATGTGGGTGTGTCCGCCCGCACGATAATGGGCTACAATCGATACGGGCTGTTCGGGTGAGCGAACAATGGCGGCGGATCTGGGCGACCTGACCGCGTTCATGTCGGTGGTGCGCGCCGGCGGGTTCCGCCAGGCGGCGCGCGCGGCCGGCAGCTCCCCCTCCGGCTTCAGCGAGGCCGTAACGCGATTGGAGGCGCGGCTCGGCATACGCTTGCTGAACCGCACCACCCGCAGCGTCATGCCGACGGAAGCGGGTGCGCGCCTGCTGGACCGGCTTGGCCCGGCGCTGGCCGAGGTGCAGGCGGCGCTGGAAGTGGTCAACAGCTTCCGTGATCGTCCGGCGGGCACGCTGCGCCTGAACGTTCCAGTCAGCGTCGTGCGCCTGGTCCTGCCGCCGATCGTGCCGCCTTTTCTCGCCGCCTATCCCGACATCAGGCTGGAAATCGTGGCCGAGGAAAGCTTCGTGGACGTGCTGGCGGCCGGCTGCGACGCCGGCATCCGCTATGACGAGCGGCTGGAGCAAGACATGATCGCCGTTCCCATCGGCCCGCGTGAGCAGCGCGCCGCAACCGCGGCGTCGCCGGCCTATCTGGACCGTCATGGCCGGCCCGGTCACCCGCGCGAGTTACTGGACCATTCGTGCCTGCGCGGCCGCTTTCCCAGCGGCGCGATGCCGGCGTGGGAATTCGAGCGGGAGGGGGAGGTCGTAAAGATCGATCCGGCCGGGCCGCTCATTGTCAGCGCCGGCGGAGCCACCGACCTGTCCATCGATGCCGCCGTGGCCGGCGCCGGAATGATCCAGATTTTCGAGGATTGGCTGCGTCCTCATCTGGACAGCGGCGCGCTGGAGCCGGTGCTGGAGCCATGGTGGCAGCGCTTTTCCGGACCTTTTCTCTATTACCCAGGAAGGCGCTACGTGCCTGCGCCGCTGCGCGCGTTCGTGGATTTTATTGCGAAGTAATCCGCGTGAATCTAATAGACTGTCGAAGTAAGGTTGGGGGAGCAGTGCCTGCCCCCCAAACCTCCCGTCGATTATTGGCTTCGCTCCAAAATAATGACCTGGGGTCTGGGGGGGGCGGGCGTTTAAGGCACCCCCAACTCCCCCCCGCTTCCCAACCATATC
>CAXUNZ010000083.1:0-3797 GCA_964252525.1 uncultured Acetobacteraceae bacterium
GCACGGGCCAGGCGTCGCCGTGGCGATCGATGCGCGCGCCGAGCGCGCGCATCGCCGTGGCGGTACGCCGTACATCCTCGCCATTCAGAAGGCCGGTGATGACCGTGCGCCCGATCGCGAGCGCGGCGAACATCAGGGCGCGGTGGGAGATCGATTTGTCGCCGGGGACGGAGATCTGCCCCGAGAGGGGGATCGTGACGGGGTGGGAGGTGAGCATCGCGCGCGCTCGTAGCATGGCGCCTTGGCATTGACGAAGGCCAGGAGCTCCGGGCCTGTCGTCAGTAGTCAGTCATCAGAGCGATTGCGTGAGGCTCGTCTGATGACTGAAAGCTGAGGCCTGACGGCTGACTACCGTGGCCCGTAGAGCGGATCAAACTCCTGGTTCAACACGGGCGCCGCCGCGGCGCAGGCCCAACTGCTGGCATTCTGCCAAGGCTGCAGCGGATGCGCGTATTTGGCCGTGTCAGGATAAGGGCAAAGCGGGCGCTGGAAGGCGATCCCCTGGCTCGCATTGTCATTGACGTACTTGGTCGCCGTAATTGCGCCAGGCTGCACGCCCTTTTCCACCCAATTCACCAGCGCACCCAGAACGTCATCGCCCGGATTCGTCGGCTGGGGCGGCAATTGCGCCGAAAGGTTGCCGAAGGCGTTGGCACCAGGCCCACCGTTACAGTGCCAGACGCCCGGCGCCATATACAAGGTCACGAAGCTTGGCAGAGCGGCGCCGCCCTGCTGACGCCAGTCCCGCTTGACCTGGTTGTAGTAATCGAACGTGCTGGCCGAGGGGATCAGCGGGTCTTCATAACCCGCATACATGATCAGCTTGCCGCCGGCGGCGACAAAGCCGCTGTTGCTCAGCGCCGCGTTGTCGGCGTTCAGCAATCCGGCAAAATTGGTGTCGCCTTCCGGCACGTTGTCCATCGCCAGGATGCGGGAGCGCAGCATGGGCTGAGGGGTTGCCGTGCTGGCAAACAGGCTTTGCCACGTGAAATTGGGTCCGAACGCCCAGTAATCGAGGCTGTCGAAGAGCGGCTCGGAGACCTCCTCCTCCTCGACCAGCAGACCCGCGTTGGGGTCCTCCACGCCGCGCTCATAGCCGGGGTAGAGCGTCTTGCCGAGATTGTCGCGCGCGCCCGTATAGGCCGCGTTTAGCGAAACGACCTGATTGGGCACCAGGCAGGTGCAGCTCGTGCCCTGGGCGTTGGTGCAGGGCACCTCGTTCGGGGCACCCGTGCATTGCAGGCTGGTCGCCGAAAATTTGCATTGCGCCGGCAGCATCAGAAAATTGTCGCCGGCATAGCCGCCATCTTTGCCGGCGCATTGGCTCAGCACCGCCGCGTGCGCCAGGCTCAGCGCCTCATTGGTCAGGATGCCAGATCCGTCCGACGGCGCATGCGTCACCTCGTAATAGGCGGCGCTGGCGATATGCAGATGGGTGCGGTTATAGGCCGGCGACCCGGCCAGGATGCCGTTGTAATCGGTGGGGAAGCGCTGCGCTTCCATCAGAGCCTGCTGCCCGCCCGTCGAACAGCCATGAAAATAGCTGCGGGTGGCCGGAGTGCCGTAGAAATCGGCGATGAGCTGCTTGGACGCCACCGTCATCTGGTGCGTGGATTGGTAGCCGAAATCGCCGATGGCCACTGGATTGCCATACAGGCCGCCCAGCGTCTGGCCGTAGAGCTGGTTGCCCTCCTGGCTACCGCAGAACAGCGTGTTGCAATTATACCAGGGCGTGGGCCAGTCCGGCGGCCCGCCTAGGCCGGCGCCATCGCCCATATCGGTATTGGCCACCGCATAGGTCTTGCCCGTGGCGAGGTAGGAGGGCACGAGGCCCAGCACCAGCGTGCTATCGGCGATCGTGCCGGCGAAGCCGCCATTGCCCGTCCCAAGGAAGCGGCCGTTCCAGGCATTCTGGTCGTTGTCGCCCTCGGTGCCGACGGGAAGCAGCACGCCGACCTGAATTTGCGAGTCGTTGGGATTGCCATCCGAGGCGATGAAGATGCCGACCTCGCACACCGCGGGCGCGCCGGCATTCAGTGCACCGGCGGCGATGTCGGTCGCGGTCACGCCGACGACGATGGGCGTGCCGTTGTTCTCGCCCGTGTAGCCGAGCGCCTTGGAGAGTGTCAGCGCTTCGCCGTTGGGGAAGGAGCTGTTCAGCGCCGCGCAGGGTGAGGCCGCGCGCGCGGCGTTCGTCGTCAAGGCCGTGCCGGCAAGCGCCAGGGCCGCCAGCCCAAACGCTGCGTGATACCGCTTCATGAGCGTTCCCCTATAGTTTTCGTTTTCGTTGGATGCAGCATGCAGGTGAATGCAGCCTCGGGCAAGCGGCTTTGTCGCCAGCCGCCAAATGGCGTGCAAGCAAATGTACAAATTTACCCGAAATCCCGTAAAGAACGCCTCTTCCAGAAGAGGCCATGGTCTCCGCCCCTGGACCCCGCTGGGGCCGGGAGGCCCCAGACCCCATTCATATCAATTGCGAAGGCGGCCGAGCAAATCAGCGTGCTTTACGGCGGCGACAGAGACCGCATCCAGGCCGCAATCCGTGTCGGTGGATGGGTCGCCGTTGATGAAGGACAAGGTGGTTTTGGCAAATGTCGCCTTGAAGGCGACGGTAAAAGTCTTCCACGTCTGAACCGTCGTGCCCGGCTTGCCTTTGGCGACAGCCGTGTAAAGCGGCGTGCTGCCATTCATGACATAGACAGTAGAACTCGTGCCCACCGGGCCACCCGGGTCGTACACGCTTCCGACGGAAAACTTGAGCTCGTAATTGGCCCCACTCACCGTGGAAAATGTTTGTGCCACGCCGGTGGCGGTCTGGCTCGCACCCGTCAGATCGAGCCATTGATTCCCGCTTTGGCCAAAAACGTAAACCCGTCATACGTGTATGACTTGCTTATCAGATCGACGGTGCCGCTGGCGCCGACCACCGTCCAAGGGCCGATCTTATCGCCGGTGTCGAATCTCGTCAGCGAGCCAACCGGAACAGCAGGCGATTCAAAGCCGCCATCCTTGATCAAATTGGCGCCCTGCGCCCCGGCCATGGCCGCAAGCCCGAAAGCCGTCGCCACCAACACGACATTTGGCCGCATAAATCCCCCTACAGAATCGATCCTACGATATCGCGCGTCGCCGCGCAGGATGGCTTCCAGCCGCGGCGAGCCCCGAACCCTCCAGCAAAGCGCTCCACGACTGCGCCACCACATCCGGCCGGAAACGCGCCAGAACACCCTCGGCCCGCGCGCGCAATTCGGCCACCAGCGCCGCACTCAAAGGCATGCAGGTCAGCCGCTCGATGCCCACGGCGATGGCATCCACATCGTAGGGATCGACAAAAACCGCGCCCTCGCCGAAAATCCAGCGGAAGACCGCCAAATCCGAAATCACGCAAGGCGCGCCTGCCTGCGTTGCCTCCAGCGGCGAATAGCCGAAGCCTTCGTTATACGACACCGAGGCGAAGCAGGCCGCGTTGCGCATCAGCGTCTGCAAATCCTCGGCCGGCACGTTCTGCAAATGGTAGATATGCCCCGTTTCGACGTGCGGGGCCATGTGGCGCAAAGCGTCTTCCTCCCGCCAGCCGGCGCCGCCGACGATCGCGTCGATCGAGACCACGACATCTTTACCTTGCGTGGGGCAGTTATAGAACGGAATCGACAGCGGATCGTGGCGGCGGCCCAGAACGACGCCCGGGGTCTTCGCGGGAATGAGTCCGCAAGTGATGCCGAGCTCGGTGCCCTTGCCGAGCAGGTTTTCCGGATCGCGCAGGCGAAAAGCGAGGCCGATCGTCGTCGAGATCGCGG